>JBNLET010000084.1:0-18662 GCA_050305135.1 Rhodocyclaceae bacterium | reverse complement strand
GCGGCGGGTTGGCGTCGGCGTATCGGAGGCTCAGTTCCGGCTGCCGCCGAGCGGGTTGAACTGCAGGTTCTCGCCCCAGGCGCCGCGGTTGGAGCCGCGTGCGACGACGCGTTCGCGGAAGATGTCCGCCACCTTGTTGGCGTCGCCGGCCAGCAGCGCCTTGGTCGAGCACATCTCCGCGCACAACGGCAGCTTGCCTTCCGCCAGCCGGTTGCGGCCGTACTTGGCCCGTTCGGCGGGCGAGTTGTCCTCTTCCGGACCGCCGCCGCAGAACGTGCATTTGTCCATCTTGCCGCGCTCGCCGAAGGCGCCGTCCTGCGGGAACTGCGGTGCGCCGAACGGGCAGGCGAACAGGCAGTAGCCGCAGCCGATGCAGGCGTCCTTGTTGTGCAGCACGACGCCGTCCTCGGTGGTGTAGAAGATGTCGACCGGGCATACCGCCGAACAGGGTGCGTCGGTGCAGTGCATGCAGGCCACCGAGAGCGACTTCTCGTTCGGCTCGCCGTCGTTGATGGTCACCACGCGGCGGCGGTTGATGCCCCACTGCACCTCGTTCTCGTTCTTGCACGCCGTCACACAGGCGTTGCATTCGATGCCGCGTTCGGCGTCGCAGAGAAATTTCATCCTTGCCATGATTGACTCCTCCTAGGCTGCGGCGACACGGCAGCAGGAAACCTTCGATTCCTGCATCTGGGTGACCGAGTCGTAGCCATAGGTCATCACCGTGTTGGCTGCCTCGCCGATCACGAACGGGTCGGAACCCTGCGGGTACTTGTCGCGCAAGTCCTTGCCCTGGAATACGCCGCCGAAGTGGAACGGCAGGAAGGCCACGCCGGGGTTGACGCGCTCGGTGATCAGCGCCTTGACCTTGATCTTCGAACCTTCCGGCGTCTCGACCCACACGTCCCCGCCCGGCCTGATGCCGTTGTTGTTGGCGTCGACCGGGTTCAGCTCGACGAACATCTCCTGCTGCAGCTCGGCCAGCCACGGGTTGGAGCGGGTCTCTTCGCCGCCGCCCTCGTACTCGACCAGCCGTCCGCTGGTGAGGATGATTGGGAAGTCCTTCGAGTAGTCGTGCTGCTGGATCGACTGGTACAGCACCGGCAGGCGGTAGTGGCTCTTGCGGTCCGGGTAGGTCGGATAGTCCGCCACCAGGTCGCGCCGCGTCGTGTACAGCGGCTCGCGGTGGATCGGCACGCGGTCCGGGAAGGTCCACACCACGGCCCGCGCCTTGGCATTGCCGAACGGCGCGCAGCCGTGCTTGATCGCCACCCGCTGGATGCCGCCGGAGAGGTCGGTCTTCCAGTTCTTGCCTTCGGCGGCCTGCTTCTCGGCGTCGGTGAGGTCGTCCCACCAGCCGAGCTTCTTCAGCATGTCGGCGGTGAATTCCGGATGCCCGTCCTTCAGTTCGCAGCCGACCGGATAGGAGCCGCCCTCGGCGAGCAGGTTCTTGCCCTCGAACTCGACGCCGAAGCGCGCCCGGAAGTTGAGTCCGCCCTTCGCCACCGGCTTGCTGGTGTCGTACAGCACGTGGGTGCCCGGGTGCTTCATCTCCGGCGTGCCCCAGCACGGCCACGGCAGCCCGTAGGTGTCGCCGTTGGCCGGTCCGCCCTTGGCCTCCAGCGTGGTGTAGTCGAAGGTGTGCCAGTTCTCCTGGTGCGTCTTCAGCCGCTCGGGACTCTGGCCGGTGTAGCCGATGGTCCACATGCCGCGGTTGAGTTCGCGCGTGATGTCCTCGACCAGTGGCTCGTCGTTGTTCACCTGGATGTGCTTGCACAGTTGCTCGGCGAAGCCGAACTTCTTCGCGAACAGGTACAGGATGGTGTGGTCCGGCTTGGACTCGAACAGCGGCTCGATGACCTTGCTGCGCCATTGCAGCGAGCGGTTCGAGGCGGTGACCGAGCCGTAGGTCTCGAACTGCGTGCAGGCCGGCAGCAGGTACATGCCGTCCTGCCGGTCGGGCAGCACCGCGGTGACGGTCGGGTACGGATCGACGACGACGATCAGGTCGAGCTTTTCCATCGCCTTCTTCTGCTCGGCGCCGCGGGTCTGGCTGTTCGGCGCGTGGCCGCAGAACACCATCGCGCGGATGTTGTCCTTCTGCGCGACGTTGGCCTTGTCCTCGAGCACGCCGTCCACCCAGCGGGAGACCGGAATGCCGTTGGTGTTCATCGGCTTCAGTTCCTTGTCGCCCTTCTTCTCGTAGCTCGCCTGGTCGAAGCGCGCGGCGATCCAGTCGTAGTCCAGATCCCATACCCGCGCCCAGTGCTTCCAGGAGCCCTCGGCCAGTCCGTAGTAGCCCGGCAGCGTGTGCGACAGCACGCCCAGGTCGGTGGCGCCCTGCACGTTGTCGTGACCGCGGAAGATGTTGGCGCCGCCGCCGCTGGTGCCGATGTTGCCCAGCGCCAGCATCAGCACGCAGTAGGCCCGCGTGTTGTTGTTGCCGGTGGTGTGCTGGGTGCCGCCCATGCACCAGACGACGGTGCCGGGCCTGTTGGTGGCCAGCGTCTTGGCGGCCAGGTACATCTGGTCGCGCCCGACGCCGGTGACGCGCTCGACTTCATCGGGGTGCCAGCGCTTCACCTCGGCGCGGATCTCGTCCATGCCGAAGACGCGGTTGGCGATGTACTCCGTGTCCTCCCAGCCGTTCTCGAAGACGTGCCACAGCAGACCCCAGACGAAGGCCACGTCGGAACCGGGCCGCAGCCGCAGGTACTGGTCGGCCTTGGCCGCGGTGCGCGTGAAGCGCGGATCGGCGACGATCAGCTTGGCCTTGTTGCGCTCCTTGGCATACAGGATGTGCTGCATCGCCACCGGATGGGCCTCGGTCGGGTTCGAGCCGATCAGGATCATCGCCTTGGCGTTGTGCATGTCGTTGTAGGAGTTGGTCATCGCGCCGTAGCCCCAGGTGTTCGCCACGCCCGCCACCGTGGTGGAGTGGCAGATGCGCGCCTGGTGATCGACGTTGTTGGTGCCCCACAGCGCCGCGAACTTGCGGAACAGGTAGGCCTGCTCGTTGCTGTGCTTGGCCGAGCCGAGCCAGTACACCGCATCCGGGCCGGATTCCTCGCGGAGCTTCAGGATCTGGTCGCCGACCTCGTCGATCGCCTGCTGCCAGCTGATCTTCTGCCACTTGCCGCCGGCGAGCTTCATCGGGTACTTGAGGCGCCGTTCGCCGTGGCCGTGCTCGCGTACCGAGGCGCCCTTGGCGCAATGCGAGCCGCGGTTGAACGGGTGGTCGAAAGCCGGTTCCTGGCCGGTCCACACGCCGTTCTCGACTTCGGCATAGATGCCGCAGCCGACCGAGCAGTGGGTGCAGATGGTGCGCTTGATCTCGGTCTTGCCGCCCGCTGCGGTGGTCTTGGCTTCCGCCCTGCGCACCATCGGCGGGGCCAGCATCGTGCCGGCCGCGACGCCGCCGGCGATTGCGCCGCTGTACGTCAGGAAACTGCGGCGGGAGAGACCGGTGTCATCTGCGCCGCGCGGGCCGTCGCCCGCATTGGAGTTCGATTTCGGTGTCAGTTTCATGGTCGCCTGCTCCTGGTTCTGCTCATCGTGCCACGCCTGGGCACGGTCTCAGATCCGCGCCGAATCGTAGTAGGCGCGCACGTGCTCGGTCTCTTGATAGCCCCGGCTGGGCTCGGCCCGGGTCGGCTCGGGCGCAGGTGCCGGTGCGGCCGACGCCCCGGTCGCCATCGCCGCCGCGGCTGCGCCGCCGGCCAGGCCCGCCTTGCGCAGAAAGCCGCGCCGCTCGGCATTTACTGCCTGCTGCTGTTGTGGCTTGTTGTCCATGATTTGTCTCCTCCTCGTCGTTGCGGGCGATGTTCATCCTTCCAGCCGGAGTGCCTCGATGCCCGCGAAAATCGCTCCGAACGTCCCGACCGCGCGATAGAAGCGCGCCGACGGGCAGGCCCGAAGATCGTTGAAGAAGCGCCCGCACCAGTCCTTCATGTGGCGCTCGAAGAATTGCCGCTGCTCGGTCGCGCCGAAGCCCTCGCCCGGGCGCGACAGCAGTGCCATCACCTGGCACAGCATGGCGATGTGGTCTTCCGGCTCGTGGCTGTCCTGGTCCGCCTCCAGGCCCAGTGCGCGCAGGTCGGTGCGCAGCTCGACCAGCGGCTGTTCCATCAGGTAGCCGGTCTTGTACCAGGAGCCGTAGGGCACGATCTCGCCCTTGCCGAGGCCGATGAACAGGTTCTGGAACTCGTCCAGCAGTTCGCCCGCGGTGGCCTCGGCAGCGCCCGCCCGCAGCGCGCGCCAGCCCTCGCTCATGCGCGCCCCGTTGGCCTCGTCGCTCTCCAGGCCGGCCAGCCAGTCGAGCATGCGCTGGTCGGGCGGTGCGGCGAGCAGCGAGCCGAGCAGCGCATAGGTGTCGGCGCGGAACCGGTCGTAGCCGCTGCTTGCGCCGTGCATGTCGGTTGCGGAATCGATGGCGGACATCATCAGTGGCGGTTCCCCTCCGGCCGGCGTGCCACGACCGGCTGGGCCAGTCCGACCAGGCCGGCGTCCTGTTCGCTGCCCGCCATGTCGATGACGCGGCAGTCGGGGCACATCTTCAGCCGCTCGGCCGCCGCGCCGGCAAACATCCGGTGGCCGGCGAGGCGTGCCTGCATGTTGCGGATCATGCTCTGGGTGGCGAAGGGCTTGCCGCAGCGGATGCACTCGAACGGCGGCTCCTCCTTCAACGTCAGCGGCCGGCTGCGCGTTTCCGGATCGAGCTGATAGCGCGGCGCGAGCTGCAGCACCTTCTCCGGACAGGACTGCACGCACAGGCCGCACTGCACGCAGCGCTCCTCGACGAAGGACAGCAGCGGGCGGTCGCGACCCGAGCCCAGCGCCTTCACCGGACAGGCCGAGACGCAGGCAGCGCACAAGGTGCAGCCGGCCAGCTCGATCTCCAGTGCACCGAACGGGGCCCCGGCCGGCAGTTCGACCAGCTGCCCGGCCACCGGCAGGCCGGAGTTGCGGTACAGGTGGGCGGTGGCCGCCGAGATCAGTGCCCGCTTGTCGTAGTCGAGCGAATGGCCCGTCAGCGCAGGCATCGGCCGCGGCGTGGGCGGCGGCAGCGACGGCAGGCGCTCGGGCTCGTCCAGCAGGGTGATGCGGTGGCCGGTCGCGAGCGCTGCCAGGATTTGCTGCGCCACCGCCAGCTCGCCGTCCAGGTCGCGCCGGATCGAGTCCGGCGCGGCGCTGGCCAGCAGCAGCACCTCGCCGGCGCCGCGGGCCAGCGCCTGCAGCCACAGGTCGAGACCGGCCGCGCCGATCTCCTCGAGCTGCAGCGGCAGCCAGGCGCCGTCGAGGGTTTCCAGATTCGCCTCGATCCAGCCGGCGCCGGCGGCGGCATCGTGCAGCAGCAGGCGTGGAGTCCGGCCGCCGGCCTCGGCGTAGGCCGCCAGCAGCCGCTCCAGCCGGGCCTGCATGATGGCCGGCGCGGGATGGTCGTAGCGGATCGCGCCGGTCGGGCAGAGGCTGGCGCAGCCGCCGGCACCCTGGCACAGGTGGGCGTCGATCACGATCCGGCCGTCGGCGCTGCGGATCGCATCGGCCGGACAGGCGTCGAGGCAGCGGGTGCAGCCGGTGATGCCGCTGGCCGAGTGGGCACACAGCGCGTTGTCGATGATCGTGAAGCGCGGTCGCTCGAACTCGCCGACCAGGGCCAGCACCTCGGCGGCCAGGGCTTCGGGCGCCGCGTCCGGCTCGGCGTGCAGGTAGCCCGGCGGCGGCAGTTCGCGTTGGAGGCGCGGGCTGTCGTTGAGGTCCACCAGCACGTCGCAGTATTCGCTGCCGAAGGCCAGCCGGGCCAGCGGCGCGATCTCGCCGCCGACTTCGATCTGCAGATCGAAATGTCCCAGGTAGCCGTCGATGGATCCGAGCGGCAGCTGCAGCAGCGTCGTGTCCTGCGCCAGCTCGGCCGCCGCCTCGATGTCCGGCGTGATCTGGCCGGGCAGGGCCTGCGTCACGACGCCGCACAGCGGCACGCGGCCGGCCAGCGCGTCGGCCAGTCGGCGGATGCGGTCCTCGCGGCCGAGGATCACGGTCCGGCCGGCGGAGCGGTAGCCGAGCGCCGGGGCGTCGGCGCCGGGGGGCGTGCCGAGCGCGGCCAGCGCCGCGCGCCGGGCGGCGCGGTCGACTTCGTGCTGCGAAGACTGGGGCGGAGTGGTCGTCATTTCTTCCATCGCGCTCTGCGCATTCAGGCCTCGGTTGGCGGGTCGGCGGCTTCGCCTTCGCCTGCGGCATCCTGCGCCTGCGGCGGCACGCTCTGCTCGACCGATGCCCGCGCCGGCGGCGCGCCGCCGGCCGACTCGTCGCCCGCCGGCGCCTGCCGGGCCTGGCGTTCGGCCCATCGCTTCATCTGATGGGTGATCGTGTCGCCGAGCGGCTCGAAGGTGCTGAAGTCGTCGTCGTAATCGTTCAGGCCGTCGAGGGCGGTGCACATCGGCAGCCCCCACAGCTTTCTGAGCGCCTTGCGGCGCAGTGCGTCCGACACGCCTTGCGACAGGAATGCGGAGAAATCCGACTCCTCGCCCAGGTCCTCGAGCGGCGGCATGTCTTCGTCGGTCAGCAGCCGCTGCTCGCTGTCGGCCGGCAGCGGCGCTTCGTCGGCGCCGGCAATCGGGGCCGGCTGTTCGAACTCTTCGCCCCGCTTCAGTCGCGACCAGCGGCCGAGGAAGGTCTCGGCGTGATCGGGTGGCGGCGGCGTACGGTCAGGCATGCTTGTCGGCGTCCTGCTGTTGCTTGCCCCGCTGCCGGCGGCGACTCTTGCCGAGCATGATCTCGGGTTCGCCGTGGCGGGCGATGAAGGTCTCGATCCAGCACTGCACGGCGGCCGGCATCGGACAGGAAAAGACGTCCTCCTCGCCGCCGTCCATGTAGGCCGAGGCCACGTCCTGGCTGGCCGTGATGAGGATCGGCAGCATCGTGCCCTGCTCGTCCTGGTCGCAATGGACGAACAGCCGCGGCGAGCGCGAGGCGAGATTGAATCGGTAGGCGGCGCGCTCGTCCCGGTGCAGCGTCAGCGACAAGCCCTGCCAGACGTGGATCTCGGTCCCGTCGGCGTCGTCCGTGCGGCACTCGATTCGCCGCAGCGCCTCCGGCCGCGCCCGCCCGCGGTCGCTTTCGAGCGCCAGCACGCTCCAGCTATCCGACTGCCACAGCCCGCCTCCCACCTGGCGGCGCTGCAGGTGCACTGTCAGCGGCCAAGCGTCCTCGACGGCGCGGGACGCGTTGGCGGAGTGCGGCGAATCCATCTCAGGCGCCACAACGGCCCTCCTCCTGGCGATTGCCAAGGCGCGGCGGCACTGTCGATATCTGGAAGATCAGAATCGTCTCCGTTCTTGATTGTTTTCGTGCGGCCGCCCTGGAGTGACCACAGCGCTTGTATTTGGTTGCACTTAAGCATCGGTCGTGCCGTGCATATGGTCTGAATAGTTACCGGAACGGATTGAATTTCCTTCAAGGGCCGGACGATCGATCCGTTTTTGGTCAAAATGAACCATGTGGTGCGTTTTGGCCCTCGCCGGTCGTGGGAACGGCACCGCCCTCGGCCGGTCCATTCCCTCAGCCCTGGCCGGCTTGGCCGGGGCGGCCTTTGTGGTCGGCGCGGGCGGCGTGCAACAATCGCCGCGCCCACCGACCGAGCGAGAGTGCCGTGCCAAGACCCGAACTGAGCGACGCGCGCAGGCCGCTGACCTTCAGCATCGAGGCCGTCGACGAAAGCGGTCAGTGCGTGCCGACGCGCATTGCCGGCGAGCACCCGTTGACGATCTACGTGGACCGCGGCGAATTGGTCACGCTGATGACGCTCGGCGGCGCGCCCGAGGCGCTGACGCTCGGTTACCTGCGCAACCAGCGCCTAGTCGAGCACATCGACGAGATCGCCTCGGTGCAGGTGGACTGGGAGGTCAATGCGGTGGCGGTGACGACGCGCAGCGGCGGCGGCATCGCGCCGCAGCGGGTCGAGAAGCGCACGGTCACGACCGGCTGCGGCCAGGGCACGGTGTTCGGCGACCTGATGGCCGATCTGGAGCGGGTGCGGCTGCCGCGGCATGGCTGGCTCGACCAGGCGACGCTCTACGCGCTGCTCGACGCCGTGCGCAAGCATGAATCGATCTACAAGCAGGCCGGCGCGGTGCATGGCTGCGCGCTGGCCCGCGGCGCCGAGATCCTGATGTTCGTCGAGGACGTGGGGCGGCACAACGCGGTCGACGCGATCGCCGGCCAGATGTGGCTGGACGGCATCGACGGCGGCGACAAGATCTTCTACACGACCGGCCGGCTGACCTCCGAGATGGTCATCAAGGCGGCCCAGGTGGGCATCCCCTTCCTGGTGTCGCGTTCCGGCCTGACCCAGATGGGCTACGAGCTGGCGTGCCAGATCGGCATCACGATGATCGGTCGCGCCCAGGGCAAGCACTACCTGCTGTTTACCGGAGCGGAGCGTTTCGAACGATGAGACCTGAATCGGAAGCGGTGACCGGCGTCGTGCTGGCGGGCGGCCTTGGGCGCCGCATGGGCGGCGTGGACAAGGGTCTGCAGCTGCTCGGCGACAAGCCGATGGTGGCCTGGGTGATCGAGCGGCTGTCGCCGCAGGTGGACCAGTTGATCATCAACGCCAACCAGAACGCCGACGCTTACGGCCGCTTCGGCTACCCGGTGGTGGCCGATCGGGTGCCGGGTTTCGCCGGGCCGCTGGCGGGTCTGCACGCGGGCCTCTCGGCGGCGGCCCATCCGCTGGTGATGACCGCGCCGTGCGACTCGCCGTTCCTGCCGCCGGACCTAGTCGAGCGGCTGCGGGCCGAACTGCTGGCGGCGGATGCGGAGCTGGCCGTGGCTCGCACTTTCGAGCAGGCGCATCCGGTGTTCAGCCTGGTGCGGCGCGAGGTGCTCGACCACCTGTCGGCCTTCCTCGAGGGCGGCGGGCGCAAGATCGACCTGTGGTACGGCGAGCTGCGCACCGTCGAGGTGGCCTTCGACGACCAGGCCGAGGCCTTCAGCAATATCAATACGCCCGAAGAGCTGGCCCGGCACGCCGGCAGATGAGCGCGACGCCGGACAGTCCCTACCTGACCGCGCGACAGGCCGCGGCCTACCTGCAGATCAACGAGAAGAAGCTCTACGAGCTGGCCGGCCGGCGCGAGCTGCCGGCCGCCCGTGTCGGCGGCAAGTGGCTGTTCCCGCGCCAGCTGCTCGACCAGTGGCTGCTGGAGCAGGCCCATGGCGGCCTGTTCGCCGACCGGCTGCTGGTCGGCGGGGCGGAAGACCCGCTGCTGCAGGCGGCCTTGCAGACCCTCGGCGATGCGCTGGGCGACGACGCGCTGATCGCCCACGTGCCGAGCGCCACCGGCATCGGACTGCGGCAGCTGTCGGCGCGCCGGCTCGACGCCTGCCTGATGCACTGGGGCCCGGCGCGCGACGGCGACACGCACCGGCGGGCATTGCTGGAGCGGCAGCGCCACAGCGCCGAATGGACCGCCGTGCGGCTGGGCCGGCGTGAGCAGGGCGTCATGCTCAAGGACGGCCTGGGGGTTGACGCCCTGCACCTGCTCGCGGGCTGCGACTACCGCTGGGCCATGCAGCCGAGCGGCTCGGGCAATCGCTACGGCCTGCAGATCGCGCTCGAGGCCGCCGGCTTCCGGCTCGAGGACTGCGGCGGCATCGAGGTGCGCACCGCGCGGCAGGCTGCCGCCGCAGTGGCGCGCGGCGCGGCCGACTGCGCCGCCGGCCCGCGCTCGATCGCCGTCGAGCACGGCCTGGCCTTCCTGCCGCTGGCGATGGAGACCCTCGATCTGGTGGTGCCGCGCGGCGTCTTCTTCCGCCGCCTGTTCCAGCGCCTGCTCGAGACGATCGACAGCGCGCCGCTGCGGCACTGCGCCGAGGCGCTGGGCGGCTACGACCTGTCGCCGCTGGGACGGGTGCTGCCGCCGGCGGAATAGCCGGACGGGGGCTCGGCGCCGCTACATGCAGAGCGGCGCCGATGGCAATAGGTGGCGCGCTTCATATTTGGTGCCAATGGATCCGGTGCTAGCGTGCGACCCGCAACCGAGCATCCAACACAAGAAGCGGAGAGTAGATCTATGCACGTCCGAACGATTGCGCTGGCCGTCGCGGCCTGTTGCGCGGCACCCGCCATGGCCCAGTCCAACGTCACCCTCTACGGCATCGCCGACGTCGGTGTCGGCTATGCGAAGTCCGGCGATACCACCTTCACCGGCATCATCAACGGCGCGATGTCCGGATCGCGCTTCGGCCTGAAAGGCAGCGAAGACCTGGGCAACGGGCTGAAAGCGGTATTCGCGCTGGAACAGGGCTACACGGTCGGCAACGGCGAGGCGATCAGTTCCAGCCGGCAGTTCCACCGCCAGGCCTGGGCCGGCCTGAAGGGCGCTTTCGGCACCGTCGCGCTCGGCCGTCAGTACGCGCCGGGCTACAAGTATCCGGGCAAGTTCTCGGCCGGCATCCCGGGCACGGTGTTCAATTCGCAGGCCTTGCTGGTCAACTCGATCCCGGGCGCCTCGATCCATCCGGGCACCGACGCGCGCTGGAACAATTCGATCACCTATATCCTCGGCGACGCCGGCGGCCTGATGGCGGAGGCGATCTACTCGTTCCAGGACAACCAGAGCGGCGACGACCGCAGCGACGACGACCGCGCAGGCGTCGGTCTCGGCTACGCCTCGGGCCCGCTCGGCGTCGGCGTCGTGTACCACCGCTCGAAGCGGCCCGACGACGCGCTGAAGGAAGTCTACGTCGGCGGCGCCTACGACTTCGGCGCCGCCAAGATCTACGCCAGCTACCAGACCGCCAAGGAAGACAACGTGGTGGATGCCAAGGTGGCCTACCTGGGCGTCTCGGTGCCGGTCGGCAGCGGCAAGCTGCACGCCGACGTGGGCAAGCTGAAGGACGACCAGAACGACGACGATGACTCCACCTCGGTGTCGCTGGGCTATACCCACGGCCTGTCCAAGCGCACCACGCTGTACGCGATGGCAAACCGCATGATCAACGACGACAACGCTTCGCGCGGCGCGGGTTTCGCCGGCAAGGAGAGCGGCGAGGACACGACCGCCGTCGGCATGGGCCTGCGGCTCAAGTTCTGAGGCGGTCGTCGGTCGCATGACGAACGGGCGCCCCGGCAGAGGCGCCCGTTTTTTTCCCTGGCAGCGTGGTGGTTTCCCGCCGCGGATTCGCGCGGCGGGACGCAACGCGACTACTTGGCGTTCGGGAAGAACAACTGCTCGCCGCCGATCTTGTACGCGGCGATCGCCGCCTGGCCCTTGTTCGACACCAGCCAGTCGATGAACTTCTGCACCAGCGCCTTCTTGACGTGCGGATGGCGTTCCGGATTGACCATCATCGCGCCGTACTGGTTGAACAAGGCCGCGTCGCCCTCGACCAGGATCGCGAGATTCTGGCGGTTCTTGAAGTTCAGCCAGGTGCCGCGGTCGGACAACACGTAGGCGTCGAGCGAGGCGGCGGTGTTCAGCGCGGCACCCATGCCGCTGCCGGTGTCGCGGTACCAGTCGCCCTTGCTCGCGTCCAGGTCGATGCCGGCGGCCTTCCAGAAACGCAGCTCGGCGCTGTGGGTGCCGGACTTGTCGCCGCGGGAAACGAAGGCCGGCTTGGCCTTGGCGATCTTCTGCAGCGCCACCTTGATGTCCTTGCCGCCCTTGATGCCGGCCGGGTCGCTGGCCGGTCCGACCAGCACGAAGTCGTTGTACATCACGTCGCGGCGACCCACGCCGTAGCCATCCTCGACGAATTTCGCCTCCTTGATCTTGTCGTGCACCAGCAACGCATCGGCGTCGCCGCGCTTGCCCATGTCCAGCGCCTGGCCGGTGCCGACCGCGACGACGCGCACCTCGATGCCGGTGTCGGCCGTGAACTTCGGCAGCAGGTGGTCGAACAGGCCGGAGTTCTGGGTCGACGTGGTCGATGCGACGGTGATGAACTCGCCGGCCTGGACGGCCAGCGGCTGCAGCAGGACGGCCGCGCCGGCCAGCAGGGCGGCGAACAGGCTGCGTCGGGAAAGCGTCATTACGAATCTCCTCGTGGAACGGTCGAATGGTTTGTCGATTGCCTATTCAAGGTGTAGTGGAATATACAATGACGACAGACAAAGACTACGACTTGGGGCGTAGGGATAAAATATGCAAAAGGATGCCGATGCGCGCCTGAACATCAAGGCGCATACGAGCCTCGAGCTGGACACCGGCGAACTGGACCTGGCCGCCTTGTCGGCGCTGCTCAGCGCGGTCGCCGACACCGGTTCGCTGCAAGGGGGCGCGGAACGCACCGGACGCTCCTATCGCGGCGCCTGGGGCCGCATCACCGAGGCCGAAGCGGCGCTCGGCTGCAAGCTGGTGGAAAAGACCAAGGGCCACGGCAGCCAGCTGACGCCGGCCGGCCTCGGCCTGGCCTCGCTGGTGCAGAAGATCGAATCGCGCATCCAGGGCCTGGTGCAGCGCGAACTGGGCGAGCTGGACCGCGAGCTGCGCGACTGCCTGCAATTGGGCGAGCCGCGGCTACGCCTCGCCTGCAGTCACGACCTGGTGTTGCAGCAATGCATCAGCGAGGGGCGCCTGCCCTTCCTCGATGCCCGCTTCATGGGTTCGCCGAAGGCGGTCACCGCGTTGCGCGAGGGGCGCGCCGAACTGGCCGGCTTCCACGTACCGGACGGCTTGCCGATGGAATTGTTCATCAAGCGCAGCCTGGAAGGCGATCCGCCACTCTACCTGCGGCCGCTGCTGCGGCGCGAGCAAGGCCTGGTGGTGGCCCGCGGCAACCCGCTCGGCATTCGCGGCATCAACGACCTGTGCCGGCCTTCGGTGCGCTTCATCAATCGCCAGCGCGGCTCGGGCACGCGGGTGTGGTTCGACTTCCTGCTGCGCGAGCATGGCGTGAGCCCGAGCAGCATCCGCGGCTACCCGGTCGAGGAATTCACGCATTTCGCGGTGGTCGCGGCGGTTGCCGCCGGCGCGGTGGACGCCGCCTTCGCGCTGAAGGCCACGGCCATCACCCTCGGCCTGGATTTCGTCCCGCTGGGATTCGAGACCTACTACCTGTGCGCGCCTCGCGAGGTTCTGGCGGAGGCACGCTGCGCCGAACTGGTGAATTGCATGCAGGCTGGAATGGAGGCCCAGCCAGGGTATGAGCGGCCCGTGTCGGACGCCTTGGTGCGCACCGTGACATGAGGTCGAGGGGCGGCGCGTATTTGCAAGTGAATGCAGTTGCGGGGCACAAATTGCTCCATTGTGGATGGAGCAGGTGTTTCGTTATCGCGCGATCCATGTATAACCACAAAACCGTATAAAAAATAAGGAGATAGAGCCGAACTCCATGACTGGTGCGGGTCTTGGGGCAGTCATCTCGTGATGGATCGACACTGGCACGTCCCCTGCGACCGGGACAATCGGCGCGACAGCGCGAGCTAACCGATTCGCATTAGGAGACGTTCCATGCAATATGCTTTCCCCGGACAGGCTGGTGCCAAAGTCCAGTTCAAGACCCACTACGACAACTTCATCGGCGGCAAGTGGGTTGCCCCGGTCAAGGGTCAATACTTCGACGTCGTCACGCCGGTCACCGGCCGTCCCTACACCAAGGCGGCGCGCTCGACCGCCGAGGACATCAACCTGGCGCTGGACGCCGCCCATGCCGCCGCCGACAAGTGGGGCCGCAGCTCGCCGGCCGAGCGCGCCACGCTGCTGCTGAAGATTGCCGACCGCATCGAACAGAACACCGAACTGCTGGCCTACGCCGAGACCGTGGACAACGGCAAGGCGATCCGCGAGACGCTGAATGCCGACGTGCCGCTGTCGGCCGATCACTTCCGCTACTTCGCCGGCTGCGTGCGTGCGCAGGAAGGCGGCATCAGCGAGATCGACGAGACCACCGTCGCCTACCACTTCCACGAGCCGCTCGGCGTCGTCGGCCAGATCATCCCGTGGAACTTCCCGCTGCTGATGGCGGCCTGGAAGCTGGCTCCGGCCATCGGCGCCGGCAACTGCGTGGTGCTGAAGCCCGCCGAATCCACCCCGATCAGCATCCTGGTGCTGATGGACCTGATCGCCGACCTGCTGCCGCCGGGCGTGCTCAACGTCGTCAACGGCTACGGCCGCGAAGCCGGCGTGCCGCTGGCCACCTCGGACCGCATCGCCAAGATCGCCTTCACCGGCTCGACCTCGACCGGTCGCCTGATCGGCCAGGCCGCCGCCAACAACCTGATCCCGGCCACGCTTGAGCTGGGCGGCAAGTCGCCCAACGTGTTCTTCGAGGACGTCTGCGCCCAGGACGACGAGTTCTTCGACAAGGCCATCGAAGGCCTGGTGCTGTTCGCCTTCAACCAGGGCGAAGTGTGCACCTGCCCGAGCCGCGCGCTGATCCAGGAGTCGATCTACGACAAGTTCATGGACCGCGCGCTGGCCCGCGTCCGCGCCATCAAGCAGGGCAACCCGCTGGACACCGAGACGATGATGGGCGCCCAGGCCTCGCAGGAGCAGATGACCAAGATCTCCTCCTACCTGGAGCTCGGCAAGCAGGAGGCGCAGTGCCTGGTGGGCGGTGAGGTCGCGCGCATGTCCGGCGACCTGGCCGAGGGCTACTACATCCAGCCGACGATCTTCAAGGGCCACAACAAGATGCGCATCTTCCAGGAGGAGATCTTCGGACCGGTGCTGTCCGTGACCACCTTCAAGGACGAGGCCGAGGCGCTGGCGATCGCCAACGACACGCTGTACGGCCTGGGCGCCGGCGTGTGGAGCCGCGACGGCAGCCGTGCCTACCGCATGGGTCGCGGCATCAAGGCCGGCCGCGTGTGGACCAACTGCTACCACGCCTACCCGGCCCACGCGGCCTTCGGCGGCTACAAGCAGTCCGGCATCGGTCGCGAGACCCACAAGATGATGCTCGACCACTACCAGCAGACCAAGAACCTGCTGGTCAGCTACAGCCCGAACGCGCTGGGCTTCTTCTGAGCGTGCCGGTGGACGCGCCGTGCCGGGCGGATGCCGGGCATGGCGCGTGAAATCGATCGGTAGATCCCGGGCGGCCAGGCGGCCGCCCGTCTTCTTTCCTGCAGGGAGGGATACCCATGGTCGATCGCGTGCTTGCGACGCCCGCCGCGCTCGAACTGATCGAGCTGTTGAAAGCGAAACATGGCGAGCTGATGTTCCATCAGTCGGGGGGCTGCTGCGACAACAGTGCCGCCAACTGCTATCTGCCGGGTGAAGTGATGATTGGCCCGGCCGACGTGCTGCTCGGCGAAGTGGGCGGCTGCCCGTTCTACATCGGCAAGATGCAGTACGAATACTGGAAGCGCACCCAGATCATCCTCGACGCGCTGGACGGTGCCGGCGGCGGCACGTTCTCGCTGGAGGCGCCGGAGGGCAAGCACTTCCACTCCGGCTCGCGCCTGTTCTCCGACGCGGAATGGACGGAACTGGTGGCCAGCGGCGTGGTGACCGACGACTGACTCAGCGGCCCGGCGGCTCGTCGTCCGGAACTTCGCGGATCACCTCGCCCTCGATGACGATGTTCCCGGCCGCGCTGCCGCGCGCCGGCCCGTCGCGCTGCGGGCCGTGTTGGCCGTCGGCCCGGGCCTGCTGCGCCCGCTCGCGCATGATCCTGCGCAGCTCGCGGGTCTTCCACCAGACGTAGCCCCACACCACCAGGCCCAGCGTCGCGACGACCGCGAACACCACGACCGAGAAGGTCAGTGCCAGCGCGAACACCACCAGCGTGGCGACGATGGCGCCGGCCTTCTGCAGCAGGCCGCCGCGCGGCCGGCCGTCGAGGCCGGTCAGCAGGTGTTCGAAGCGGGGATCGGGGCGTGGCATCTGTAGTCCTTGCGGGTCCGAGCTCGTGCCCGGGCCGAATGGCGCCGCCCAGCGCGGCGGCCGACCGTATGCAGGTGGGGGCGCGGGCGGCGATCACAAGTCCTGCGCCTTCGGCAGGCCGGTTCAGGACGCCTCGTAGCTCGACGGCGTGACACCCGCGGCAGCCAGGAATTCCCTCAGCTGCTTGACCTCCGGCTTGCCGAAGGCGTGGCCGTGGTGCGGGTGGTGCAGCACGTACTCGTGGCGATTCAGCACCACGCGGAAGCGTGCGCCGTGGCTCGGCTCGACCTCGGCGCCGAGATGGTTCAGCAGCGACTCGACCTCGCGCCACTGGATATTGCCGGCCACCGGGTCGTGGAAGATCTGGCGCAGAACATTCTTATGCTTGGCACTCATGACGGCACCTTTCGTCTATCGTCTGCTGACAACATAGCTCAGTCGCCGGCGGTTGTCGGCAGCGATGAGCGCTGCGCCTCGATCCGCTGCAGTTCGTACAGGCGGCGGTAGATGCCATCGTCGATCGCCATCAGCGCCGCGTGGGTGCCCAGTTCCTTCAGTCGCCCGTGGGCCAGCACCGCGATGTCGTCGGCGTGCCGGATCGTCGACAGCCGGTGCGCGATCGCGATGATCGTGACCCGGCCGCGCAGCGCTTCGAGCGCCTGCTGCACGACGTGCTCCGTTTCCGAGTCCACGTGGGCGGTGGCCTCGTCCAGCAGCAGCAGGCGGGGCCGGCCGGCCAGTGCGCGGGCGATCGCGACGAGTTGCTTCTGGCCCACCGACAGCCGCGCGCCGCCCTCGCCGAGGAAGGTTTCGAAGCCCTGTTCGAGCGCCTCGATGAAGCCGCTGGCGCGGGCCGCCTCGGCCGCCGCCCGGATGGCTTGGTCGTCGAGGCCGCGGCCCATGTCGATGTTGTCGCGTACGCTGGCGGCGAGCAGGAAGGGTTCCTGCGGCACCAGCCCGATGGCGCGGCGATAGGCCTCGTCGCCGAGGGTCTCGAGCGGCTGGTCGTCGACCAGGATGCGGCCGCCGCCGGGCGGATAGAAGCGCAGCAGCAGCGCCAGCAGCGTGCTCTTGCCGGAGCCGGTGTGGCCGACGATGCCGAAGAAGCCGCCGGCCGGGATGTCCAGCGTGAGTTCGCGCAGTACAGGTTCGCCGGGCAGGTAGGCGAAGTCCAGCGCGTCGATGCGCACGTGGCCGGCTCCGACGCTTGGCGCACCCTGCTGCGGAGCGTCGACCGGCTGTGCCAGCAGGCGGTCGACGCGGGCGGCCGAGATCACCGACTGCTGCAGCATCGAAAACTGCATCGTGAACTGGATCAGCGGTTCGGTGACGCGGCCCATGTAGTTGATGAAGGCGTACAGCACGCCGATTTCGACGGCGGACAGCCGGCCGCCGAATTCGCGCAGGCCGAACACCCAGATCACCAGTGCCAGCAGGCCGGTGTTGATCAGGTCCAGCGCCGGTCGCAGCAGCCAGGCGTTGGCGCGCAGTTCGGCCTGGCGCGCCTGGTAGTAGCCGAGGTTCACGGTGCCGAACAGCTGCGCGAAGCGATCGCCGGCGTTGCAGGCCTGCAGCACGCCCATGCCGCCGATCGACTCCGACATGCGGGCGTTCAGATCGCTGCGCAGCGCTCGGCTGCGGGCCACCGCCGGCGCGCTCCAGCGCTGGTAGATCCATACGATGATGAAGACCGCCGGCGCCAGCAGCGCGACGATGCCCATCAGCCGCCAGTCCAGCCAGGCCATCGCGGCCAGCGAGCCGGC
Organism: Rhodocyclaceae bacterium; assembly: GCA_050305135.1. Classification (GTDB taxonomy): domain Bacteria; phylum Pseudomonadota; class Gammaproteobacteria; order Burkholderiales; family Rhodocyclaceae; genus Cognatazoarcus. The sequence goes on along the minus strand of JBNLET010000084.1, from coordinate 1,066 downwards.
CAGCACGATCAGGCTGTCCAGCATCACGAACAGCACCTGCACGTAGAGTGCCTTGACGGCCTCGGTGTCATTGGTCACCCGGCTGACCAGCTGGCCGGTGATGCTGCGGTCGAAGAAGGCCATCGGCAGCCGCAGCACGTGGTCGAAGACGCGCTCGCGCAGCCGTTGCACCGAGCGCATCGCCAGGCCGGCCATGCGGCCGAGCTGCCAGAAGCGCAGCAGCGCCGCGATGCTGCCGGCCAGCAGCGCGCCGCCGAGCAACTGCGCCATGCGGCCCAGCTCGCCACTGTGCGGCACCAGGTGGCGATCGACGTAGATCTTGGCCAGCACCGGGCCGGAGGCTTCCAGCAGCGCCGCGGCGGCCAGGCCGATCAAGGCCAGTCCCAGCACCCGGCGGTCGGGCGCCGCCGATGCCGCCAGCAGCGCCGCCGCCCGGCGCTGCGGCGAGCCGGGCCGCCGCCAGCCGCCGCGCAGTTCGTCCGCGTTGCCCGCGCCGCCGAGCGCTTGCGACATCAGGCCGCCTCCAGGCTGGCCTGCAGTTGCTGGTAGCGCCACTGGCGCGCATACCAGCCGTCGGCGGCCAGCAGCTCGGCGTGGCGGCCCCGCTCCAGCTGCCGGCCGTCCTGCAGCACCAGGATCTCGTCGGCCTCCATCAGCGCCGACAGGCGGTGGCTGACGACGATCAGGCTGCGGCCCTGCCGGCGCTCGCGCAGGTGAGCCAGGATGCGCGCCTCGGTGCCGGTGTCCACCGCCGACAGCGCATCGTCGAGCAGCAACAGCGGCGCCTCGGCGAGCAGCGCGCGGGCGATCGCGATGCGCTGGCGCTGGCCGCCTGACAGTGTCACGCCGCGCTCGCCGACCGTCGTCTCGTAGCCGCGGGGAAAGCGCCGGATGTCCTCGTCGATGGCGGCCAGCCGGGCGGCCTGCTCGATCGCCTGCCGGCTCGCATCGGGCCGTGCCAGCGCGATGTTGTCGGCGATGCTGGCGGAGAACATGAAGGGCTCCTGTGGCACCCAGCCGATCTGTGAGCGCAGCGCGGCGAGCTGCAACTCGCCGATCTCGCTGT
>JBNLET010000083.1:0-77631 GCA_050305135.1 Rhodocyclaceae bacterium | reverse complement strand
GACATCGCCAAGCGGCTGATGGACTACGGCTTCCACGCCCCGACGATGTCCTTCCCGGTGCCGGGCACGATGATGGTCGAGCCGACCGAGAGCGAATCGAAGGAGGAACTCGACCGCTTCGTCGAAGCGATGATCTCGATCCGGCACGAGATCCGCCAGGTCGAGGAAGGCGTCTGGCCGAAGGACGACAACCCGCTGCGCAATGCGCCCCATCCCCAGTCGGCCCTGCTCGGCGACTGGCGGCACCCCTACTCGCGCCGGCAGGCGGTCTTCCCGCTGCCCTGGCTGGCGGCCAACAAGTTCTGGCCGGCGGTCGCGCGCATCGACGACGTGCATGGCGACCGCAACCTCTTCTGCGCCTGCGTGCCGATGGACGACTACGCCTGAGCGCGGCCCGATCCATTCCACACGCATTTTTTCGGCCCGCCGTGCGATAACGCACGAGTTCCGACTTGCTTCATGGCGGCAAGCGTATACGCTTGATGCCAACTAGTTGCGCACGATTGTTTCAGGCCGGCCGCGCACGACCGGCCGACACGGAGACCCATGAAGCGCTCGACCGCGCTCCTGCTGATCGGCTGGACGTTCGCCGCCCTGCTCGCGGTGTGGCTGGTTCGCGATCTGCTGCAGGAGCGCGATCGCCTGGACCAGGAAGCCGCCAAGCGCGTCGCGGTCGTCGCGCGGCTGGTCGCCGAACACGTAGGCAGCGTGATGGACGCCACCGAGCAGAGCCTGACCGAAGCCGCGTCGCAGTTGTCGGCCCAGCTGCCGTCGGCGACCGATCACGACGCGCTGACCGATGCCCACCGCATCCTCGCCAGCGCCGTCGGCCGCACCGCGGCGGTCGACGAGTTGTTGCTGGCCGATGCCGGCGGACAACTGCTGACCAGTTCCGGCGACACCGCGCTGCGCGGCACGATGAAGGGCGAACCCTATTTCGAGCGGCTGCGGGAACGGCCTGACGGCAACACCTTCGCGACCACCGTGCGGGGCCGCAACAGCGGCCGGTGGGGCCTGCTGCTCGCCCGACCGCTGCGCGACGGGAACGGCCGGCTGGCCGGCGTTCTTGCCGCCCACGTGGACCTGGAACGCACCTTCCTGTCCTTCTACCGCTCGCTCGGCCTGCCGCCCGGCACCTCGATCGCGGTCTGGAACGGCCAGGCCAGGCTGCTGCTGCGCTACCCGTTCGCCGAAGAGCAGATCGGCCGCCAGGCGGACATCCCGTCCCTCTCGCCCTTGCTGGCCGGCGCGGTGCGCGAGGCCGGCATCGTCGAAAAGTCGCCGGTCGACGGCGAAATCCGCAATGCGGCGGTGCGCTGGGTCGAGCACCATCCGCTGCTGGTCAGCGCGGCGGAGCTTCGCAGCGACTACCTGTCGCCGTGGAAGGCCGCCGCGACGCGCAGCGTGCTGGCGATCGTTCTGCTCGCCGCGGCCTGCGTCGGGATGCTGCGGCTGCTGGCCCATCGCCGCACGGCCGAGCAGCGGCTGGCCCACATGATCGACGCCGCACCGGTCGGCGTGGTGTGCTTCGACCGCGACCGGGCGGGACGCCCGAAGGCCTTCGCCGCCAACCAGCGGGCGCGCGAATGCCTCACCGACGGACGCAGCGACGGCGGCGTGCCGGACCTGGTCCCGCTCGGCATCGGACCGGCGCTGGAGAAGCTGGCGCGCGAAGGTGTCGGCTGGCAGCGGCGGGACGTGCCCGTCGACACCGCCCGCGGCCGCAAGCGGCTCGACCTGCGTCTGTTCCCGGTCGGGCCGGGCCAGGCCGGCCTGCTGATCGAGGACGCCACCGAGGGACACCGCGATCGCGAGCAGCAGGCGAGCGAACTGGAACGCATGCGCGCCGCCCTCGACGATGCCGATTTCGGCGTGCGCGAATGGGATCTGCCTGCCGGCCGGATGCACTACTCGCAGCGCTGGCTGGCCCAGCTCGGCTACACCGCCGGCGAGATCGACGAGACGCTCGAAACCTGGGAATCGCTGGTTCATCCCGCCGACCTGGGGCGCTGCCGGCAGGAGATCGAGCGGCACGTGGCCGGCCTCAGTTCGGCCTACCGCAGCGAGCACCGGATGCATCGGCGCAACGGCGGCTACCTGTGGGTGCGCGAGCGCGGGCGGGTCGTCTCGCGCAGCGACGAAGGACGGCCGCTGCGCATGGTGCTGAGCCAGACCGACATCACTGCGGTACGCCAGCTCGAAGACAACCTGGCGCTGTGGGCGCGGATCTTCTCCTCCTCCAGCGAAGGCATATTGATCACCGACGCGGACGCCAACATCATCGAGGCCAACGACGCCTACTGCAACGTCACCGGCTACCAGCGCAACCAACTGATCGGCGCCAACCCGCGCATCCTTTCCTCCGGCCTGCACGATGCCGTGTTCTACCGCGAGCTGTGGGCTCAACTGCGGACCGAGGGCTCGTGGCAGGGCGAGCTGAGCAACAAGCGCTCCGACGGCAGCGTCTATCTGCAGCACACCCGGATCGTTTCGATGCCGGACCGGGAGGGCCGGGTCGCCTATTACATCGGCTTCACGAGCGACATCTCCGAGCTGCGCAACAGTCAGCAACTGCTCGAACACCTGCGCCAGCACGACGCACTGACCCGGCTGCCCAACCGCCAGAACCTGGCCGAGCAGATGAACGCAGCGATCGCGATGGCGCAGCGGGGCAACCACCTGCTGGCGGTGTGTGCGCTCGACATCGACCATTTCAAGCCGATCAACGAGCGCTGGGGCGCCGAGGAAGGCGACCAGTTGCTGATCGACGTGGCGCGCCGGCTGGAAGCGGGTCTGCTTGCGGGCGACACGCTGGCCCGCATGGGCGGTGACGAGTTCGTGCTGCTGCTGGCCAACATCGACTCGGCCGAACACTGCGAGCGCCGCATCGACGATCTGCTCGGCCGCCTACGCGCGCCGTTCGACCGCAGCCGCGGCGTGGTGCGCCTGACCGCCTCGGTCGGCGCCACGCTGTACCCGATCGACGGCGGCGATCCGGACACCTTGCTGCGCCATGCGGACCAGGCACTGTACTCCGCCAAGCAGGGCGGCCGCGACGTGTGCCATCTGTTCGATACCGAGCAGGACCGCCGGCTGAGCGTCCATCGCCGCGCCGTCAGCGAACTCAAGGCCGCCCTCGAAGGCGGCCAGCTGCGCCTGCACTACCAGCCCAAGGTGCGCTTCGACGACGGCAAGATCATCGGCGTCGAGGCCTTGTTGCGCTGGCAGCACGCCGAGCGCGGCCTCTTGATGCCGGCCGACTTCATCTCGCGCATCGACGATCTCGAACTGCTGGTGGCGATCGGCGAGTGGTGCCTCGAGACCGCCGTCGCCCAGGCGGCGGAATGGCATGCGGCAGGGCATTCGATCCCCGTCTCGGTCAATGTCACTGCCGGCCAGATCCTGGGCGCCGAATTCGCCGCCCGGCTGGAGTCGCTGCTCGACCGCCACCCGGCCTTCCCGCCCCAGTTGCTGGAGGTCGAGATCCTCGAATCGGCGGCGCTGGCCGATCTGCCGAGCGTGGTCGCGCTGATGGAGCGCTGCGCGCGGCGCGGCGTCACGTTCGCGCTCGACGACTTCGGCACCGGCTACGCCTCGCTGACCTACCTCAAGCATCTGCCGGCGACGACGCTGAAGATCGACCAGTCCTTCGTGCGCGACATCCTGGACGACCCCGAGCATCGCGCGATTGTCGAAGGCGTGCTGGGCCTGACAAGAGTCTTCGGCCGCACCGCGATCGCCGAAGGCGTCGAGTCGATCGAGCACGGCGAAGCGCTGATCCTGCTCGGCGCCACCCACGGCCAGGGCTATGCGATCGCCGGCGCGCTGCGGGCCGACGAGCTGCAGGAATGGATCGCGCAATGGCGCAACCCGCCCGAATGGACCCGCGCCTGCTGGCGCTATCGCAATCAGCCGCAGGGCGGGCGCGCCAACGGCTGAGGCCGCGCAGCCCCGGCGGCCCGCGGGCGGCGATGCGCTGCCGCTAGTGCGAACCCGGCAGCGCGATCAGGTCGCTGCGGGCGGCCTGCGCGGAAAAACTCCGGCACAGATCGAGGAAGGCCCGCACCGCGGCACTCTGATACTTGGCCTTGTGCCAGACGAAGCGGAAATGGCGTCCCAGATCGAGCGCCGGGACCTCGATCGGCGCCAGCGTACCGCGGCGGAAAGCGTCCTTCAGCGCCAGCCGCGAGATGCAGCCGAGGCCGAGGCCGGACTCCACGGCCCGCTTGATGGCCTCGGTGTGTTCCAGCTCGAGCCTGACGTCGAGTCCGCCCTGCAGATGGCGGATCGCCTGGTCGAAGGTCTCGCGGGTGCCCGAGCCGGCCTCGCGCAAGATCCAGGGCTCGCCGGCCAGCTCCTCAATGGCGACGTCGCGCCTGCCTGCCAGCGGGTGCGAGGGTGCGCAGAACACCACCAGTTCGTCCGCCACCCAGCTCTCGGCATGCAGTTCGTCCGAGCGGCACTGGCCCTCCACCAGGCCCAGGTCCAGCTCGAATTTCAGCAGCTGTTCGACGATGCGGCGGGTGTTGTGCACCTCCAGCCCCACCCTGCTCTCGGGATGGGCGCGCAGATAGTCGGCCACGATCAGGGTCGCCAGGTAGTTGCCGATCGTCAGCGTCGCACCGATCCGGATCGAGCCGAACACCATCGGCCCGCGCAGCATCGCTTCGAGCTCCCGGGCGCGATCCAGCAGTTCGACCGCCCTCGGCAACAGCAGGCGCCCGCTCTCGTTCAACAATACCGACTTGCCGACCCGATCGAACAGCGGATGGTCGAACTGCCGCTCCAGCTCGGCCAGCGCCGAACTGGCCGCCGACTGGGACAGGGACAGGCTGCTCGCGGCGCGCGAGACGTTCTGCCCGCGCGCGACCGCGACGAAGATCTGGATCTGGCGCAAGGTGAACCTCATATAGACTCCATAGATAATAATCATCAATATTATCCACTTTATCGCTAAATAGAGACTGCCTAGAATGCGTCCACACAAGAACCAACCATGACAGAGAGCCATGAGCAGCCTGACCACCGAACGCGTACTGAAGGTGCATCACTGGAACGAATCGCTTTTCAGCTTCCGTACCACGCGAGACCCCGGTCTGCGCTTCGAGAACGGGCAGTTCGTCATGATCGGGCTGGAGGTGGACGGGCGTCCGCTGACGCGGGCCTACTCCATCGCCAGCCCGAATTACGAGGATCACCTGGAGTTTTTCAGCATCAAGGTGCCGGACGGGCCGCTGACCTCCCGCCTGCAACACCTGCGCGAAGGCGACCAGATCATCGTCAGCAAGAAGCCGACCGGCACGCTGGTACTGCACGACGTGCGCCCCGGCCGCAATCTCTACCTGCTGTCCACCGGCACCGGCCTGGCACCGTTCATGAGCATCGTGCACGACCCGGAGCTGTACGAGCGCTTCGACAAGGTGGTGCTGGTGCACGGCGTGCGCCAGACCTCCGAACTGGCCTACGCCGAGACGCTGACGCAGGACCTGCCGCAGAACGAGTATTTCGGCGAGGACGTCGGCGCCAAGCTGGTCTACTACCCGACCGTCACGCGCGAGCCGTTCCGCAACCGCGGCCGGCTGACCGACCTGATCCGCAGCGGCAAGCTGTTCGAAGACATCGGCCTGCCGGCGCTGGATCCGCAGCACGACCGCGCAATGATCTGCGGCAGCCCGGCGATGCTGAAGGAGTGCTGCGAGCTGCTCGACGAGCGCGGCTTCGAGATGTCGCCGCGCATCGGCACGCCGGGCGACTACGTCATCGAGCGGGCCTTCGTCGAGCGCTGAAAGCGGCTCCCGGGCTTGCGGCAACGGCCCGGGCTGGTCGACAATCGGCCGCTCCCAACGCCCGTGCCGCCGCCGTGACCGAACACCTCTCGACCGACCCGCAGGCCCGGCTGCGCCTCGACAAGTGGCTGTGGTCGGCGCGCTTCTTCAAGACCCGCTCGCTGGCGAGCCAGGCCGTCGATGCCGGCCACGTGCGCTTGAACGGCGCCACCGCCAAGCCGTCGCGCGAGGTCAAGCCGGGCGACCGGCTCGAGATCACGGTCGGTGACACCCGCTGGAGCGTGCACGTGACCGGCATCAACCCGTACCGGCGCCCGGCCGCCGAGGCCCGGGCGCTGTACCGCGAAACCGCCGACAGCGAGGCGCGCCGCGCCGCCGAGCGCGAAGCGCGACGGCTGGCGCCGCCGCCCGGCAGCGACCTGCGCGGGCGCCCGACCAAGAAGGCGCGCCGGCAGATCCACCACTTCGGCGAGAAGTGCTGAGCCGGCCCGAGCGTGGCGCCAGTCGTGGTATTGCGATCTTCGTGGAGCCCATGATTCGGGCGGAGTTCGGGCGCCGCCGGCCGGCGGAAGCCGGCCCTAAGAACCCGACCGAAGCGTGTTCCCCGGTAGGGCCGGCTTCAGCCGGCCATGGACGGCCGATGCGTGCCAGGCGGATAAGCCCCTCACTGCGCGCAACACCACGCTAGGCGCGGCTCGCCAGGTAGGCTTGCCACCAGCGCTCGAGGGCCGGGTAATGCCTTTCCCGCTGGCGCTGCAATGCGTCCTCGAGGCGCGCCAGGCCGCCTAGCTGCTTGTCGTCCAGGTCTTCCGGCAGGCACGGCTGCAGCGTCACGACCAGATCGCCAGCGCTCGCCAGATCGCCGCCGCGCCCCGGAAAGCCGCGTCCGGGCAGCCGCAGTTCGGTGCCCGCGCCGGGCGCCAGATCGAACAGGATCGGCCCCAGCGGACCGGCCAGCGACAACCGTCCGCCCGCCAGCAGGCGCAGCATGCCGACCGGCTGGTCGACGTGGATGTCGCGCCCCTGCAGACGGAACATGCCGTCGTCGCGCAGCCGCAGCGTCAGGAACAGCGTGCCGGCCTCGCCCTCGCCTTCCGCCTCGTGGCCGAGACCCTTCAGTCGCAGCACCTCGCCGGGCAGCATGCCGGCGGCGACGTGCACGGTCACTTCGCGATCGGCCTGGACGTGGCCGCTGCCGCAGCAGTCCTCGCAGGCGGCACGCTGCACGAAGCCGCGCCCGCTGCAGATGTGGCATTTCTCCAGGCCCAGCGTCGTGCGCACCTTGCCACTGCCGTGGCAGACCTCGCACATGCGGGTATGGCGCAGCGCCACCATGCCCTCGCCGTCGCAGGCCGGGCACGGCTGCTGGCGGCGCAGCGTGAACGGCTTGTCGCAGCCCAGCATCGCCTCCTCGAGCGTCAGCTCCAGTTCCTCGTGCCGGTCCGCGCCGCGCGCCGCGTCCGCCTCGTCCTCGTCCCGGGCCGTCGCCCGGTCGTCGTCGCCGGTCAGCCAGTCGAAGGCCGCGCGGATCTGCTTGAAGCGCTCGGTTGCCTGCGGATCGTCATTGCGGTCCGGGTGCCAGCGCATCGCCAGCCGCCGGAAGGCGCGCCGAATGGACGCCGGATCGGCGTCCCGGCCGATGCCGAGGATGCCGTAGGGGTCGAAAAGCTGCTCTGACACGATCGATGCGGCTGCGGACTCGGTGCAAGGGCGCCCATGATGCCACGGCCGGTGCGAGCACGCGCGGCGATGCGCCGGCCGGCCCACGGCACGCGCGGCGATGCGCCGGCCGGCCCACGGCCCGCCCGGCGAGGCTTCGGAACAGGCGATTCAGGGGCTGCCGGCCGCCTCGCCGAGGCGTTGCAGCATGGCGTGCACAGCCGAAATCTGGCGCCCGGCGCGGGCCGCGTAGCGTCCGTCGGTATAGCCCCACCAGTCCCAGCAGCCGCGCGGATTGAACAGCCAGGTGAAGCCGCCGAGCCAGCCGTTGGCCGGGCGCACCTGCGGGAACAGCACCACCAGCCGATTGCTCTGCGCCCACTCGATGTAGCCGGCGTTGCGCACGAAGCGCTCGCCGATCTGCTCGCTGGTCTGGCGGCAACCGTGAAAGGCCACATGCACGCGGCAGCCGCCCGACTCGCAGGCGCTGGGCACGAACAGGTAGCCGGTCTCGGCCATGCCGCTCGAGAGCGGATCGGCGCCCAGGAACGGACGCTGGTCGAAGGCCCTGACCCGCTCCGGCGGCGGCTCGGCAGGCGGCGTCAAGGGTCCCAGCAGATGGGTCAGCAATTCGCCGGCGGCATCCAGCGTGCCGCAGCGGTTGATGAAGGGCGGCGCCGAGGTGCCGCAGGGGTTGGCCTGCGGCTCCTCGACCGAGATCATCGCGTGCCCGGCCGCCTGCAGCGTCACGAAGCGCACGTCGGCCGCCGCCAGCCGGCTGCGGTAGAGGGCCACCAGCGCCGCGACGACCGGCCGTTCGACCGTCTCGTCCTGCCCGCCCGAAAAGATCCAGGCCCGGTCCCCGTCCAGTCCGGCGAGCGGATCGATCAGGCCGTCGCGGGCGCTGCGCTCGATGCGCCGGTTGAAGGTCTCGGTATCCGGCAGCGGGCTCCAGAAACGCGGTGCCATGCAGCGCGTCAACGCCGCCCAGACCGATCCGGCGGCGCAATCGTAGGGGCCCGCGGCCAGCACGCCGACGCCGGCGACGCTGGCCGAATGGGCGAAATGGTATTGCACCGCCATGTAGCCGCCGGACGATATGCCCGACAGCGTGAGCGCGTCGGCGCGCACGCCGAGCGCCGGCAACGGCGCCGCGGCACCGGCGAGCAGCGGCAGCAGCGCCAGCAGCAGCAAGGCCTTGCTCACGCCTCGCCTCATGACGCGAACAGCTGCCGCAGCACGCCGAACCCGGCGCCCAGTCCGAGTGCGCCGAAGGCCAGCGCGGCCACCATGAAGGCACTGCCGCGCCGCTCGGGGGCGCGGCGATAGACGATCACGTAGCGGATCCGAGCCGCCAGCCACACGCCGCCCAGCGCGGCCGCCCAGGCATCGCTCAGGTAGGCGGCGAAGATCCACAGGCAGGGCAGCAGCATCACGGCCCATTCCAGTGTGTTCATCTGGATCCGGTAGGCGCGCTCGAAGACCTCGCTGCCGGCGACGGCCGGCGCACGGATCCCCTCGCTCCTGCGCGCCGCGCCGACCAGGGCCGCGGTCGCGAACATCAGCAGTACGATCAGCAGCGTCACGCCGCTGGCGAGCGGACAGGCGGCCAAGAGCGTTCCCCCGCAATGACGAATGCGCCCAGTATAGCGTCGGCCGCCGTGCGTTCCGGGCCTGCGGCATACTGCCGCCATGTCCATTCCGACCCCGGCCCGCCAGGCGGCGCGCCTGCTCGCCGACCTGGTCCGCCCGCACCGCCTGCGCGTGATCGCCGCGGCGCTGGCCCTGCTGCTGGCGGCCGCCTCGATGCTGGCCATCGGACAGGGCTTGCGGATGGTGATCGACCGCGGCTTCTCGGCCGCCGACCCGGCCTGGCTGGACCGCGCGCTGCTGCAGATGCTGGCGATCATCGCGCTGCTCGCCGCGGCCACCTACGCGCGCTTCTACAACGTCTCCTGGCTCGGCGAGCGCATCACCGCCGACCTGCGCCGGCGGGTATTCGACCATCTGCTCGCGCTGCCGCCGTCGTGGTTCGAGGCCGGCCGTACCGGCGACGTGATCTCGCGCCTGACCGGCGATACCGCGCAGATCGAGAGCGTGGTCGGCTCCAGCCTGTCGGTCGCGCTGCGAAACCTGCTGCTGATGGCCGGTTCGCTGGCGATGCTGCTCACCACCAGCCTGAAGCTGGCGCTGCTGACGCTGGCCGGCGTACCGCTGGTGGTGGTGCCGATCCTGCTCTTCGGCCGCCGCGTGCGCCGGCTGGCACGGCAGAGCCAGGACCGCCTGGCGGAACTCGGCAACCGCATCGACGAAACGATCCACGAGATCCGGCTGGTGCAGGCCTACGGCCACGAGGACATCGATCGGCAGGATTTCGCCGCTCGCGTCGAGGCCAGTTTCGACACCGCCCGCCTGCGCATCCGCACCCGCGCGATGCTGGTCGCCGCGGTGATGCTGCTGGTCTTCGCGGCGGTAGCCTTCATCCTGTGGATCGGCGGCCACGACGTGCTCGACGGCCGCATCTCCGCCGGCGAACTGTCGGCCTTCATCTTCTACGCCGCGCTGCTGTCCGGCTCGGTCGGTGCGCTGTCCGAGGTCTGGGGCGACCTGCAGCGAGCGCTGGGCGCCACCGAAAGGTTGATCGAACTGCTCGCCGCACGCCCGGCGATAAGCCGCGTCGCCGCTCCGCTGCCGCTGCCGCCGCGCACCAGCCGGGCGCTCAGCCTGCGCGGCGTCGGCTTCACCTATCCGGGCCGCAGCGGCCAGCCTGCCCTGTCCGATGTCAGCCTGGAGATCGCGGCCGGCGAGACGGTAGCGCTGGTGGGGCCGTCCGGCGCCGGCAAGAGCACGCTCTACCAGTTGCTGCTGCGCTTCTACGACCCCGGCCTGGGTCGGATCCTGATCGACGGCGTGGACATCGCCCGCGCCGATCCGGCCGAGGTGCGCGCCAGCATCGCGCTGGTGCCGCAGGAACCGGTGATCTTCGCCGACAGCGTGCTGGAGAACGTGCGCTACGCGCGGCCCGATGCCGAGCCGGCGGCGGTGCTCGAAGCCTGCCGGGCGGCCCACGCGCTGGAGTTCATCGAACGGCTGCCGGACGGCCTAGACGCCCAGCTCGGCGAGCGCGGCGTCCGCCTGTCGGGCGGCCAGCGCCAGCGCATCGCGATCGCGCGGGCGATCCTTGCCGACCGCCCGATCCTGCTGCTCGACGAGGCCACCTCGGCGCTCGATGCGGAAAGCGAGCGCCTGGTGCAGGCGGCGCTCGGGGAGCTGATGAAGAACCGCAGCACGCTGGTCATCGCCCATCGCCTGGCGACGGTCCGCCAGGCCGACCGGATCGTGGTCATGGACGGCGGACGGATCGTCGAGATCGGCGACCACGAGCGTCTGATGCTGCTCGACGGTCTCTACGCACGCCTCGCCCGGATGCAGTTCACCGGCGCCGGCTCCGCGCAAAAAAAGCGGGAATGACCGGCATCGCCGCTCACTCCCGATAACGGATCCGCTGCTCGACGGACCCGGCACCTCACAAACGAATCGGTTCGGCCGCGGCGACGAATCCGGCGCGGCGCGAAAAAAAACACGCCTCAGCGCGACGGCACGACTTGCAACTGGTTGTCGACCTGGCGCACGCCCTCGACGCGGGAAGCGATCTCGAGCGCGCGGCGCAGCTCGTGCTCGGCTGCCACGGTGCCGTCCAGGCTGACGATGCCGTTACGGGTATCGACGTCGATGCGCGCCCCGAGCAGGCCTCGATCGGACATCAGGGCCGCCGCCACCTTGCCGTTGATCGCGGCGTCCAGCGAGGCATCGACGCGCGGCTGCAGCGCCGCGAGTTCGTCCGCCATGGCGTTCGGACCTATCGCAAAGGCCAGGGCCGTGGTGGTCAGGATCCTCGCAATGACACGGTGCCGATACACGTGCAGCATCCTCCGGGCGCAAGCCCGCGAAAACAGTCGCTGCACCTTTGCGAGAGTCGTGCCAACTCTCTAAAACTTCAATGAATCAATGCCTTGCAGGGCGGCGCCAGGTTGCCCGGCGGGCCGCGGCGGCGCGACACCGTCGCCGATTCACGACAGGCTGCCGCGGCACTCCCGCAAGCGTTTGATCTTGCGGCAGGTTTCAATGTCGCCCGAGGCCGACAACGTCGTTGCCGGTGCGGAACATGGCCGGTACCAGGTCGTAGCGCTGCAGCAGGCGGTAGAACTCGGTCCGGTTGCGCTGCGCCAGCCTGGCCGCGTCGGAGACGTTGCCGTCGGTCAGCTTGAGCAACTGGATCAGATAGTCGCGCTCGAAGCGGGCCTTGGCCTCGGCATACGACAATTCGTCCATCCGCCGCACGCGCAGCGCGCGCTCGACCAGCGTCCTCGGCACCAGCGGCGAGGTGGCCAGCGCGCACACCTGCTCGGCCACGTTGTAGAGCTGGCGCACGTTGCCGGGCCAGGGCGCGGCCACCAGCGCGTCCAGCGCGTCCGGCGCGAAGCCGTTCACGTCCTTGCCGTACTTGCTCGACAACAGCGTCAGGAAGTGGCCGGCCAGCAGCGGGATGTCCTCGCGCCGCGCGGCCAGCGGCGGCAGGTGCAGACTGACGACGTTGAGGCGATAGTAGAGGTCCTCGCGGAACAAGCCCTCGCCCATCGCCTGGTCCAGGTCGCGGTGGGTGGCCGACAGGATGCGCACGTCGATCGGCCGCGACTGGGTCGCACCGACCGGCCGCACCGCGCGCTCCTGCAACACCCGCAGCAGCTTGACCTGCAGTGCCGGCGGCATGTCGCCGATCTCGTCGAGGAACAGCGTACCGCCATGGGCCGCCAGGAACAGGCCGTCACGGTTCGTCGCGGCGCCGGTGAACGCCCCCTTGACGTGGCCGAACAGCTCCGATTCGAGCAATTGCTCCGGAATCGCACCGCAGTTGATCGCCACGAAGGGATGAGCCGAGCGCGGGCTGGCACGGTGGATCGCCCGCGCCAGCAGTTCCTTGCCGGTGCCGCTGTCGCCGCGGATCAGAACGCTGGCATCGGAGCCGGCCACCATGTGCGCCTCGGCCAGCAGCTCGCGCATCGCGCTGCTGCGGCTGACGATCTCGGAGCGCCAGCGCTCGTCGCCGCTGTCCGGCCGCTCCAGCTGCGGCGACAGCGCCAGCGCATGCTCGATCTTCTCGCGCAGCGCCTGGCTGTCGAAGGGCTTCGTCAAGTAGGCGAAGACACCCTTGCCGATCGCCTCGACGGCGTCCGGAATCGTGCCGTGGGCGGTCAGCAGGATGACCGGCAGCGAAGGATGGTGGCGGCGGATGTCGCCGAACAGGCTCAGGCCGTCGCGATCGGGCAGCCGTACGTCGCTCACCACGACGTCGGGCCGGGCGCTGGCGAGCTGGGCCTCGGCCGCCGCTGCACTGCCGGCGGTGCTGACCCGGTAGCCGCTGGCGGTCAGGCGCATCGTCAGCAGGCGCAGCAGGTCCGGGTCGTCGTCCACCACCAGGACGCGCGCACCGGAGCGGGTTCGGAGTGATTCTGCGGCAGTCATCTTGCCGATCCTCCCGTAGGTACCGGGGGGGCGGGCCGCCCCGGCAGATTGCGTTCGATTTCGGCCAGCGCGTCGATCTTCTCCTGCAGCGCGGCGGCCTCGGCGCGCGCGGCGGCGGCCTCGCTGCGCGCCGCGGCGGCCTTCTGCTCGGTGTCGCGCAGGCCGCTCGCCAGCCGCTCCGAGCGCGCTTCCAGCTTCAGCCGCTCGGCGTACTGGTCCGCCAGCAGCCTGACCAGCGGCTGCAGGGCCAGTGCCTGCGGACTGTCGGCGCGGGCGACGTCGTCGAGCAGGCCGAGCGCGCGCACCAGGTCGCTGCGCTCGTGGCCGAGCAGCATGGCCAGCCGCAGCGCTTCCAGCGGCTCGCCGACCTTGCCCTGCAGCGCCGCCCGCTCGCGCGTCAGCTCGGCCGGGGACATGCCGCGCGACTTGCGATAGAAGGCCAGCATGGCGCGGATGTTGACGTCGCCGGCCACCGTCGGCGAGGCCTGCTCGACGATCACCGCCGGTTCGGCCGGTTTGCCGGGCGCCGCCGGCTGGCGTTCCAGCGCGCAGCCGGAAGTCAGCGCGGCCAGCGCGGCGGCCAGCGGGAGACGCATCGTGTCAGCGTGCATAAGGCAATTCGACCCTGAAATGGCAACCCAGGCTGGCCGGCACCAGCATCACGCTGCCGCCGTGGGCACGGGCGTATTCGCGCACGATCGACAGTCCGATGCCGGTACCGTTCTCGCGCCCCTGCGGCTGCAGCGAGCCACGGAAGAAGGGATCGAAGATTCGCTGCGCATCCTCCGGCGCGACGCCCGGCCCCTCATCGATGCAGTCGAGCATCAGGCGACGGCCGTTGCGCCGGGCCACCAGCCGGATCAGCGAACCCTCCGGGCTGAAGGCCACGGCATTGGCGAGCAGATTGGACATGGTCAGCGCAAGCTTCTCGGCATCGGCCTCAATCGGATCGCCGCTGCCCTCGACCGAAACCTCCAGCCTGCGCTGCTGGATCTGCAGCGCCTGTTCCTCGACCACCGATCGCAGCAGGACGACGGGTTCGACCGTCGTCAGGCTCAGCCGGCGCGCATCGAAGGCGGCCGCGTTGACGCCCAGCAGCGCCTCGATGCGCGTCTGCAACGTGGCGCAGTTGTGCTTCAGAATATCGACCACCTCTCGCTGCGCCGGCACCAGCGGGCCGAGCACCCGATCGTCCAGCAGCGCCACGCCCTCGCGCATTGCAGCCAGCGGTGTCTTCAATTCATGCGAGACGTGTCGCAGCACCCTCACCCGATCGGACTCCAGTTCGTTCAAGCGCTCGCGCAGCCATTCCAGCCGCTCGCCGACCTGGCGCAGGTCGCGCGGACCGCCGACCCGCACCGGCTGGTCCGAGTAGCCGTCGCCGAGTGCCTCGATGGCCTTCTCGAGACGCCCGAGCGAGCGCACCAGCCAGGCGCCGAAACCGATCGCCAGCAGAATGCTGACCACGACCGCGGCGAAGACCTGGCTCGCGACCCGCGCCCGGTTGGCGTCGAGCGCCTCGAACAGGCCCTGGTTGTGGCGCTCAATCGCCTGCCGTGCGGCGCCCGAGACCAGGCCGCCGATCGCGGCCAGGCGGTTCAACTCGGCGGACAAGGTGTCGTCGTCGGCACCGCTGGCCAGCATGCCGTCCACCAGGTCCGCACTGGCGCGCCAGTCGTTGAGCGAGGGCAGGATCGGCGTGACGTCGATCGCGACCAGTTGACCGAGACCGCCGATCGCCTCCATCGCTTCCGAGCGGCTGGCCGCGAAGCGCTCGTAGAGCGCCGGTTCGCCGAGCAGATGGTATTGCCTCGCGCTGCGGGTCATGTCCACGGCGCGTTCGCCGAGCAGCTGCACCACCCTCGACAGCCGCAGCGCGTCGCCGGCCGCACCGCGACTGCGGCTGGCGAAGTCCTCCAGCACCGAGACGCCCTGCATGGCGGCGGCGGTCAGCACCGCGACGATCAGCAGGAAGGCGAGCAGAAGGTACTGGCGAAAGGAGGGGCTTGGCATCCGGACCCGGCAGCGGCGGGCGTCAACGAGCGGCGGGGCGTCAATTGTATGCCCGCGAGTTTAGGAAATCGGCCAATCGGCGCAAAGTAAGTAAATGCAACGCAGCCACGCGGCCCAGGTGTCGTGTATTGGCGACACCTGCCAAAGCCATAGCCAGAGCGGCAATGCGCCGGATGGGCCGATCCTGCTGTCGCCTTGAAGCGACAAAAGCCGGCGTGAAGCATTCCACGCATGACACCAACGAGGGCGACAAGAGACTGATTCTGTGAAATATTCCCTTGCTGGCACGCCAATTGCCATTGCCGTCCAGCGGCGTCCTTGTCCGTATCCATCTCACAGCTAGAGGAATGCTCATGTTCAACAAGCAGAACCTGTTCGCGAAGCCTGCCGGCAGCAACCCGGAGCGTCGTCCCACCTACCCGAACAATCTCGGCAGTCGCGGCAGTTCGGTGCTGGCGAACGCCACGGCCAACAGCGCCGCCGCCACCGACAGCAACCAGGATTCCGCCAACAGCCATGAGAAGGAAAAGATGAGCACCTCGGAAAATGCCGCAGTGGGCGGCGGGAGCCAGACCGATGCATCCGGCGGCAGCCAGTTGATCGTCGGTCCCGACGTCAAGCTCAAGGGGGCCGAGATCCTCGATTGCGACACGTTGGTGGTCGAGGGCCGCGTCGAAGCGACGATGGACAGCCGCGTCATCCGGATCGCCGAAAAGGGTTCCTTCTCGGGCAAGGTGTGCATCGACGTGGCCGAGGTCCATGGCGACTTCGAAGGCGAACTGACGGCCCGCAAACAGCTGGTGATCCATGCCACCGGCAAGGTCAGCGGCGTGATCCGCTACGGCAAGATCCTGATCGAGGAAGGCGGCATCGTCAGCGGCGACGTGCAGTCGATGAGCGCCGACGACGCGGCCCGCAGCGCTCGCGTCCAGCCGCTCGTGGCCAGCAAGGCTTGAACGCCGTCATGCAGAGGGGTGCCGGCGCGTTCGCGGCGCCGTTCGCCCGCCGAGCCCGGAACGAGTCCGGGCTGGGCGGGCTGCCCGCCCCCTGTCCGACATCGCGGCGCAGCGATCCGCTGTCGGGCCTCAGGTTCGAGGTCAGCGCCGGCTTCAATCCGGCCGCCGCCGCGCTGGCCAGTCGGCGCTATCAGCAGCGCGGGCTGGGCGTCGGGCTCGGCGGCACCGGCGACCGCCATCCCTGCATCACGGTGCTGGCCCGACGGGGCGCCCAGTTGTGGGCGACGCTGCGCCTCGGCCTCGATTCGATCGCCGGTCTGCAGGCCGACACCCACTATCGCGATGAAATCGATGCCATCCGCAGCGGCTCCCGGCGCATTGCCGAAGTCACCAAGCTGGCCATCGACGCACCGTGTCCACCGGCCGCGATCCTGCTGGCGCTGTTCCAGCATGCCGTGCGACAGCTCAGCAACCAGCCGCCGATCACCGACCTGGTGATCGAGGTCAATCCGCGCCACGCCCGCTTCTACATCCAGCGCTTCGGCTTCGAACAGATCGGCGAGGAGCGCATCTGCAGCCGCGTCGGCGCGCCGGCCGTGCTGTTGCATCGCCGTCTGGCGCCGCTCGATCTGGACCCCGCCCTGGCAGCCTGACGCACGCCTTGCGCCGCAGCCGGCGTGAAGCTCGGGTAAGCTTGCGCACTGCATTCCCAACAGCAAGCGCAAGTCATGGCCCAATACGTAATGTCGATGCTCCGCGTGAGCAAGGTCGTGCCGCCGAAGCGGCAGATCATCAAGGATATTTCCCTCTCGTTCTTCCCCGGCGCCAAGATCGGGCTGCTCGGCCTGAACGGCGCCGGCAAGTCCACGGTGCTGCGCATCATGGCCAGGGACGAGACCGAGTACGACGGCGAGGTGCAGCACCAGCCGGGCATTTCGATCGGCTACCTGCCGCAGGAACCGGTGCTGGATCCGGCCAAGACCGTGCGCGACGAAGTCGAGGCCGGCCTCGGCGAGATCGTCGAAGCCCGGCAGAAGCTGGAGGAGATCTACGCCGCCTACGCCGAGCCCGAGGCGGATTTCGACAAGCTGGCCGAGCAGCAGGCGAAGTACGAGGCGGTGCTGGCGGCGGCCGGTTCGGACCTGGAAAACCAGATGGAGATCGCCGCCGACGCCTTGCGCCTGCCGCCGTGGGAAGCGGTGATCGGCAAGCTGTCCGGCGGCGAGAAGCGCCGCGTGGCACTGTGCAAGCTGCTGCTGTCCAAGCCCGACATGCTGCTGCTGGACGAACCGACCAACCACCTCGACGCCGAGTCGGTGGAATGGCTGGAGCAGTTCCTGGTGCGCTTCCCGGGCACCGTGGTGGCGGTCACGCACGACCGCTACTTCCTCGACAACGCGGCCGAATGGATCCTGGAACTGGACCGCGGCCACGGCATCCCGTGGAAGGGCAACTACTCGTCCTGGCTCGAACAGAAGGGCCAGCGGCTGGAACAGGAACAGAAACAGGAAGCGGCCCACATCAAGGCCATGAAGCAGGAACTGGAGTGGGTGCGCTCCAATCCGAAGGCCCGCCAGGCCAAGAGCAAGGCCCGCTTGTCGCGCTTCGAGGAGCTTTCCAGCGTCGAGTACCAGCGCCGCAACGAGACCCAGGAGATCTTCATCCCGCCCGGCGAGCGGCTCGGCGACAAGGTGATCGAGTTCCACGAGGTCAGCAAGGCCTTCGGCGACAAGCTGTTGATGGACAAGCTGTCGTTCAGCGTTCCGCCAGGCGCCATCGTCGGCATCATCGGCCCGAACGGCGCCGGCAAATCGACGCTGTTCAGGATGCTGCTGGGCAGGGAGCAGCCCGATTCCGGCAGCATCGACATCGGCCCGACCGTCAAGCTGGCCACGGTGGACCAGTCGCGCGAGGGTCTGGCCGACGACAAGACCGTGTTCGAGGCGATCTCTGACGGGGCCGACATCCTGACGGTCGGCAGGTTCGAGATGCCGAGCCGCGCCTACATCGGCCGCTTCAACTTCAAGGGCGGCGATCAGCAGAAGGTCGTCGGCAAGCTGTCCGGCGGCGAACGCGGCCGCCTGCACCTGGCCAAGACGCTGATCTCGGGCGGCAACGTGCTGCTGCTCGACGAACCCTCCAACGACCTCGACGTGGAGACGCTGCGGGCCCTCGAGGACGCGCTGCTGGAGTTCGCCGGCTGCGCGCTGATCGTCAGCCACGACCGCTGGTTCCTGGACCGCATCTGCACCCATATCCTGGCGGCCGAGGGCGACTCCCAATGGACCTTCTTCGCCGGCAACTACCAGGAGTACGAAGAAGACAAGAAGAAGCGCCTGGGCGACGAAGCGGCCAAGCCGAAGCGCATCCGCTACCGGCCGATCAGCCGCTGAGCCGCATCTTCGCAGGCATGCCGCCGCCGAGGCAGCGCGGCTGGCCGCCTCAGCGGCCGAAGAGTCCCGCCAGCAGCGTCTGCAGCCGCGACAACAGGCGCGGTCGGGGCGTCTCTTCGAGCTGCAGCTCGTCGGCCGTGTCGACCGCCTCGGTGTCCGGCTTCGCTTCCTCGCGACCGGGTACGGGCCGCTCCAGCTCCGACTCCAGCTGAAGCATCTCCTTCACGTCGGCCGGCAGCGGACCTTCGACCAGCGTGACGTAGGCGGCGTCGGCGGTGGCCTGCAGCACGAAGACGCGCTCCGGCGGCAGCAGGCCGTTGTCGCCGCTCTCCTCGGGGTGCAGCGCGATCGGATTGGGATGGGCCACGTAGGCATGTGCCCGGTCGACCAGCGACCACTCGTCGCTTCTGGGGATCGCCAGGCTCGGCAGGCCGAAATCCTGCATCAGCATCTCGAAGCTGCGCAGGCGCACAGTCTTGATCAGGCGGCCGATCTCGGCCATGTTGTCGTAGCGCTCCGGCGCCCGGTTCGAGCCGGCCAGGAAATGGAAGGTCGGCATCTCGTGGAACAGCGCCAGCGTCGCGACCCGGCGCGGCTCCACGCCGCGCGTCAGGCGGGCCAGTTCCTCGGCGAAGGTGGCGATCGAGATCGAGTGCAGCAGCAGTCCCTCGGCGACCATCCGCGCCGCGCGTCCGCGAATGCCGCGAACCAGTTGCAGCATCGCCACCTGCGATGCCACCAGCCGCACGTGTCCCATGCCGAGCAGCTTGATCGCGACGCCAACCGACTCGGCCGGCACCTCGCGGCGGAAGGCGGCGCTGTTGGCGAGGCGCAGCAGCGCCGCCGCCACCATCGGCTCGGACGCCACCATGTTTTCGATCACCGTCTCGGCGATGCGCGGGTCTTCGGCCGCATTGCGAATCGAAATCGCCGCGCGCACGCTGGAGGGGATGAAGAGCGAATCGTCGGCCATCATGCTCATTGCACGAACAACGGCGCGTAGCCGGCGAAGTTGAGGCCTCGAATGGCATATTTCGGCGTAAACGCCAGTGTGCCACCGCGCCAACGCGGCGGCACACTGGCGGGGCCCCGGCTCAGTCGCCGCGCGGCCCGTTGTGGCAGTCGTAGCAGCCGACCTGCTGCCCGACCGCGAAACTCACGCGCCGCCCTTCGACGCTGAAGTCCCGTGCCACCTTGACCTCGGACAGCGGGCTACCGCGGAAATCGGCGCCGTGGCAGTAGGCGCAGTCGGACGTCCCTCTTTCGGCCGCGCTCTCATGCCGGTCGACCCACCGGCTGCCGACCGTGTGCATGCCGTGCGGTCCGCCTCTGACGGTATCGGGCATGCTGGCATGACAGGCCAGACACTCGCCGATCGTGCCTTCGCGCCCCTGCAGATCGAGCGAGAGCAGATTGTCGTTGCGGTGCGAGCTCGGGTACTCGGCATGGGTCGAACCGTGGCAGGCCTCGCATTGCAGCTCGCCGTGGCCCTTGCTGAAGCGGTACAGATCGAAGCCCGCGGCCGGCACGTCGGCGTTGGTCGCATAGCGCACGTCGGTCCAGCTCTTCAGGCTGCCGTCGCCGTTGCGCGCCTCGGTCTCGCGCTGGCCGTCGTGGTGGCAGGCCTGGCAATTCGGTTGTTCGAGCCAGCCGACCCGCCCCGTGCGTCCGACGTCGGCCATCTGGCCGTGGCAGTTCTGGCACTGCATCGACAAGCTGCCGTCCGGCTCCACCGCGTTGCCCATCACGCCGCGCAGGCAGCGCGTCTCGGAGCCCGGATGGCACTGGTAGCAGGCGCTGCGGTTGGTGCTGTCGCCCAGTGCCTGGCCGGTGAGCGGATCCTCGGCCGAATCGTGCTGGCTGTGCATGGCCTGGGTGAGCGGGCTGATGCCGTCGATGCCGGTGCCCGGCAAGGCGTTCGAACCGTGGCAGCTGGCACACAGGATCGCGCGGCCGCCGTCGGCCGTCGCCAGCAGACCGGCGGGCGAGTAGCCGAGCGCACCGAGCGCGGCCTGGAAGGCCGCGTCGCCGCCCTGCTCCTGGTCGTGCAGGCGCAGGACGTTGCGCCGGTAGTCGCGCTCCGGATCCGGATCGTTCAGCCAGCCGGCAGCCGGGCGCGCCGCCGCGGCGCTGCCCGAGCCGTGGCAACCGATACAGGTCATCTCGTCCGACACCGGCAGCACCACGCGGGCCTCGGCCAGCAGATTGCCGCCGGCATCGCGCGCCGCAAGCCGCACCATCGGATAGAAGTTCTTCGCCAGTGCGTCGTCGTACGGCGTAATCGGAATCCCCTCGGCGACGAACTGCCCGCTCTCGGCGTCCGGCAACATCAACTGCGGCGCGCTCTCGGCGCTCCTGTAGCCCGCCAATCCCTCGCCGAGCGGCAGGCTGGCGCCGAAGAAGTCGCCGGCATAGTCCCAGAAATTGGTCTTGCCGATGGACGTACTGTTGATCGAGCCATCGGGGTCGGCGAGCGCCTCGAAGCTGATCGTCACGCCCTCGGTCACGACGCCGCCGCTGCGGTCGACCAGTTGGGCGTGCAGGTTGTTGTACGGCGGCAGGATCGAGAACACCGAGTAGTCGGCATCCATGCAGTGCATGCCGAGGTCGTTCCAGCCCAGCAGCGCGAAATCGCCGCTGACGCCGCCACCTCCGCCTCCAGTGCCACCACCACCGGTGTCGCCGCCGCCTTCGTGGTCGCTCTCCTCGCTGGCCGCGCGCAGAACGACCGTGACCGGCACCGAGACCGTGGATTCGCGATCCCGTACGCGCAGGATCGCGGTCCCCTCGCGCTTGGCGTCCACCTGGATGACGCCGTCCTCGAGGTCGGCCTCGGCCACCCTCTCGTTGGAATTCGCCAGCCGCAGGCGGCCGCGGGCGCCGAGCAACTGGATATGGGCCGCTTCGCCGCGTGTCAGCTCGAGACTGTCGGGCACGGCCGAAAGTGCGGCCCAGCCCGGTATCGGCAAGACGGCCAGAGACAGGATCAGCGGCACGGTCTGCCGCCGCAAAGTTGCAGATAGCATTTCATCCTCCCTTGAACACGAAACGAAGATGGAATCCGTCGGGGTGACCATGACCACTCTTGCTTGATGGGTATTTGCATTCTTGAGGAATTTTTTCCCACGTCAATTTCGAACATGACGAGCGGTAGTGAATCCATACATTCCGAAACACTAATAATCAGACGGCAAGACTCTGCCGGCATGCGCTTGTTCGGACGGTCGCGCCATGCCACCATGCGCGCCTGTCGCATTGCCGCCCGACCATGCCTGCACCGATCGATACCCTCGAACTCCTGGTACCCGCCCGCACGGCGGAGATCGGCATCGAAGCCGTCAATCACGGCGCCGATGCGGTCTACATCGGCGGGCCCGGCTTCGGCGCCCGCCACGGCGCCGGCAACGACGTCGCGGACATCGCCCGCCTGGCGCAATACGCGCATCGCTTCCACGCCCGCGTCTTCGCGGCGCTGAACACGATCCTGACCGACGCCGAACTCGAACCCGCGCGACGGCTCGCCTGGGCACTATACGAAGCTGGCGTCGACGCCCTGATCGTGCAGGACATGGGCCTGCTCGCACTCGACCTGCCGCCGATCGCGCTGCATGCCAGCACCCAGACCGACAACCGCAGCGTGGACAAGGTGCGATTTCTGCAGCGCGTCGGCTTTTCGCAGATCGTGCTGGCGCGCGAGCTGTCGCTGTCGCAGATCCGCCAGATAGCCGACGCCAGCGACGCAGTGCTCGAGTACTTCGTGCATGGCGCGCTGTGCGTCAGCTACAGCGGCCAGTGCTACATCAGCCACGCCCAGACCGGCCGCAGCGCGAATCGCGGCGAATGCTCCCAGGCCTGCCGCCTGCCCTACGACCTGACCGACGCCGAGGGCCGGGTGGTGGCGGCGGGCAGCCACCTCTTGTCGATGAAGGACAACGACCAGAGTGCCAACCTGCTGTCCCTCGCCCAGGCCGGCATCCGCAGCTTCAAGATCGAGGGCCGGCTCAAGGACATCGGCTACGTCAAGAACGTGACGGCCCACTACCGCCGCCTGCTGGACGAACTGATCGAGGCCGGACACGGTTTCCGCGCCGCCTCGTCGGGCCGCACCAGCCACGCCTTCACGCCGCGACCGCAGAAGAGTTTCAACCGCGGCGCGACCGACTACTTCGTTCACGGCCGCCAGCCCGAAATCGGCGCCTTCGAGTCGCCCGGCTACATCGGCGAGCCGGTCGGGCACGTGGCCCACATCGATGCGGACAGTCTGCAGGTCGAGGGCGAAGTGGATTTCTCGAACGGCGACGGCCTGTGCTTTCGCGCCGCAGACGGCCAACTGCAGGGCATGCGCATCAACCGTGCGGTCGGCCGCCGGCTCTGGCCGGCCGAGATGCCGGCCGGGCTCGGCGTCGGTACGGCGCTGTTCCGCAACCACGACCAGGCATTCGAGCGGGCGCTGGAAAAGCCCTCGGCCGAAAGACGGATCGCGGTCGATTTCCGCCTCGAATGGCAGCCACAGGGCCTCACGCTGCACGCCAGCGACGCCGAGGGCCACTGCGCCGACACCCACGTCGAGGCCGAACTCGAACCGGCCCGCGATCCGCTGCGCGGGCGCGAGACGATCATCCGGCAGCTGTCGCGCAGCGGTGAGACCCACTATGCGATCGGCCGCATCGACGGTCCCTGGCAGGCGCCGCCGTTCGTTGCTGCCTCGATGCTCAACGCCCTGCGCCGCGCCGCGCTCGACGCGCTGAGCGAGGCGCGAGAGGCCGCCCGGCCGAGAACGATGCGCCGGCCGCCGGCCGAACCGCCGGCGCTGTACCCGGAACGCGAGCTGGGCTATCTGGGCAACGTGCTGAACGGCAAGGCGCGCGAGTTCTACCGCCGCCATGGCGTCGAACTGATCGCCGACGCCTACGAATGCAACCGCGAAACCGGCGACGTGTCGCTGATGGTCACCCGCCACTGCCTGCGCTACAGCTTCAACCTGTGCCCCAAGGAGGTCCGCGGCATCCGCCCGGAGCCGATGCAGCTGGTGCATGGCAAGCAGACGCTGACGCTGACATTCGACTGCAAGCGCTGCGAAATGCACGTCGTCGGCCGGCTCGACCCGGCCGCCTTTCCGCGGGCCGCGCAGCCCGTCGCGCTGCCGCGCACGGCGGCGGCCAAGCAGACGCGGGAGGCCGGCCGATGAAGCTCGCCGGCCTGCTCGGCGGGCTGATCCTGGTCGCGCTGATCGCGCCCTTCCTGCTGCCCAAGCCCCCGCCCCCCTCCTCCCCGGCCCACCTGCCGTGGAACATCGAGGTCCTGCCCGAAGGCAGGAGCCGGGTGTTCGGGCTCACGCTGCCGCAGAGCACGCTCGACGAGGCCCGCGCATTGCACGGCCCCGACCTGGAACTCGGCCTGATCATGGAGCACGATCGGGCCCTCGCGCTGGAGGCCTACCAGGCCAGTGCGAACCTGGGCTTCACGACCGGCAAGCTGATCCTGACGCTGGCGGTACCGGCAGCGGAACTGACCGCCATCGCCGGCCGTGCGACGGATGCGAAGCCGCTGCCCAGCGGCGCCCACCGCCTCGCGCTGGCGCCGGAGGACGCACGCGCCGCCGGCCGGTGGCCGGTCAGCGGCGTGGCCTTCATCCCGTCGATCGATCTCGACGAGCAGACCGTCCTGGCCCGTTTCGGCGAGCCTGCGGAGCGCATCCCGGCCGGCCCGGGGCGCAGCCACCTGCTCTATCCGTCGCGCGGTCTCGATCTGCTGCTCGACGCCGAGGGGCGCGAGCTGCTGCAGTACGTCGCGCCGTCGGCATTCGAGGCGCTGGTCGCGCCGCTGCGCAGCGGCGCGCCGGCCCCGTCCGCTCAGTAGTGCGGCGGCACCTCGTCGGCGGGCGGCCCGGACGTCCCCGGCGCGGCCATGTTCGCCATCTGCCGGGCAAGTTCGACGACCTGGCGCTCGAGCCTGGCGAGCGCCTCCTGCTGGCGAAAGACCGTCATGTTCAAGGTCTCCAGCAAGTCCTCGGCCAGGCTCAGCTTGGCTTCGATTTCGACGATCCGCGCGCTGTCTGTCATGTCGGCTTCCGCTTTCGGGTGGCGTGGCATTATAGGGACAACGCAATTCGTGCCGTGCCCCGGAGACCAGTGATCGCAGCGACGAGCCGCCTGCATTCGATCTGCCTTCGCCTGCTGCTGTGCCTCTGTCTGCTGTCGGCCGCGCCGTCGGCCCGTGCCGATGATCTGGGCCAGGTGTTGGCGGCGATCGAGAAGGCCTACGGTCCGCCGCCCAGCTTCATGGCGCTGCGCCAGACCGGGCGGACGTTCAGCGACATGCGGGGAGAAGGCCCGATGGAGCGCTTGTGGGCCGCCCCCGACCGCTTCAGGATCCGGCTCGACTACCCGGCCGGCAGCGAAGTCAGGACCATGTCGGGCGAGCGGGCATGGCAGGGCCGCAGCCGCAAGGACGGGCCGTTCCTGCTCGCGATGCGGCTGCAGGCGGCACGGGCGCTGCTGCCGTGGAACCTGCTGAAATCCGGGCGGGTGACCCTGCTCGGCAGCCGCACCGACGATCGCGGGCAGCGCGTCCAGACGCTGGTGCTGATGCTCGACAGCCCGCTTTCGCTGGTCGTGGACGTGGATCCCGCCAGCGGCCGGATCCTGCGCTCGACCGGCCTCGGCATCGGCAGCCTGCAGTTCGTCACCGAGTACAGCGAATTCCGGCAACTCGGCGAGCGGCTCGCCGCCATTCGCGAAGACCACTACGCGATGGGTCGCCACATCGGACATTCGATCCTGCAGCGGATCGATTTCCTGCCCGACCCGGGCCCTGCCGCCTTCACGCCGGACAGCGAACAACGCTGAGCCGGCGGAGCCGCCGATAGTCCAGCAGCCAGGCGTTCGGCGCCGTCGCGATCCCGCTGGCGGCCGTCAACCTGCGCATGGCCACCCCCATCGTCAGATCGCTGACCTCGGCCCGCGACGCCGCGCAGCGGATCGCCGACGGCGACCTGAGCGGCACCATCGAGGTCGTCGGACGCGACGAGTTCGCCGCGCTTCTGGCGGCCTGCGGACGCATGCAGGACAGCCTGCGCGCGATCGTCAAAGAGCTGCAGGACGACGCCCAGAACATCGCCGGCATGAGCGAAGAACTGTCCACCACCACCCAGCAGATCGCCGCAGCGACCGATGAACAGTCCCAGTCGGCCTCGTCGGCCGCCAGCGTCGAGCAGATGTCGGTCTCGATCACCCACGTCTCCGACCGGGCCGGCGACGTGCGCAAGCTGGCCGAGCGGACCGGGCAATCGACGCAGGACATCACAAGCATGGTGGCCTCGGTGGAAGAGATCACCAGCGGGCTGCAGGAGCAATCCACGGCCAGCAACGACATCGCCCGGCGCGTCGAACAAATCGCCGCGGCAAGCGAGGAAAACAGCACGGCCGCATCGGCCCAGGCCCTCGAAGAAGTCTCGGTCCGGCTGCAGCAGGCCACCGCCCGCTTCCGGCTGGCTTGAACGTGCGGCCCCCTGGGGCCGCTTGCGCGGCCGTGGGCGCGGGGCCATCATTGCCGCACGATCTCGTGCCCCGCAACCGACATGAATACCTCCCTGCTCACCCGCTGCCTGGCGGCGCAACTGTGCCTGAGCCTGGCCGCGTCGGCATCGGCGGCGCCGCCGCCGGGCCACCCCACGCCCGACGACGCGATGCGCATGATGCGTCCGCAGGGCGATCGCCCGCTGCCGTATCGCAGCGGCCGCGTGCTGCAGCACATGGATGCGAATCAATACACCTATCTGCAGGTGCAGGAAGGCGATCAGGCCCTGTGGCTGGCGGCGCCGAAGACGCCGCTCGTCGATGGCAGCACCGTGCGTTTCCCGGACGGCGTAGTGATGCGGGACTTCTACAGCAAGCTGCTCAAGCGCAGCTTTGCCGCCATCACGTTCGTCAGCGCGGTGGAGCCCGCCGGCATCTGAGGCGCCCACCGCTGGCACCGGCCAGGACTTCGCGGCAGAATATTGCGACGCACAAGACGAGAGGTGCCCGATGACGGAAATCCAGGCCGACGCGAGGCGCTGCTGCACCTGCCAGCGCTGGCACGGACCGCGGGTCGTCGCAACGGAGGCCGGCAAGGTCTTGTTCGAGCACGATGAAGTGCGCGGCGAATGCTTCGAGGGTCCCTGGCACGGCACGCCCCGCAGCCTGCGCAATGCCTGTGGCCGCTGGTTCCAGTGGCTGGAACTGCTGCCTTCGGTGCGGCAGCCCGGACAAAGTGGCTGAGCACAAGACCGACCCCCAGTCCCGGCCATGCACGCCGGATATCCGGCTGACGATGCTGCGGCTGGGGGAAGAAGCGCGCCGAATCAGGGAAAAGGTGGCCGAGCAGCGGCGCCGGCCGGGCGAAGCGCGCCGCCGTTGGCCGTGGATCCGGGCCAGCCTGGCCGGCGAACTCGAAACGGCCTTCCTGCACAGCCTGAATGCCCTGCAGGCACTGCACGAGGTGGTGTTCGGCGGCCCCGGCGTGGTGCCGGTGCGTCAGGTCCGCCTGCGGGTCGACGCGATGAACGGCTGCATCGGCCACGTGCTCGGTCTACACCGCGACGTGGCCGCGGCGCTGGGCCCGGACCCGGTCAGATGCGACGCGGTGCTGGACATCATCGAGCAGCCGCTGCTGCAGATCGCGGCCTTCTTCGACGCCATGCAACAGGCCGTGCAGGGCCCGATCGAGCCGCCCCGGGGCCGGCAGGCCGAAGTCGAGGTGGAGCTGTCGATCGCGCTCGATTTCGCCGCTCAGCTGGCGGCGGCCGAGTCGCTGCCGTCCTCGCCATCGCTGCCGCATTGAGCCGCCGCCAGCATGCGCTGCCGCGAGGCGGGCGTTTCCAGGCTGATGCGGCCCAGCGCGCCGCTGCGGTAGTCGTCGAGCAGGATGCGGGCCGCCTTTTCGAGGTCGAGCCGTCCCCCCTTCAGCCGGCAGCCGCGCCGCTCGCCGATGGCCTCGACCAGGGCCACGCCGTCCCCCGCCGCGTCGATCCGGTAGCGGCCCCGCACCGCCGCCGGGTAGCGGGCCAGCAAGAGGTCGCCGAGCACCGCGGCCACCTCCTCGTCGATCACCGCATTGCGGCCGATCGCGTGGCTGGCGGCCAGCATGTAGCCGTCGAGGTCGTGTTCGATCTTCGGCCACATCAGGCCTGGCGTATCGGTCAGCCGGCGGTGGCGGCCCAGCTCCAGCGTCTGCTGTTGCTTCGTGACGGCCGGTTCGTCGCCGACCTTGGCGACCTTGCGCTTCAGCAGCGCATTCATCAGCGTCGACTTGCCGACGTTCGGGATGCCCATGATCATCATCCGCAGCGGCTTGGTGCCGTCGTTGCGATGGGGCGCCAGTTGCTGGCACAGATCCGGCACCCGCGCCACCTCGCCGATCACCCGGCACGACAAGGCCAGTGCGCGCACGCCCGGCATCCGGTTGTAGTAGGCGAGCCAGTCGGCGGTGGCCTGCGGGTCGGCCAGGTCGACCTTGTTCAGGATCTTCAACCGCGGCCGGCTGCGGCCGGCGCACAGTTCGGCGATCATTGGATTGCTGCTGGCCTGCGGCAATCGCGCATCCACCACTTCGATCACGACGTCGACCCGTGCCAGCGCTTCGGCCGCCTGCCGGCGCGCCGAGTTCATGTGACCGGGAAACCACTGGATGGGCATGGGTGTCTCAAGCTTGCGTGCGTCGGCGCCGATTATCTCATCGACCGGCGGCCGCGCCGGCCCGAGCGACGAAACACCTCGAACGACAGGATCTCCCGATGCGCCCCACTCTCGCGACGCTGCTGCTGGCCTGCCTGCTGCCGGCGCCGGCAATTGCCCAGACCATCGTGCCGAAACTGGACCAGGAAGGCCGCCCCGGAGAGATCGCCCGCATGGTGCACGAAAAGGCCGTGAAGCAATTCGACGAAGCCGACAAGGACAAGGACGGCCGGCTGACCCGCGAGGAGGTGGCCACGGTATCGCCTTTCAAGGGCCAGGCTTTCGCCCAGTTCGACAAGAACCAGGACGGCTTCCTCGACTGGCAGGAGTTCGTCGGACACGACCGTTGGGCGAAATGACCACGCCCTAGCGGCAAAAAACGGCGATTCTCTCCACACACGGCTGAAAAAGCGTGTATCGTGTCGCGGCGGTCGTATCAAGCAGTGTGTCTGTGGTGTTCTCCGCGGGGCGCCGGATCCGGTGAGCCCCGCTCCGATTTCTCCGGCTTACGTTCTTGATCGTTCCTGCCAAGCGGGCATCGCCCGAACTATTTGTTTTTATAGGAATGCATATTCATGAGTACTCAAACCGGTATCGTTAAATGGTTCAACGATTCCAAGGGTTTCGGCTTCATCACGCCGGATGCGGGTGGCGAAGACGTGTTTGCTCACTTCC
Source organism: Rhodocyclaceae bacterium (assembly GCA_050305135.1). GTDB lineage: Bacteria > Pseudomonadota > Gammaproteobacteria > Burkholderiales > Rhodocyclaceae > Cognatazoarcus. Next base: position 48,910 of record JBNLET010000083.1, on the reverse strand, counting down.
GTGAGATCCAAGCCAACGGTTTCAAGACCCTGGCCGAGAATCAGCGCGTCGAATTCGAAGTGCGCCAGGGCCCGAAGGGCCTGCAGGCTGCCAACATCCGCGCCCTGTAATTCGCTCGCGGCATGAAGAAACGCGGCCGAGGCCGCGTTTTTTGTTGACGTTTGTCCGCCTGCAATGGCCATCCATCGTCATCGGGAGCGACCGTGACCCTGCGCGACGTCCGAATACCGAAGTATCCCGAGTGCTGGGAGAGTTGCGGTTCCTGCGCTTCGGGCGAGATCTACGTGCAAAGCGTACTGGTGTCGGCCGGTGAACCGGTGAGCCGCGACGACACGCTGATCGTCTTGGAGACCGGCAAGGTGGCCCTCGACATTCCTTCACCCTGCGACGGCGTGGTCAGCGAGGTGCTGGTCGAGGAGAACGACCCGATCGACGAGGGCGACCTGATCGTGCGCATCGAGACTGCCTGAGCGCGCAGGCTACTTCCTTCGCTCGGCATTGATTTCGACCGTGGCCCGGCCGGACGCCAGCCACAGCACGCCATCCTCGATCGTCGCCTGCAGCTGCATGCCGCGTTCCACCAGCGCCTCCAGTGGCTCTTTGCAGTCGGGCGGCAGCAGCATCACCTCGAGCTTGTCCAGGCGCGTCAGCGCCGGGCCGACGTTGTCCCACCAGACGTCCGCGGCGCGACCGCCATAGGCGAACAGCACCACCCGTTCGGCGCGCGAGCAGGCGCGCCGCAGCACTCGCTCGTCCGGTAGACCGACCTCGATCCACAGTTGCACGCTGCCGTCGTAGTTGCGCAGCCACAGGGCCGGCTCGTCCTCGCTGGACAGGCCGCGGCCGAATTCGAGGCGCTCGTCGGCGAACAGTGCGAAGGCCAGCAGCCGCACCATCATCCGCTCGTCGGTCTCGGAGGGGTGGCGGGCAATCGTCAGCGCGTGTTCGGCGTAGTAGTGGCGGTCCAGGTCCGAGACGTTCAGCAGCGCCTTGAAGATGGTGGCTTTGAGCGCCATGCTCAGTCCTCCCCGGCGTCGCGAGCGGCGCCTTTGAGACGGGTGTATTTCTCGCGCGATCCATGGGCCAGAGCGACCGGATAGCGGCGTGCGTTCTTCGCCAGCTTGTCGCGGGTCGCGGCGGCCAGATCGATGCCGGCCCGCTCGGCGATCAGCAGCAGGTACAGCAGCACGTCGGCGCATTCCTCGCCCAGCGCCTGGCGGCTCGCCGCGTCCTCGGCCAGCGCATCGATCTCGTCGTCGTCCAGCCACTGGGTGTGCTCGAGCAGTTCCGCCGCCTCGAGGTTGAGCGAGCAGATCAGCTTGCGCAGGGTATGGAACTGGGCCCAGTCCCGCTCGTCGCGGAAGGCCAGCACGGCTCGGGTCAGGTCGGCGATGCGATCGCTGCTCATGGCAAGGACGGTTGGATGCGAAGGCCCGGACTATACCGCCAGGCGGGCGCGGCTGCAGCCCGCATCGCCGGGCCGCGGCGTCCGCGACGCGCTAGAATGGGCCTTGCACTCGATTCCGGCAAACCCTCCATGTCACGTACCCTGGTGCTCACGATCATCGGCGACGACCGGCCCGGTCTCGTCGGCAAGCTCGCCGCCGTCATCAGCGCCCGCGGCGGCAACTGGCTCGAATCCTCGCTGTCGCACCTGGCCGGCAAGTTCGCCGGCGTGCTGCGGATCGAGGCGCCGGAGGCGGCCAGCGAGGAGTTGATCGCGGCGCTCTCCTCGCTGCCCGACCTGCGCGTCATCGTCGAACCCTCGCAGGCGGCCGCCGAGCCGGCCGGCGGCAGGCGCTTCGTGCTGTCGCTGGTGGGCCACGACCGGATCGGCATCGTCAGCGAGCTGTCGGCAGTGCTGGCCCGCCATGCGGTCAACGTGGAAAAGCTGGCGACCCGCACCGCCAGCGCGCCGATGTCCTCCGAAACGCTGTTCCACGCCGATGCCGAGCTGCTGGCCGGCGCCGATTTCGACGGCACCCGGCTGCAGCAGGAACTCGAGCGCATCTCGGCCGACCTGATGGTCGACATCACGCTGGGCGACGGCTGAGGTAGCGCCGGACCCGCTTCAGCGCTTGCGGCTGGCGAGGAATTCCGCCACCGCGGCGTGGTGCTCCTCGGAGGTGTGGGTCAAGGCCTGGTAGGCCGCCGACATCTCGAGGATCGTCTCCAGCCCCGCATGCTGCGCCTCGCGCATCAGCCGCTTGGTCATCCGCAGCGCCCCGCCCGGATTGGCCGCGATACGCCCGGCCAGCAGTCGCGCCTCTTCGAGCAGGCGCTCGGGCTTGGTGACGTGGTTGACCAGGCCGATCTCGCGCGCCATGCGCGCGTCGATCATGTCGCCGGTGAAGGACAGCTCCGCGGCGCGCGAATAGCCGAGCACCCGCTGCAGGAACCAGGCGCCGCCGTCGCCGGGAATCAGCCCGAGCTTGACGAAGCTCTCTGCGAAGCGGGCGTTCTCGGACGCGATCCGGATGTCGGCCATGCATGCCAGGTCGCAGCCGGCGCCGATGGCCGGGCCGTTGACCGCGGCAATGGTCGGCACGTCGAGCCGCCAGAACGCCATTGGAATGCGCTGGATGCCGCGCCGGTAGTTCTCCCGGATCTGCGTCGGCGGCCCCTCCGCCAGGCCCTTCCTGTCGTTGAAGTCCTTCACGTTGCCGCCGGCACAGAAGGCCGGGCCGGCGCCGGTCAGGATCACCACCTTGACCGAATCGTCCCGCTGCACGCTGCGGCAGGCATCGGCCAGTGCGTCCCACTGTTCCTGGCTGCTCAGCGCGTTGCGCTGCTCCGGATTGTTGAGCGTCAATGTGACGATGCCATCCTGCTGCTCATAAAGCACGAAATCCGACACTCGCGTCTCCTCGAAGGTTGTTATTGATAGCTATCACATTTACGGCGCTCTGTCCTAAATTCAGATCGCTTGCGGCCGTTGGGAATGGAGTTGCCATCTCCCGCGGCATCGATTTCGAACAACAGACCACAGCAAGAGGGAAGCCATGAGCACGAACCGATCCGGGCGACAGCCGATCCGCAAGAGCCCCGCCCGCAAGCAGGCGGCCGAGGCGCAGGACGAGACGCCGCAGGTCTACGACCGCAGGTCCGGTCCAACGCAAAAGGCCAGGGCCGCCGCCGAGATCCTGCAGATCAGCCACTCGCCGATGGCCGCCAAGGTCGCCGAGGCGCCGCACGGCAGCTGGGAGGACAGCGGCCGGGCGCCGCTGCCGAAGAACTACCCGTACGGCGAGCGGATGCGGCGCAGCGAGTACGAGGCGAGCAAGGCCGAACTGCAGATCGAACTGCTCAAGGTGCAGAGCTGGGTCAAGCGGACCGGCCAGCGCCTGGTGCTGTTGTTCGAGGGGCGCGACGCGGCCGGCAAGGGCGGAACGATCAAGCGCTACATGGAGCACCTGAATCCGCGCGGTGCGCGCGTGGTCGCGCTGGAGAAGCCGTCCGACGTCGAGCAGGGCCAGTGGTACTTCCAGCGCTACGTCTCGAATCTCCCGACCGCCGGCGAGATCGTGTTCTTCGACCGCTCCTGGTACAACCGCGCCGGCGTCGAGCGGGTGATGGGCTTCTGTACCCCGCACGACTATCTGGAGTTCATGCGCCAGACGCCGCAGATCGAGCGCATGCTCGTCAACAGCGGCATCCACCTGTTCAAGTACTGGTTCTCGGTCAGCCGCGAAGAACAGCTGCGGCGCTTCATCTCGCGCCGCGACGATCCGCTCAAGCACTGGAAGCTGTCGCCGATCGACATCCAGTCGCTGGATCGCTGGGACGACTACACCGAAGCCAAGAAGGCCATGTTCTTCCACACCGACACCGCCGACGCGCCATGGACGGTGATCAAGTCCGACGACAAGAAGCGCGCGCGATTGAACTGCATGCGCCACTTCCTGTCGAAGCTCGAGTACCCGGACAAGGACCCGGTGGTCGCATGCGCACCGGACCCCCTGCTGGTGGGCAATGCGTCCGAGGTACTGGAACAGGACGAAGTAAGCCTCGACCAGTTCCAATAACCCCCCGAACGTCCCCCGCCGAGTCGAAGTGCACGCCCCCTGGTGCACCGAGGCTTGGCGGGCGGATGCCGCGGCGATGGCGAAATCCGCGCGGATTAGGGCGCGGCTCGCGCAGCTGCCTCCGCCGGCCGGCTACAGCACCGGCGCCAACAGGTTGGCGGCGCGCGTCGCCAGCCGATTCAGCAGTCCGCGCCGATCGACCATCTCGACGGTCACTTCCTCGCTGTCGCGCATGTCGCGGGCAAGCATCGTCTCGACCTCGTCGATGAAGGCCTGATCGTCCGAGAACGCGGCGATCTCGAAATTGATCAGGATCGAGCGATGGTCGAGATTGACCGATCCGACGCTGGCCAGCTCGTCGTCCACCAGGAAGGCCTTGGTGTGGATCATTCCCCTGCGATAACGGAAGACGCGCGCACCGACCCGCAGCAGCTCGGCCAGGTAGATCTGCGAGGCCAGCCGGACGACGCGATGGTCGGTGCGGTACGGCACCACCACGCAGACCTCCACGCCGCGCAGCACCGCCAGCCGCAGCGACTGCAGGATCGGATCGGTCGGCACGAAGTACGGGTTGGCGATCCAGATGCGACTGCGCGCGGCGTTGAACGACGACAGCAGCGATACGGTGCATTCCGGCTGCTCGTCGGCCGGCCCGGTGGGCCACACCAGAACCCTCGCGGCGCCGGCCTGCCGCGGCAGCTCGAAGTCCATCTTGGGCAGCCGCCGCCGGGCCCAGTACCAGTCCTTGACGAAGGCGATCGCGGCACTCATCGCCACCGGGCCGTCCACCTGTACGTGGGCATCGCGCCACGGCTCCTCACCCGGCCCGGCGCCGAAGTACTCGTCGGAGACGTTGATGCCGCCCAGAAAGGCGCTTCGCCCATCGACCACGACTATCTTGCGGTGGTTGCGAAAATTGATGCGGAAGCGGTTGCCTCGCCCGCGGGTGGTGTCGAACTGGCTGCAATCGATACCTGCCGCCTTCATGCGTGCCAGGAAGCGGCGCGGCAGGCTCGAGCCGATCGGATCGTACATGAAGCTCACCCGCACGCCGTCCCGGGCCCGGTCGATCAAGGCCTCTGCGATCCGCGTGCCGATGCGGTCCGCGTTAAAGATGTAGTACTGCACCAGGATGTAGCGTCTTGCGCCGGCGATCGCGGCCAGGATCGCATCGAAGGTCTGCTCGCCCCCGCACAACAGCCGGATCCCATTGCCGCCGAGGAAGCCGGTCTCCGACAGCTTGCAGGCCATCTGGTGCAGGCCGGCCAGGGACGGTCGCGGCGCCCGCTCGTGGCGCCTCAGCTCTTCCAGCGGCTTGAACTGCGCGCGCGCCCGCGCGGTCACGCTGGCGCGGCGGGTGGTGTAGCCCTCGAAGCGGGTCCGGCCGAAGACCCAGTACAGCGGCAGCGTCACGATCGGCAGCGTCATCAGCGCGACGGCCCAGCCGATCGCACCCTGCGAGGTGCGCGTCACCATGATTGCCCGGATCGCACTCATCAGCGCCAGCGAATAGAGCGCCAACGAGCCCAGCAGCAGCCAATTGTCGCGATCGCCGATCAGCGAGGAAATCGAGTTCAGCATCGGTGGGCGGCCACGCCGGCGGCCTAGCCGTCCGCCCGCAGCCAGCGGTCGAGCACCTGGCGCAGGTCCTTGACGGTAAAGGGCTTGGCGAGGAAATCGTCCATGCCGGCGGATTGGGCGGCTTCGCGGTCGGATTGCATCGCGCCGGCGGTCATCGCGACGATGATCGCGCGCGACTGCCCTTCGGCTTCCCGCTTACGGATCGCGCGGGTCGCAGAATAGCCGTCCATCTCGGGCATCTGGCAGTCCATCAGGATCAGGTCGTAGTGGGTCTGCTGCGTTGCCGTCACCGCGGCGCGGCCGTCCTCCGCCAACTCGCATCGGCAGCCGAGTTGATCGAGCATCGCCTCGACCAGGGTCTGGTTGACCGGATGGTCCTCGACCACCAGGACCCGCCCCGGGTAGCCGCCCTCGCTCGCGGCCGGCTCCTCCTTGTCGCTGCTGGGCGGGGCAGCGCAGGCCGGCGCCGAAATCTCGAAGACGAAGGTGGCGCCGCGGCCGGGTTCGCTGTCGACCTTGATCCAGCCGTCCATGGCTTCGACCATCATGCGCGAGATCGCCAGGCCGAGGCCGGTGCCGCCGTGGCTGCGCGAGACGCTGCCGTCGGCCTGCTCGAACGGCACGAAGATCCTCTGCTGCGCTTCCAGCGGGATGCCCGGTCCGCTGTCGGTGACCTCGAAGCGCAGACGGTCGCCGCCGCCCTGCGGCAGCCAGGCCCTGAAGCGGATCTCGCCCTCCACGGTGAACTTCACCGCATTGCCGAGCAGATTCATCAGCACCTGCTTCAAGCGCCCGCCGTCGCCGAGAAACCACTCCGGCACCTCCGCAGCCACGTCGGCTCGCAGCACCAGGCCGCGTTGCATGGCCCGCGACTCGACCAGCGCCAGGCTCTCGGCCAGCATCGCGCGCAGGTTGGTCGGCGCAAAATGCATCTCCATCCGCCCGGCCTCGAGTTTGGACAGATCCAGCACGTCGTTGATGATCGCCAACAGCGCTTCCGCCGACGATCTGATCGTGCGGATCCGTGCGCGCACTTCGGGCGCCAGCTCGCCGCGCAGCAACAGATCGGCGGTACCCAGTACGCCATGCATGGGGGTACGCAGTTCGTGGCTGATGCTGGCGACGAAGGCGGATTTTGCCTGGTTGGCCGATTCGGCACGATCGAGCGCCTCGCGCAGTTCGTTTTCGCGCTGCAGCGTTTCTGCGCCGTACTCGCCCAGGCGTCGCATCATCTGGTTGAAGGCAGCCTGCAGCCTGCCCAGTTCGTCGTCTGAGGTAACCTCCACCTGCTTGTCGAACTCACCCGCGCGCACCTTCTGCGCGGCGTCCGACAGTGCCGTCAGCGGTGCCACGACACGACGCTGCACCAGATGCGTGATCGCCACCACCAGCAGCACCATGGCCACGATCCGGGCCAGCGCCAGTCCGTCGTCGAGCGTACGCCAGCGGCTGACCTGGGCTTCCGTGCGGGCGCGGGCTTCGCTCGAAAAGGCGTCCGTCAGCCGGCGCAGTTCCGGGATCAGGCGCTCGTAGCCGTAGACCCGCTCCGCCAGGTCGAGGGCACTCTCGGAGCCGGCACCGAAATCCCTCTGCAGCGGCATCAGCGTCGCGGCCACTTCAGTCAGCATGCGCCGTTGGAGTTCGCGGATTGCGCCGACCTGCGCCTGCAGATCGCCCGATCCGGAACCGCGCGCCTCCAGCGCATCAAAGCGGGCGCGGGCCTCGGACAAGGCCTCGCGGGCTTCCTCCGCATAGGCCTGGCTGCCGGTCAGGAAGGCCGACACGCCCTCCCCCGCGGCCCTGACTAGCAAGGCATCGAACTCTCGATCGAGGGTGGCGCTGCGCGCCCACTCTTCGCCCTGCCGGCTCGCCGCATCGAGCCGCAGCCCGGTCAGCAGCCCGCCCAGTTCCAGCAGCACGACGATGCACAGCACGAGAAAGGACACGCCCAGAACGCGATTGCGCAACAAGCCGAAAACCCTCCCCTGATCGGATGTTTGAGAGAATACGTAAGATTTCGCGCGCGACCAACGTACCGCAAATCGCGTTCGAGAGTGAAGGTCTGCAATGTGTTGCGCTAGGTTAACGGTCATCCGCCCGAAAAGACGTGCATCATCGGGGCGACAGGAACCATGCGGCATACGCTGCCGCCATGACAGCCGCTCGGAACGAGCAGGGGGATTTTCGTGAGCAAGGACGAGCGAACAACCGGCGGTCAGACGCCCGCCGCGGGCGCAAGGATCGATCGGCCGGGGCAGCCGGAAACGATGTACGACGACGACAACCGCACCCGCATCGCACCGCCCGGCATGACGCTCGGCGCCCCGGCGGCGGCCGGCAGAGACGAGCCCGACGACGACAACCGCACCCGCATCGCGCCCAAGCACCGGCCCCACGACCCGGTGGCATCGACGATTCCCGGCGGTCCGCTGGCCAAGGAGAAGACCGAAGTGCGCCAGGTCGGCCGCTACCGGATCCTGGAGCTGCTCGGCCGCGGCGGCATGGCGACCGTCTTCAAGGCGCATGACCCGGGCATCGACCGGATCATTGCGATCAAGTTCCTGCACGCCTCGCTGTGCGAGGACGAGGAGTATCGCAACCGCTTCCTGCGCGAGGCGCGCGCGGCCGGCATGCTGACCCATCCGAACATCGCCACCGTCTACGACGTCGGCGAGATCGAGGGGCGGCCCTACATCGCGATGGAACTGCTGGACGGCGAACCGCTGAGCGACATGATGGCCCGCGGCGCGACGTTCACGATCAAGGAAGTGCTCGAAATCGGCATCCAGCTCGCCCGGGCGCTCGACTACGCGCATGCCAAGGGCGTCGTACACCGGGACATCAAGCCGGCCAACATCATCGTCAGCAAGAACCGCAACTCGATCAAGGTGGCGGATTTCGGCATCGCCCACCTCGAATCGGCGTCGCGCACGCAGCACACCCGCATCGGCGACGTGATCGGCACGCCGCAGTACATGTCGCCGGAACAGGCCATGGGCGAGAAGGTGGATGGCCGTTCCGACCTGTTCTCGGTCGGCATCGTGCTGTACCAGCTGATCACCGGTCAGAAGCCGTTCGAGGCCGACACCATCGTCGCGCTGATGTTGAAGATCGCGAAGGAGAATCCGCAGACCATCCAGAAGCTGCGGCCCGAGGCTTCGCCGGCGCTGCGACGGGTCATCGACCGCTGCCTGGCCAAGCAGCCCGACCGCCGCTACCAGTCCGGCAAGGAGCTCAGCGAAGCCCTGATCAAGCTGATCCGCACGATCGAGGACGAAAGCGCGGAGCGCCCGCGCATCATTCCGCTGCGAATCAAATGGACGCTGCTGATGGCCTTGTTCGTGGCCACGGTGATGGGCGTCACGGCGAGCATCGTGACGCAGCGCCAGCACCAGGCGCTGGTCGCCCAGGTGACCGACTACGGCGCCTCGCTGTCGCGCTTCATGGCCACCCAGAGCGCGGTGCCGGCGCTGTCGGAAGACTGGATCTCGGTCGAGGTCTTCGTGCAGGAGGTGATGCGCACGCAGGACTTCGAGAGCCTCACCGTGATCGACCGGGAGGGCATCGTGCGCGCCAGCAGCAATGCCAGCCTGCTCGAGAAGCCGTATCAGCCACCGAGCGGAGAACCGATCGACAATCCGGGCGGCACCGTGCGGGTGCAGCGCTACGAGGTGGACGGCGAATCGGTGATCAGTTTCGAGGCCCCGATCACGTTCCAGAGCAAGGAGATCGGACGCATCGCGCTGGGCCTGCCGGAGGCGCCGCTGGCCCGGGTGTCGCGACTGGCGATCGGCCTGATGATCGCGCTCGTGCTGGCCACCATCGCGGCCGTCGCGGCCGGTACCTGGATGCTTGCCAACTGGTTCTCGCGGCCGATCCAGCTGCTCGAGGAGTCGATGCGCGAACTCGGTGCCGGCCGCCTCGATCATCGCATCGGCGAACGGCGCAACGACGAATTCGGCCTGCTCTACCAGTCCTTCGACGAAATGGCGGCAGCGCTCAAGCAGCGCTGGGACACGGATCCGACGGATGCAGCGGCAGCCCCGGCGGAGGATGCCGGAGATCCGGCGACGGAACTGGCGCCCGACACCGCCGACACCACGCTCTACCACCGGAAGCCGAGCGCATGAAGCCCGATCGTCCCGGTCCGCGGCTGCCGTCGCGGCTCGCCGTGCTCGCTGCCGTGCTGCTGCTCATCGGCTGCTCGGCCCAGCCGACACGGCCGCCGATGGCGAGCCCCGGCGAGGAACGGTCGCCCCCGGCCGATGGCGACGTACTGGCCCGCAACGCACGCTTCGTCATCTACCGGGCCGCCGCCGGCGACACGCTGCGTTCGATCGCGGCACGCTTCCTCGACGGCCCCCAGTGGTGGTGGCGCATCGCGGACTTCAACCAGGTGCGCAGGCCGAAGGCCGGAGAAGTCCTGGCCGTGCCGCTGCAGGATCCGAACCCCACCGGCGTCACGGCGGGCCGCTTCCAGACCGTGCCGATCCTGTGCTACCACCGCTTCGGTCCGGGCCGCGGCAAGATGATCGTCTCGGCCGACCGCTTCGCCGAGCAGATGGACTGGCTCGCCCGCAATGACTACCGCGTGGTGCCCTTGTCGGCACTGGAGGACTTCCTGCAGGGCCGGCGCGCGCTGCCGGAACGGGCCGTCGTGATCACCATCGACGACGGCTACAAGACCGTCTATCAATACGCCTACCCGATCCTGCGCAAGCACGGCTTCCCGGCGACGGTGTTCCTCTATACGGATTTCGTCGGCGCCGGCGACGCGCTCAACTGGGCACAGATGCGCGAGATGGTCGGCAGCGGCCTGGTGGACATCCAGGCCCATTCCAAGACCCATTCGAACCTGATCGAGCGCGCGAGCGGCGAGGACGACGCTGCCTACCTGAAACGCATCGAAACCGAGGTCGCGGTACCGCGCGAAGTCATCGAGTCCAAGCTGCCGATCAAGGTGGGCCGCTACGCCTTCCCCTACGGCGACGCCAACCAGCAGGTGCTCGACCGCCTGCAGGCCGACGACTATCGGCTCGGGCTGACCGTCAATCCGGGCGGCAACGGCTTCTTCTCGGAGCAGCTGATGCTGCGCCGCACGATGATCTACGGCGATCACGGCCTGGCGGCCTTCAAGGCCAGGCTGGAAACCAGCAGGCCGGTGAGCAACCCATGAAGCCGACGCGTGCATTTCCACTGCTGGCCGCGTGTTCGGTGCTGCTGGCCGCCTGCGGCAGCGCTCCGCCCGCCGGCGACGCGCCGGTCGTCCCGCTCCATCCGCAATCGGCATTTGCGAAGCGGCAGCAGGCCCGGGCGGAGAAGCTCGATCGCAGCGGCAGCCACTACGAAGCAGCGCTGCTCTGGGAAACCCTGCGCCTGTACGATCCGGACGAGCCGGCCTACCGCGCACGGCTGTCACGGGCCCAGGCGGCAGCCCGACGGGCAGCCTCGCGGCATCTGGGCAAGGCGCGTGCGGCGAAGGCCGCCGGCAACGAACAGGCGGCGGTCCGCAACTACCTGCTGGTGCTGGCGAACGACCCTCGGCGCAAAGAAGCGGCCGAAGAACTTCGGGCACTCGAACGCATCCGCAATCGCCGCTACTTTCTCGGCAAACCGACCCGGCTGACCCTCGGCCGCAACGACGACTACCTCACTTCCCCGGCCGCCGCCGCGAACGCGAAACCCAAGGCCCAGGCTGCGCCGCCGCGCGACGAAGGCACGACCGCCACCGACGGCGGGGAATTCGATTCGCACGCCCTCGAACACGCCGCGCTGCTGCAGCGCAACGGCGAATTCACCGAGGCGCTGGCGATGCTGACCCGCTACGTGACGGCGAACCCGGACGACGAGAAGGCGCGCGCACAGCTGGCCGGCACCTGGGAAGCGTATGGTGACAACGCGCTCAGCGCCGGCCGCCTGCGCGCCGCGCTGCGGGCCTTCGAGCGAGCCCTGGTCTATCGCGGCGAATCCGCTCAGGCGCTGGGCAGGAAGATCGACGCGCTGAAGCGTTCGCTGGGCGAGGCGTCCTAGTGTCGTGGTGCGATCTCGGTGACGCCGACGATCCAAGCGGAACTCGGGCGCCGCCGGCCGGCTGAAGCCGTCCCCACGAACTCGACCGAAGCGTGTTTCCCGCCGGGGCCGGCTTCAGCCGGCTTCGCCGCCTACTGTATCGACTTGATCCGTTCCTGCAGCACCAGCGCTTTCTGCCGCTCCAACTGCGCGATGTCGTTGCCCGGATCGAATTCCAGCAGCAGGTCCCAGTTCTTGATCGAGCCTTTCAGGTCCTGCTTGGCGAAAGCCGCCCGCGCCCGGCGCATGTAGTTGGAGACGATCTCCTTGTGCATCAGGTCGGCGTTGCTGCGCGCCTCGCCGTTGTTCGGATCGAGCGAGTAGGCGGTCTTGAAGGCCTCGTAGGCAGCCAGGTTGTTGCCCTGCGCCTGCTCGCGCAGGCCGCGCTGGAACGCCCGGTCGGCCGGCGTCGGCTCCGGCATCGGCCGCGGGCCGGCCGTTTCGACCGGCACTTCCGGCACCGCAACCACCTCGGGTTCGACCGGCATCTCCGGTTCGGGCTTCAGCACCGGCGTCGCGGTCTGCACCGGCACATCGTCCGCCGGCTCGCGCTCGCTCTGGGCAGGGGCATCCGTGCCTTCGGCCGCGGCCGGCTCCGGCGCGGGAGCCGGCTCGGGCATGGCGATCTCGGTCGGCGCCTGCACCGGCTCGGCCGGCTCCGACGCGACCGGCTTCTCGGCCACCGGCTTCGGCGCCGGTTCGGGCCGCGCCAGTTCTCTTTCGTCGGGCTTGCGGCCGGGAATCCGGATCGCCCGCCCCGCCGGCACCAGACGCGGTATCTCGATGCCGTTGTAGCGCGCCAGGATGTAGAAGCGAAAGATGTCGCCCATGTAGCGGCCGGCGATCTTCGACAGCGACTCGCCCGCCTTGACGGTGTATTCGAACGATTCACCGCCCAGCGCCTGGAACGGATCAGCCGTCATCTGATCGAGAAAGTTCTGCGCCAGCTTGTTGGCCGGATCGACCTCGAGCGCCCGCTCGATTTCGACGTAGGCCTCTTCGACTTTGCCGGCCTCGAGCAGGTCCGCCACCTTCAGCGCGATTCGCTGGGCCTGCTGCTGCTCGGCATGGGTCGCGATCTTCGGCGGCGACGGGGGCGGTTCGGCCGCCTTCGCCTGGCCCTGCGGCTCTGCCGGTACAAGCACGGGTTCCGCGTCCGCCTTCTTCTCCGGTGTCGAAACGCAGGCCGAGAGGCCGAGGCAACCGACCAGCAACAAGCTGCCGATCAGCGTGGAATGACTTGCTTCTTTCATGGGCGATCCGGTTGACAGGGCCGCCGCGCAATCGTTCGGCCGAGCCGCCCGGACGATTGCGCCGCGCAAAGCCGTAAGCTTAGGACAAACCGGGGCGTTTGAGCGAATTCGGCCACCTTCGCGAGCGGATTCCAATCGCAAGCCATCGCGGCCGGGATCCCTATCTGCCAAGGAATCGCGGCGGCCGCTTCTCCTTGAACGCGCGAATGCCCTCGGCGTAATCGTGGCTGTCATAGACCACCCGCCGCAGGCCCTGCACTTTCTCGAAGCCGCGCGGACTGACCGGCTTGGCACCGGCCAGGACGCGCAGCTGCTCCTTCATGATCGAGATGCTCAGCGGCGCGTTGTCGGCGATCGTGGCGGCCATCGCGTAGCAGAAGGCTTCCAGCTCGTCGCGGGCGACCACGTGGTTGATCATGCCGACCCGCTCGGCCCGTTCGGCGCTGATCGGTGCGGCGGTGAAGGCCAGCTCCTTGACGACGCGCAGGCTCGCCGCACTCATGAAGGTCATCATGCCGCTGACGTTGTACGGCACGCCCAGGCGGGCCGGCGTGACCGCGAAGGTGCTGTCCGGACAGGCGACGACGATGTCGCAGGCCAGCACGGTCTCCACCGCGCCGCCCCACACGGTCCCCTCGACCATGGCGATCACCGGCGCCGGGTGGGTCTCGAGGCTGCGCACCAGGTTGCGCAGCGGATCGTCCCAGCCGAGCGGGTCGCGCCGCCCCTCCGGCAGTTCGCCGACGTCGTGGCCGGCGGACCAGACCTTCGCGCCGGGCTGGGCGCGCAGCACCACGGCCCGCAGCTGCGCCTCGCGGAATTGATCCAGCGCCGCGATCATCGCGTCGACCAGTGCATGGCTCAGGGCATTGTGCCTGCGGCCGTTGTTCAACGTGATCGTGCCGATCGCTCCGTCGATGCGAGTCTCGATCAGATCCATCCTGTGTCTCCTGTGTGGCGTGCCGTGAATTTCGAGCGATTCTCGATCGCACTCGCGGGCGCCACAATTGAGGAGTTCCACGACTGACGTGCACGGCATACGGGATATCCGCAGCCCGCCGGCGAGGCATTCCCGCCGTCAGGCCGGCTCGCCGTACGATCTCGGATGCCGCTCGAACCACTGCATCAGGAAGCTGCTCATGGCGCGCACCTTGGCCGACAGGTGGCGCCGCGTCGGGTAGACGGCGTGGATCGGCAGCGGCGGCGGCATCCAGTCCCGCAGCAGCGGCCGCAGCCGACCGTCGGCCAGCAGCGGTCCGAGGATGAAGTCCGGCGCCATCGTCACGCCGCTGCCGGCCGCCGCCATCTCGGCCAGCAGCATGCCGTTGTTCGAATGCACCGGCCCGCTGACGCGAACCTCCAGCGTTTCGCCCTGTGCATCGCTGAAGTGCCAGTGGTTGCCGCGGGCCGCGTGGGCATAGGTCAGGCAGGCGTGGGACGCCAGTGCGGCCGGCTCGGCGGGGACGCCGTGCCGGTCCAGGTAGGCCGGCGCGGCGGCCACGATCAGACGCGCGTCGCCGATGCGCCGCGCCACCAGGTTGGTGCTGCCGATGCGACCGACCCGGATCGCCAGGTCGATGCCCTCCTCAATGAAATCGACGACGCTTTCGGACAGCACGATGTCGAGCGAAAGCTCCGGGTGCGCCTCGCCGAAAGCCGCGAAGGCCGGCGCCAGGTGCAGCGTCGCGAGCGCGGTCGGCGCGGTCAGCCGCAGCCTGCCGCGCGGCACCGTGGCGCCGCCGGCCACCATCGAGTCGGCCTCCTCGAGGTCGGCCAGCAACTGGGTGCAGCGCTCGAAGTAGGCGTAGCCCTCCTCGGTCGGGCTGACGCGACGCGTGGTGCGATTCAGCAGGCGCACGCTCAGGTGTGCTTCGAGTTGGGCCACGTGGCGCGACGCCGCCGAAGTCGAGATGCCCAGCCGCTCGGCACCAGCCGCAAAGCCGCCCGCCTCGACGACGGCGCAGAACACCCGCATCGCTTCCAGTCGATCCATTTATTATCCCCAAAATCGCAATACAAATTCGTCAGAATGCCACTTTATCCTCCTTTTCGGGATAGATAAAGTTCGTCCATCGCAGCAGCCACTGCGTACCCCCGATACCCAAGGAGAGCACATCATGACGATCAAGCACCAAGACCTTCGCGACTACGGCATTGCGATTCTGCGCATCGCTCTGGGCGCCATGTTCCTCGCCCACGGCCTGCTGAAATTCCTCGTATTCACGCTGGCCGGCACCGCCGGCTTCTTCGAATCGGTCGGCTTCCCCGGCTTCACGGCCTACATCGTCGCGCCGGCCGAAGTCCTCGCCGGCGTAGCGCTGATCGTCGGCTTCCGCACCCGGCTGGTGGCGGCCGCGGCGATTCCGCTGCTGCTCGGTGCGCTCAGCGTCCATGTCGGCAACGGCTGGGTGTTCAGCGCCCAGAACGGTGGCTGGGAATATCCCGCCTACCTGACCGTGGCGGCCATCGCCCAGGTCCTGCTCGGCTCGGGTGCGCTATCGATCGAAGGCCGCCGTGCAGTAGCGCTCGGCCGCCGTCCGCAGGCCGCCTGAGCAAGCGGGCCGACCAACCCGGCCGCCGCCTCCGCGGCGGCCGCCTGACTGAGAGCGATTCGATGTCACGACAACCCGTGCTGTTCCTGTCCCATGGTTCGCCGATGACCGCCGTCGAAGGCGGCGAGCTGGCCGCGAGCTGGCAAGCGCTGGCCGAACGGCTCGAGACGCCCGACGCGATCCTGATGGTTTCGGCGCACTGGAATACCGGCCTTCCGATGCTGGGCGGCGCGGCCAGCCCGGACACGGTGCATGACTTCTACGGCTTCCCGGACGCGCTGTACCGGCTGCGCTATCCGGCGCCCGGCGCGCCGGAACTGGCGCAGCGGATCAAGGCCCTGCTCGGCGAAGCCGGCCTGGCGGCCGGCATCGATCCCGGCCGCGGCCTCGACCACGGCGCCTGGATACCGCTGCTGAGCTTGTTCCCCGACGCCGACGTGCCGGTGCTGCAGCTCTCGGTCCAGCCGGACCGCTGCGCCCGCCACCACCTGTCGGTCGGCCGCGCGCTGGCCGGCCTGCCGGACGACAAGGTGCTGGTCGTCGGGTCGGGCCACATGACCCACAACCTGGCCGACTACTTCCGCAACGGCGGTGCGCTGCGGGCCCAGACCGGCGCCTTTCGCGACTGGGTCCATCGGCACCTGCTGGCCGGCGAGCACGAAGCCCTGCTCGACTGGCAGCACGACGGTCCGCAGGCCAAGCTCGCCCATCCGACGCCGGAGCATTTCCTGCCGCTGTTCGTCGCCCTCGGCGCCGCCGGCGAGCGCGCACGCGCCGAGGCGCTCGGCGGCGGCGTCCTCGACGGCGCGCTGCACGCCGACAACTACCTGTTCGCGCCGGCCTGAGCCTCCTCGCCAGCGATGCCGTCCAGCACCTGCAGGAAACCGGCCGGCAGCGGCGCCGGCTCGCCGGCCGGTAGCGCCACCGACAGGCCGAACTCGGCGTCCTCGTCGGCCACCGGCACGTAGCGCACGCGCGGCAGCCGGATGCAGGCCAGCGGCGCCGGCAGCAGCGCCATGCCGAGGCCGGCACCGACCAGGCCGACCTGGGTGGTGGCCTCGCGCGCGGTCTGCACGATGCGCGGCTCGAAGCCGGCTTGGCGGCACAGCCGCCGCAGCACGTCCGGCAGACCGGTGCCGACGTTGGCCGGAAACGAGATGAAGCCTTCGCCGGCCAATTCGCGGAAGCGTACCGACGGGCGCGCCGCCAGCGGGTGGGCGGCATTCACCACCAGGCACAGCGGATCGCTGCCGATCGGCCGCAGCTCGACGCCGGCCGGCAGCTCGCCGCCGACGTGGCGAACCAGGCCGACATCCAGCGTGCCGGCCGCGATCGCCACAAGCTGGTCGGTGGTGAACATCTCCTTCAGTTGCAGTTCCACCTCCGGATAGCGCCTGCGGTAGGCATGCAGCACGTCCGGCAGCGTCGAGGTGTAGGGCAGCGAGGACGTGAAGCCGATGCGCAGGCTGCCGATCTCGCCCCGCGCCGCGCGACGCGCCTCCTCGGCCGCCTCGCCGGCCGCCGCGAGGATCTCGCGCGCACGGCGCAGGAAGCGGCCGCCGGCTTCGGTCAGCGCGACGCGGCGCTTGCTGCGCTCGAACAGCCGGGCGCCGATCTCCTCCTCCAGCGCCCGGATCTGGATCGACAGCGGCGGCTGTCCGATGTGCAGGCGCTCGGCCGCGCGGCGGAAGTTGAGCTCCTCGGCGACGGCGACGAAGTAGCGCAGATGTCTGAGCTCCATTGATACTTCTCATGTATCAAACAGAGCTAAAAAATATATTGGACGCGACTTTTCGTACACCCTATCTTTGCCGACGTCCGCAGTTCGCACGGCCCGACCCGCTCGCGAGCCACACCGACGACGGAGAGCACGGCGATGGCCACCAGCCCACAACGACTCGAAGCCGGCAGCGCCGGCTACCGGCGCGCCAACCTGGCGATGTTCGTGGCCGGCTTCGCCTGCTTCGCGATGCTCTACGGCACCCAGCCGATCCTGCCGCTGCTGGTCGAGGTCTTCGGCGTCTCGCCGGCCACCGCCAGTCTGAGCGTTTCGGCCGGCACGATCACGCTGGCGGCGATGCTGATCCCGGCCAGCCTGCTGTCGGACCGCTTCGGGCGCCAGGCGGTGATGCGCTGGTCGCTGGTGGCCGCGGCGGTCTTCGCGGCGCTGTCGGCGCTGGTCGGCGACTTCACGCAACTGCTGGTCCTGCGCGGGCTGCTGGGCATGGCGATCGCCGGCGTGCCGGCCGCGGCGATGGCCTACCTGGGCGAGGAGGTCGCACCGGCGGCACAGGGACGTGCGATGGGCCTGTACATCGCCGGCAATGCCTTCGGCGGCATGAGCGGGCGCCTGATTTCGGCGCTGCTGACCGATTTCGGCGACTGGCGCATCGGGCTGGCCGGGCTGGGCCTGGTCGGTGCCGTGGCGGCGCTGGTGTTCTGGCGCTCGCTGCCGCCCGCGCACAACTTCCGCCGGCGCAGCATGGCGCTGGCGGCGCTGTGGCATGACCTGCGAGGGGTGTTTGGGGACCGCGGCCTGCCCTGGCTGTTCGTCACGGGCTTCCTGCTGATGGGGGCTTTCATCGGCTGCTACAACTTCCTCGGCTTCCGGCTGGTGGCCGCGCCGTTCGAGCTGGCGCCGTCGTGGATCGGAGCGCTGTTCCTGATGTACGTGATCGGCAGCTGGGCTTCGGCGTGGGCCGGACGGCTGGCCGACCGCTACGGCCGGCGCAACGTGTTGTGGGCGATGACCGGTATCGCCGGCATCGGCCTGCTGGCCACGCTGATCGACACGCTGGCGCCGATCGTCGCCGGGCTGGCGCTGTTCATGTTCGGCTTCTTCGGCGCCCACAGCGTCGCCAGCGGCTGGGTCGGTCGCCGCGCCGGCGAGCGGCGTGCGCTGGCCGCCGCGATCTACCTGTCGAGCTACTACCTCGGCGGCAGCGTGCTGGGCAGCGCCACCGGCCTGGCCTGGAGCAGCTTCGCCTGGCCCGGCGTGGTCGCCATGCTGGCCTGCTGCGTCGGCGCGGTGCTGCTGGTATCGCTGCGACTGCGCACGATCGCCCGCCGCTCGCCGGCCGGCGGTGCGCTGGCGGCCACCTGATCAGACCCGGCCGGCCAGGCGCTGGCGGATCACCCTCAGCCGGGCCTTGATCCGCCGCTCGTTGTCCGGCCCGACGCGCAGCATGATCTTCTGCCCGGCCGACAAGGCTTCCAGCTGCGGATCCGCAAACTGGTAGATGACCTTCGGCTGCACCAGCCTGATCGGCCCCTCGACCTCGGGCGCGGCCAGCAGGTGATCGATCACCGCCACCAGCCGGTCGTTGAAGTTGCCGGTCGGATAGCCCAGCTCCTGGTAGGCCTGCTGGAACACCGGGTAGAGCGTCTTGTAGCCGGCCACCAGCGCATCCACGTCCACCGTCTCGGCCAACTCGACAAAGGCCTTGTAGCGCGCGGCGTTGGCCGGCGCCAGGACGATTTCGCCGCCGCGCTCATCCACCACCGGCAGGCCGTGGGCGGTCGCCACCGGCCACAGCCGCACCGAGGACTTTTCCTGCGACAGGTTGTCCACGGTCGCCACGACCCGGCGCACCAGGCCGCTGCCGGCCAACAGCGCCCTCGCCGGCCCGGCCACCGCGGCCGACATCCAACTCGCCACCCGCTCGTCGCTGGCGTCCAGCGGCGGCACCGGTTCGGCCTCCTCGGCCTGGCCGCTCTGCTGCCGATGCGCTTCCTCGCTGCCCTCGCCGCTGATCACGACGCGATCGATCGGAAATTCGGCCTGCGGCGGCTGCTGAGCTTCGGCCGCGACGGGCGGCGGTTCCGGCGCCGTCGCGACCGGCGGCGCGACTTCCGGCATGGCCAGTTCCGGCGGCCGGGTCAGGAACCAGCCGGCCACCAGCGCCAGTACGAGGATCAGGATGCCAAGCACGAGCTTCATTTCGTCTCCCGTCTTATCGCGGATGCTGCGCGAAGGGTACATCCGTTTCCGCATCGGGGTCCTCGGACTGCGCAGCGGCGCGCTCGTTCCGCCCCACGGCACGCCCCGGCGCGGACGAACGGTTAAGATGGCCGCACCCCCGAAACTCGGCGCCAAAGCCGCAGTCCGCCCTACATGGACCGATTCCGTTCAGACATCGCACGCCTGCTGCTCACCTGCTGCGCGATCGGTGCCGCCCATGCCCAGCAGGAAGCCCCGGTCGAACTGGCGCGCCTCGAAGCCGCCGGCCGGACACGCCCGCTGGACCTGACCGGCAGCGTCACGGCGCAGCGGCGGGCCGAGCTGTCGCCGCGGGTCAGCGGGCTGGTGGCGCGCATCGCCGCCGACGTCGGCGACCGGGTGCGCGCCGGCCAGCTGCTGCTGGAACTCGACGACGAGCTGGCCCGCCTGGCCCACCAGCGAGACCTGGCCCAGCTCGAGGAAGCGCAGACCCGGGTGCGCGAGGCGCAGCGCCTGCACCGGGAGGCCCGTTCGCTGGTGGACAAGGCCTTCCTGCCCGAGACCCGCCTGTCGGCCAGCCGGGCCGAGGTGGACATCGCCCGCGCCACCGCGCTGCGGATCGAGGCACAGACGCGCGAGTCCGCCGAACGCGTCGCGCGCCACCGCGTCGCCGCGCCGTTCGACGGCGTCATCGCGCGGCGCAGCGCCGAAGTCGGCGAGTGGGTCGACACCGGCGACGAGCTGTTCGAACTGGTCGCCACCGAGCCGCTGCGCATCGACGTGCAGGTGCCGCAGGAACGCTTCGCCGAGCTCGACGACGGCACACCGGTGGTGGTGATGCCGGATGCGCTGCCCGGCACCCGCCTGGCCGGCCGGATCGCCGCGCGGGTACCGGTCGGCGACGCTACCGCCCGTACCTTCCTGGTGCGGGTGCTGGTGGACGACGCTGGCGGCGGCATCGCGCCGGGCATGTCGGCCCACGTGCAGTTCGCGCTCGGCGCGGCGAGCGGCGCGGTGGCCGTGCCGCGCGACGCGCTGCTGCGCCATCCGGACGGCCGTACCGAAGTCTGGATCGCGCGCGAGGACGGCGACGGCCGGCTGACCGCCCGCCGCCGCGAGGTGCACGTGGCGCGCACACTGGGCGAGCGAATCGAGGTCGGCGAGGGCTTGTCGCCGGGCGAACGGGTCGTCATTCGCGGCAACGAGCGCCTGCAGGAAGGGCAGGCGCTGCGCGTGGTGTCCGAACGATGAGCGCCGGGGACGCCTGAGCCATGTTCGAGTCGGTGATCCGGCGCGGCACGCTGCTGGCGGTCGGCATCCTGGTGATCTGCATCTTCGGCGTGCTGGCGCTGCTGCGGGTGCCGGTGCAGATGATCCCGGACCTGGAGGTGCGCACGATCTCGATCCGCACCAACTGGCCCGGCGCCACGCCGCAGGACGTCGAGAAGGAGATCCTGATCGAGCAGGAGCGCCAGCTACGCAACGTGCCCGGCGTGCAGCGCATGCTGTCCAGCGCCGGCACCGGCAGCGCCCGGGTGGAGTTGGAGTTTCCGTTCGGCACCGACATCAACGACGCGCTGATCCGCGTCAGCAATGCCTTGTCGCAGGTCTCCTCCTACCCGGAGAACGTGGACGAGCCGCGCGTCTACACCAGCTCGTTCTCGTCCAACTCCTTCATGTTCTTCCGCGTCCAGCCGCTGCCGGGCAACCCGCGCGGCATCCGCATGGAGGAGATGTACGATTTCCTCGACCAGCGCGTGCGCACCCGGCTGGAGCGCATCGACGGCGTCTCGGAGGCGCGCATCTGGGGCGGCGTCGAGCGCCAGGCCCAGGTCTACGTCGATCCGCGCCTGCTGGCCGAGCGCGGCGTCACGCTGGCCGAGGTGCGCGACGCTTTGCGCGCCCGCAACCGCGACATCTCGGGCGGCGACGTCGACAGCGGCAAGCGCCGCTACCTGCTGCGCACGATCGGCCGCTTCGACGACGTCGGCCAGATCGACGATCTGATCATCCGCCGCGACGGCGACGCCACGCTGCGCCTGCGCGACGTCGGCCACGTCGAGCTCGGCTTCGCCGAGATCCGCTCGAAGACCTTCGTCAACGGCGAGCGGGCCGTGAACATCTCGCTGCGGCGCGAGCCGGGCTCCAACGTGATCGCCATCAAAGAGGCCGTGCTGGCCGAGCTGGCCGTCATCAACCGGGCGGTGCTGGCGCCGGCCGGCATGGTCATGAACGCCACCACCGACGACGTGCGCTACGTCGAGTCGGCGGTCGCCAACGTCTGGCAGAACCTGGTCATCGGCGCGCTGCTGGCCACCGGCGTGATGTACCTGTTCCTGCGCTCGCTGCCGGCCACGCTGATCGGCGTGGCCGGCATCCCGGTGTGCACGATCGCCAGCTTCCTCGGCCTGCTGCTGGCCGGCCGCACGATCAACGTCGTCTCGCTGGCCGGCGTGGCGTTCGCGATCGGCATGACGCTGGACAATTCGATCGTCGTGCTGGAGAGCATCGAGCGCGAACTGGCGCGCGGCCGCAAGCGCTTCGAGGCGGCACTGGTCGGCGTGCGCCAGGTGTGGAGCGCGGTGCTGGCCTCGACGCTGACCACGGTGCTGGTGTTCCTGCCGGTGCTGTTCGTGCACCAGGAGGCCGGCCAGCTCTACTCCGACATCGCGGTCGCGCTGTCGGCGGCGATCCTGGTCTCGATGGCGGTCGCGCTGCTGGTCATCCCGACCGCCTTCGTCAGCTTCGAGTTCAGCGAGGACCGCCGCCAGTCGCGCCTCGGCAAGGCGCTGACCGATCGCATCGTCGGCGGATCGGCCTGGCTCGCCGCGACCGGTCCGCGCCGCACGCTGTGCGTGCTGCTGGTGGCCGGACTGTCGCTACTGGCCCTCGCCCGCCTGACGCCGCCGGCCGAGTACCTGCCCGATGGCGAGGAGCCGAAGAGCTTCTCGCTGATGTTCGCGCCGGCCGGCTACAGCATCGAGGAGATGAACAACGCGGCCGAGCGGGTACAGCAGCGGCTGCTGCCGGCGCTCGGCGACGATCCGGCGCGCTTCCTGCGCGGCGAAACCGCGGTGCCGGCCATCGCCTACATGCTGGCGATCGTGCAGAGCGAACAGCTGCGCATCATCGCCGAGCCGATCGACTGGGACAGCCGCAACATCGAAGGCCTGATGGACGTCGTGACGAAGGAGTTCCGCGCCATCCCGGGCATGCGTGCGTTCTCCTCGCGCGGCTCGATCTTCGCCAGCAACTACGGCGGCACGCGCAGCGTCAACGTGGACATCTCGGGCGACGAGCTGGCGCGCATCTACGCGCTGGCCGAGCGGCTGCGCGACAAGGCCGAGACGCTGTTCGACAATCCGCGCATCCGCTCGAATCCGTCCACGCTGTCGCTGGGCCAACCGCTGATCGAGGTGCGGCCGCGCTGGGAGCGGCTGGCCGAGCTCGGCATCGACAATCGCGCGCTCGGCTACGCGGTGGCCGCCACCTCGGACGGCGCCTACCTGGACGAGATCTTCCTCGGCGACGAGAAGATCGACGTCTACATGTACAGCCGCCACGGCCGCGTCACCCGTCTCGAACAGATCGCCGCGATGCCGGTGGTCGGCCGCGGCGGCGCGGTGCTGCCGCTGTCCAGCGTCGCGGACGTGGTCGAGACCGTCGATACCGAGACCGTGCGCCGGGTCGACGGCCGACGCACCGTGACGCTGTCGATCATTCCGCCGCGCGAGGTGGCGCTCGAGACCGCGGTCGCCAGGGTACGCGGCGAACTGATCGAGGCAGGCCGCCAGACCGGCGGGATTCCCGACGACATGGACGTGCAGCTGTCAGGGGCCAGCGACGCGCTGGAGGCGACCCGCGCCGCGCTGTCCGGCAACTTCGTCGTCGCGGTGCTGCTGTGCTACCTGCTGCTGGTGGCGATCTTCTCGCACTGGGGCTACCCGTTCCTGATCATGACCACGGTGCCGCTCGGCATCGCAGGCGGCATCGTCGGCCTGTGGCTGCTCAACGCCGCCGGCCAGGCCCTGCCGCTGGTCGGCCTGCCGCCGTTCAGCCAGGCCTTCGACATGATCACGATGCTGGGCTTCCTGATCCTGGTCGGCACCGTCGTGAACAACCCGATCCTGATCGTCGACCGGGCCCTCCGCAACCTGCGCGACGAAGGCATGACGGCGCGCGAGGCGGTGCGCGACGCGGTCGCCTCGCGGCTGCGGCCGATCGCGATGTCCACCATCACCACGGTCTGCGGCCTGTCGCCGCTGGTGCTGGTGCCCGGTGCCGGCAGCGAGCTGTACCGCGGCCTGGGCGCGATCGTGCTGTTCGGCCTGGTGTTCACGATGCTGGTGACGCTCACCTTCCTGCCGGCGCTGCTGGTGTCGGTGCTGCACTGGCGCGAGCGTCGTCTATCCCGCCGAACCGCGCCCGCTCTCAGATCTGATATTGGGTAACCGCCTTGCGCAGGCGATCGACCACGACGTTGAGGCTTCCGACCGTCTGCTGGGCCCTCGACACGATGGCCACGTTTCTTTCGGTCAGCTCGGAAACGCTCTGCAGTTGGGTTTCCATCGAAGCCATTGCGCCTTGCTGTTCGTCGGAGGCCTTGGTGATCTGTCCGACCATCGAGACCGTATTGCCCATCTGATCGTTGATCTGACGCAACGAATCCGATACCTGGGTTACCAGCGCCACGCCCTCGCCGACCTGGGTGGCGCCGGCTCTCATGCCATGCACGGCGGCATCGGTTTCGTGCCGGATGCCCTCGACCATCTCGCCGATTTCCCGCGTCGCCACCGATGTCCGCTCGGCCAGCTTGCGCACCTCGTCGGCAACCACGGCGAAGCCGCGCCCCTGTTCTCCGGCCCGCGCAGCCTCGATCGCGGCATTGAGCGCCAGCAGGTTGGTCTGATCGGCGATTTCCCGGATCACATCGGTTATACGGCTGATCTCTGCGGAGCGCGCGCCGAGCTTTTCGACACACTCGGCCGACGCATTGACGGTCTGTGCCAACTCGCGGATCGTCTTGCTGGCCTGGTCGGTGATCTGGGCACCGGCATCCGAGGCGACGGCCGCATCATCTGCCGTCTTGCAAGTGTCCCCGGCGTTGTCGGCGACCGCGCGGATCGAGGACGTCACCTGCTCGATCGACGAAGCCGCCGATGTAACCGCCTCTCCCTGTCGCCTGGCCAGGTCACCGACCTCGCTCATGCCGGTTGCGACCTGCTGGTTCGCGTTGCCCACTTGCGACGCAACTTCACCGATACCCTGCAGAGTGGCCTGAATATTCGCAAGCAAGTCGTCGGCATGGAGTGCGATCGTACCGACGATGTCGCCCCGATCCGAGCGCAGGCGCTGGCGCAGATCACCCGAACACAAGGCGGCCTCGAGCCAGCCGGCGATGCGATCGAGTTCGGCCCAGGTGCGTGGAAGAGACCAGCACAACGCGTAGCACGCGTGCGCGACCGCCAGCCCGGCCAGCAAGGCCGTCCAGCCCGCCGGCGACACGAACAACAGGGCCGCAGACAGCGCGAGCGCGAACAGCGGCGGAAGCAGCGTCTGGGTACGCAGCGATTGCCATGTCCCGACCCACGAGGGACGCTTGCGGACGACCCGGCCGCGGACGATGGCGAGCTTGCTCGCGCCCTGACGAATTCCGGCGTAGGCCGCTTTCGCGGCGGCCACTTCTTCGTCTGCCGGGACCCCCCGAATCGACTGGTAGCCGACGACGCGGCCGTTTTCACGCACCGGCGAGACGTTCGCGACCACCCAGTAGTAGCCGCCGTCCTTGCGTCGGTTCTTGACCACGCCACGCCATGGCCGCCCTTTCTTCAGATTGCTCCAGAGATCGGCGAAGGCCTCGGGCGGCATGTCGGGATGGCGCACGATGTTGTGGGAGCGCCCGACCATTTCGTCTGGTGTGAACGCGCTGATTTCGGCAAATGCTTCGTTCACATCGCTGATCACGCCCTTGGTGTCGGTGCGGGAGTAGATGAAGGTGTCTCTCGGCAACCGCGTTTCAACATCGGTAACAGGCGAGTTGATTTTCATGTCGCATTTTCTCCCGGCGAACACTTCCGAGCATGAATCCGCCCCCGCCTGCCGCACTTGCGCGAGCATTGGCAGGGGAGCAACCGCTACATCGTTCGATATATCGGATACGGGAACGAACACTTGAACCGGGCCCGGCCAGCCGTGGCCGTTCGCAGGACGGGGCCACCGGACGAGGCATCGCCCCAGCGGGCCCGTCGGGCGCTTTGCGCCGTTCCCGCTACCGCTGGGGATCGCCGTGAAAGCGGCCTGCAAGCGAGTCGCGGGATCGCTAGAATCATGCCGTACGCCTCGATCAGGATTCCCATGAGTGACTTCAAATCCCGCTTTCAGCGCCGCTACGGCGACACCGCGGCACGCATACCGCAAGCCACCTCGGACGTCATCGAACACCTGCTGAGCCACCGCTCAGTGCGGGCCTACAAGCCCGACCCGGTCAGCGACGACCAGATTGCGGCGATCGTCGCCGCCGCCCAATCTGCCGCCAGCTCGTCGAACCTCCACGCCTGGAGCGTGGTCGCAGTGCGCGATCCGGACAAGAAAGCCGCGCTCGCCGAATGCGCCGGCGGGCAGGCACACGTGCGCGAAGCGCCCTTGCAACTGGTGTGGCTGGCCGATCTCGCCCGGCTGCATCGGGTTGCCCAGCGCTGCGAGCGAACGGACGAGGCCCTCGACTACACCGAGATGTTCCTGGTCGGCGTCATCGACGCCGCGCTGGCGGCCCAGAACGCTGCGGTAGCGGCCCAGTCGCTGGGACTGTCGCTGGTCTATATCGGTGGCATGCGCAACCGCCCCGAGGAGGTCGCCCGCATCCTCGCACTGCCGCCGCGGGTGTTCGCGGTGTTCGGCATGTGTGTCGGCTACGCCGACGAATCGAAGCCGGCGTCGGTCAAGCCCCGCCCGGCCCAGCCGGTGGTGCTGCACCACGAGAACTATTCGCTCGAACAGCAGGACGCACCGCTGGCCGACTACGACCAGGCCATGGCGCGCTTCTACGACAGCCAGAACATGAACGTGCGCGGCAGTTGGTCGGTGCACTCGTCCAAGCGGGTGGCCGGGCCGGAATCCCTCTCCGGCCGCGATCGGCTGGTGGAGGCGCTGCGCAATCTGGGCTTCGCGCTGAAGTGAGGCGCGGCCGGACCCGCCGGTGCTGACGACGCTGGCCGTCGCGGGCTATCGCTCGCTGCGCGAGCTGGCGCTGCCGCTGACGGCGCTGAACGTCGTAACCGGCGCCAACGGCAGCGGCAAGTCCAGCCTCTATCGCGCGCTGCGGCTGCTGGCCGACGCGGCGCGCGGCGACCTGATCCCGTCGCTGGCGCGCGAGGGCGGCCTGCCCTCGACGCTGTGGGCCGGCCCGGAGCAGATCGCCCGCTCGGTGCTGCAGGGCCGCCACCCGCTGCAGGGCACCCGGCGCAAGCAGCCGGTGGCGCTGAAGCTCGGCTTCGCCGGCGAGGACTACGGCTACGCGATCGAGCTGGGCCTGCCGCAGCCCAGCAGCTCGGCCTTCACGCTCGATCCGGTGATCAAGCGCGAGTGCATCTGGGCCGCCCCGCGGCTGCGCCCGGCCAGCGTGCTGGTGGAGCGCCGCGGCCCGCTGGTGCAGGTGCGCGACGACGACGACGGCTGGCGCACCGTCGCCTCGCAGCTGGCGGGCTTCGACAGCATGATGGCGAGTTGCGCCGACCCGAAGAACGCGCCCGAGCTGCTGCAGTTGCGCGAGTGCATCCGCGGCTGGCGCTTCTACGACCACTTCCGCAGCGACGCCGAGGCGCCGGCCCGCCAGCCGCAGGTCGGCACCCACACCCCGGTGCTCGGCCACGACGGCGCCGACCTAGCCGCCGCGGTACAGACGATCCGCGAGATCGGCGACCCCGAGGCCTTCGATCGGGCGGTCGAGGATGCTTTTCCCGGCGCCCGGGTCGACATCCGCCAGGCCGACGGGCGCTTCGCGCTCGAGATGCAGCAGCACGGCCTGCTGCGCCCGCTGCGGGCGGCCGAGCTGTCCGACGGCACGCTGCGCTACCTGCTCTGGATCGCCGCGCTGCTGACACCGCGCCCGCCGTCGCTGATGGTGCTGAACGAGCCCGAAACCAGCCTGCACCCGGACCTGCTGCCGGCCCTCGGCCGCCTGATCGGTGAAGCCGCACGCCACAGCCAGATCGTCGTCGTCACCCACGCCAGCCGGCTGGTCGCCAGCCTGGAAGGCGAGGCGGGCTGCAATTCGCTGCTGCTGCACAAGCGCTTCGGTTCGACCGTGATCGAAGACGGCGCGGCGCCCGCGCAGCACTGGGCGTGGCCGGCCAGGTAGCGCCGAAGCTCAGAACACCGACAGGCCGGTGCGCGCGACGAACAGTTCCAGCGCTTTCATGCCGAGCAGCGAATTGCCGGTCTCGTCCAGCCCCGGCGACCACACGCACAGGCTCAACCGGTCGGGCAATACCGCGACGATGCCGCCGCCGACGCCGCTCTTGCACGGCAGGCCGATGCGGAAGGCGAACTCGCCGGCCGCGTCGTAGGTACCGCAGGTCAGCATCAGCGCGTTCAGGCGCCGCGCCTGGGGCGGTGTGACGACCGGGCCGGCATCGAGCGGATGGGCGCCGTCGCGGCACAGGAAACCGACCGCGCGGGCCAGCTGGCGGCAGCTCATGGCCGCCGAGCACTGGTGGAAATACAGGTCGAGCACCGCACCGACCTCGTTGTCGAGCTTGCCGAAGCTACGCATGAAGTTCGCCAGCGCGACGTTGCGGAAACCGGTCGCCGCCTCGGAGGCCGCCACCTCCTCGTCGAACGTCACCGCCTCGCCGCACAGGCTGGAGAGCAGCGCCAGCAGCTCGCCGCGCGCATCGGCGCCGCTGCTCACCAGCCGATCGGCCACCGCGATCGCGCCGGCGTTGATGAAGGGGTTGCGCGGCACCCCCTGCTCCCACTCCAGTTGCACCAGCGAATTGAACGGGTTGCCGGACGGCTCGCGGCCGATGCGCGTCCACAGCGCGTCGCCGACGCGGCCCATCGCCAGCGCCAGCGTGAACACCTTCGAGATGCTCTGGATCGAGAAGCGGGTGTCGGCGTCGGCGGCCGCGTATTCGCGACCGTCGCCGGTGCGCAGCGCGATGCCGAAGTGCTGCGGATCGACCCGCGCCAAGGCCGGAATGTAGGTTGCCACCCGCCCGCTGCCGCGCTCGGGCGCCAGCGTGGCGGCGATCTCATCGAGGATCGGCTGGAAATCCATGGCGCGTCGCTCCCGCAGTGGCGGACTCAGGGCGAAACCACGCGCCAGCCCGACGGTAGCTGCAATTCCCCGGCCGGCGCGTTGCTGACGACGATCACCTCGTCGGCCTGGTCGAACGGCGCGACGGCGGCGCGCTCGGCCAGCGCGGACAGCCTGCGCGGCGCGTAGGCGTCGACGCGGCCGAGCTTCAGGCGGTCGGCGAAGCCATGCACCGGCGCCTTGTCGGTTTCCAGCGCATACACCGTGTAGCGCCGCCCCTGCAGGCCGCGCAGCAGCCCCGGCACGCGCGGCAGCGCGTCGCGCATCGCGAACGAGGTGTCGAGCAGCACCAGCACCTTGTGCGGATGCTGCAGCAGATAGAAATGGTAGCCGCCGGCGAGTGCCCCGAACGAGGCGACCGCGGCCAGCAGCCAGCGCAGCAGCGGGCTCATGCGCTCACATCTCCGCGTTCAGCAGCGCGCCGATCTTGTATTCGATCTCGCCCTCGCCGGCATTCAGGCTGGCCGCCTCGACCAGCGAGGAGAGGCGCTTCAACTGATCGATCTTGGCTTCGTAGCCGATCGTGTAGATCGGGATGCCGAGGCCTTCGAAGATCTCGGCGCTGGCGTCGTAATCGAAGCCGCGGTTGGTGTCGCCGTCGGTCAGCACGAACAGCACCGGCTTGATGCCGGGATTGCGCGTCTTCTCGTCGAGCAGCATGTTGAGCCCGACCACCACGCCGTCGTACATGGCGGTATTGCCGTCGGCCTCCATGCGCTTGACGGCGGCATGGAACGAGGCCTTCTGCGACAGATCGAAGGGGCGCACCGGCAGCACCGTCGTGACCTGGTGGTTGAACACCACCAGGCCGATCGAGTTGCTCGGGCTGATGAACTCGGAGCCGCCCAGCAGCGCCTTCTTCAGCTGTGCCAGGCGCACGCCGCGCATCGAGCCGCTGACGTCGCAGACGAACACCGCGGCGATCGGCCGGCCGGCGTCCTTCTTCTCCTTCCACAGCCGCTGTGCCTGCACCAGCACGTCGCCCTTCGGCACCGGGTAGGCGGACGCGTAGTCGATCTTCGGATCGAAGCCGTAGTCGCGCGCGATCTTGCGGTAGCGCTGCTGCCGGCCGAACTCGGCCAGCATCTGCAGCGTCTCGCGCTGATCGGCGTCGAGCCGGCCGAGGCCCACCAGCGGATTGTCGTGGCGCACGCCGAACGGGATGAACTCGTAGCCGGACTGCAGCGTCGGCGTCTGCACGTAGGTCTGGTACTCCATCACGAAGGCGTCCAGCGAACCGTTCTTCTCGACCGATTCGCGCATCTGCAGCGTGGTCAGCGCGACGAACGGGACGCCCTTCTGGAAACTCTCGAACGCGCTCACCACGGCCGGCGACAGCATCGCCTCGGGCTTGCCGTCGCTGAAGCGGTTCAGCACCGTGACGAGGAAATTGAGCCCGGTACTGCTGGCGAAGGGGTTGGTGTAGCCCATCACCAGGCTGCCCTGCACCACCGCATCCACCAGCGTCGGCACGTCGATGCGGCCGTACTTCTCGCGCAGCCGGGCGGCCACCGACTGCTTCATGACGATGCCGGCGACGTTGCCGACGGTGCTGTCGGCGATGCGCTCGACCGGCACGCCCTCGGCCTCGACCATCGACACCCACAGCTCGTTGGACGGCGAAAAGCCCTGCGGCACGTATTTGCGCGAGGCGATGAAGTCGTGGCCGGTGCCGGAGGCGATCTTGCGGATCGCCACCTGCGCCGGGCGCCCGCTCTTCAGGCGCAGGTTGGCGTTGTTGAAGTCCTCCGCCACTCGCACCATCCAGCCGTCGGTGCCGCTGCCGGACTTCTCGGTCGACACGAAGATCTCCGCCACCGCGGCGGAACGGCCGGCGGCGGGCAGCACCACCAGCGGGAAGGTGTCGATGGCAGGCAGGCTCTTCTTCAGGTCGGCGCCGGCGCCCAGTTCGATGCGCGCCCGATCGGTGACGATGTCCTCGTGCCAATCCACCTGGTTGCGCATCCCGCGCACCGCCTCGACCGCGTCGTCGTAGCGCATGGCGCGACCATGGGCCGAGGTATCCGGTCCGGACGGCAGCAGCGATTCGGTGCCGAAAAACTGGCTGAAGACGGCGATCCCGATCACCACGAAGACCACGAACATGAAGAATCCACGCCCGCGGGACGGTTTTTTGCTCGCCATCGTTTCTCCTCTTCCAGCCGCACGGCCCGGCGCGGCGGCTTTGCTGTTGCGTTTGCGGCTCATCGGCCGGAGGCGTAGCGTCCGGTGCGGCCGGCCAGCGCTTCCAGCTCGCGGATCGCGTCCTCGGCCGACAGCGCCGCGTGTCCGCCGCGGGTACGGGTTTCGGCCAGTGCCGCCGAAGTATTGTCGAGCACTTCCAGCGCCCGTTCGTTCTCGGCCAGCAGATCTTCCAGCTTGTCGCGCTGCTGCTGCAGCACGGCGCGGCGCCGGTCGATGGTTTCCAGCTCGCCGCGCTCCTTCTCGGTGACGCCGTCGCGTTCGATGTCGGCCACCCGCTGGTCCAGGTAGGACTCGTCCATGCCGGACAGACTGGTCAGCGTCACCACCACCTCGTTCAGGTTGTCGACGGCCGCCAGATAGACCTGCTCGGCGGTGCCGAGGTAGCGCCCGTAGGTGACCTCGCCCTCGTCGAGGCGGTGGCGCAGCACCTCCACCAGCCGATCGAGCTTCTGCCGCAGCAGGCGCAGCTGCGCGACGCCCTGCTCTGAGCCGAGGCGGTCCAGGTCGGCCTCCAGCTTGCGCACCCGGGCCTCGCCGCCGGCACCGATTTCGCCCGGGGCAGGCATCAGGCCCGCGATGAAGGCCGGATCGCGCATCAGCAGCAGCGGCCACAGCGCCAGCAGCGCCACGGCCAGCGCGACCGCGGCGGCGGTCATCGCCAGGCCGGGCCGGAACCAGTCGTGGAACAGCCACGGCGCCGCGCCGCACAGCGCGAGCACCAGCCAGCTCGAGGGGCGGGATGCCAGCGCGGCAAGTGCCCGGCGTTGCAACATGATGGGATCGTTCCTCTCGATGCGGTCTGGCCGGATGTTAGCGCAAAGCCGCGACAGGGTCAGTCGGCCGGCACCGTGCGCTCGGACGCCCAGGCGCGCAGATAGGCGATCTTCTCCGCCATCAGCACCGACAGCGGGCGAGTGCGCGCCAGCTCGGCCAGCAGGTCGGCCGTCTCCAGCGGCGCGCCGCGGCCGTGGGCGGCGTACAGCGAGGCCACCACCGCCTGCTCGATCTCGGCACCGGAAAAGCCCTCCGAGGCCTGCGCCAAGGCCGGCAGGTCGAAGTCCTGGCGCGCATGGCCGCGCTTCTCCAGGTGGATCGCGAAGATCTCGGCACGCACCTCGGGCGAAGGCAGGTCGACGAAGAAGATCTCGTCGAAGCGCCCCTTGCGCAGCAGCTCCGGCGGCAGCGACTCGACATCGTTGGCGGTCGCCACCAGGAACACCGGATCCTCGCGCTCGGCCATCCAGGTCAGCAGCGTGCCGAGGATGCGGCGCGACGGCCCGCCCTCGCTGTCGCTGGCGAGCCCCTTCTCGATCTCGTCGATCCACAGCACGCAGGGCGCCATCTGGCCGGCGGTGGCCAGCGCCTCGCGCAGGTTGCGCTCGGTCTCGCCGTAGAACTTGTTGTACAGCGTGGCGAAGTCCAGCCGCAGCAGCGGCACGCCGAAGGCCCCCGCGCAGGCCTTCGCGGCGAGGCTCTTGCCGGCGCCCTGCACGCCCAGCAGCAGCACGCCCTTCGGCGCATCGAGGCCGGCCGGCGGGCTGTCGGCGAGGAACACCGCGCGGCGCAGTTCGAGCCATTGCTTGAGCCGGCCGAGGCCGGCCACGTCGGCCATGCGCGCGGTCTCGAGTTCGAAGGACAGCACGCTGCCGCTGTCGAGCAGGCGGTACTTGGCCTCGGCCAGCGCCGGCAGGTCGGCTTCGGTCAGCGCCCCGTCGTCGTGGATGGCGTTGCGCGCCAGCCGCCGTGCGTCGGCCTCGGTCAGGCCCATCAGGTTGCGCGCCAGCGCATCCACCACCGCCGCGCGGGCCTGCAGCCGCTGCTGGTGCCGGCGCCCCCAGGCCGCCGCCTCGTCCTCGATGATGGCGCGGATCGCGGCCAGGTCCGGCAGGCGCAGTTCGAGCCGGGCGGTGAAATCGCGCAACTCGTCCGGCACCGGCATGCGCGGACCGATCAGCGCCAGCGTGGAGCGCGGCTGTGCGGCGAGCTGGGCGATCTCGCGCAGGTAGCGGATCGTCAGCGGGTCGTCGAGATAGGGATGGAAATCCAGCAACAGATAGATGCCGCCGGCCCGGCTGGCGCGCACGTGGGCCAACACCTGCTCGGGCTGCGCCAGCGAACGCTGCGGCGCCTGCTCGGCGTCGAGCCGCGCCAAGCCGTCGGTCACGCTCCAGCGAAACAGTGGCTGGGCGCTGCGCGCGGCGGCGCGGCGGAACAGCTCTACGGCACGCGGCTCTTCGCGGGTTTCCACCGCGATCAGCGGACTGCGCGTACGCAGGATGAGTTCGAGATCCTTCAGATCGTTCACTGGCAGGGTCCGGCGAGGATGGCGCGGGCCATTATCGTCGCCCCGGACGGCGCCCGCCAGTGCGGCCACGCAGGCAGCCGGGGTATGCTGCGCACCTGACAGCCCACGCACGCATCAGGAGAGCCCATGAGCAGCGACACCCAGACCCTGGTCTTTGCCGACAAGGAGCAACTGCGCAAGGAATTGCAGCTCGCGGATCCGGCCCGGATCCATGCCGATCCGGCCACCGACGCCGACCTGGACGCCCAGGCCGAGGCGCTGGTCGGGCGCATGATGAACATTCCGGCCGACGACCACGACGGCCAGGCCACCGCCAAGGCCGCCGTCGAGACGATGGGCATCGAGCTGCAGAAGGATGCGGCGCGCCGCAGCCAGATGCTGAAGCAGCCGATCAAGCAGCTCGCCGACCAGAGCAGCGACGGCGGCCAGGTGGCCAACGCACTGGTGGACCTGAAGGTCCAGGTCGAGGCGCTCGACCCGGCCAAGTTCGACCTGGAGGCCGGCTGGTTCTCGCGCGCGCTGGGCCACATCCCCGGCATCGGCACGCCGCTGAAGCGCTACTTCAGCCAGTACGAGGCGGCCGAGACGGTGATCGAGGCGGTGATGAACTCGCTCAAACAGGGGCAGGACCAGCTGAAGCGCGACAACATCACGCTGGCCGACGACCAGAAGGCCATGCGGGCGCTCTCGCACAAGCTGGAAAAGGCCGTGAAGCTCGGCGAGCTGATCGACGCGAAGCTGCAGGACCGCATCGCCACCGAACTGGTGTCCGACGACCCGCGCACCAAGTTCATCCAGGAGGAGCTGCTGTTCCCGCTGCGCCAACGCATCCAGGACCTGCAGCAGCAGTTGCTGGTGAACCAGCAGGGTTTCCTGACGATCGAGATGATCGTGCGCAACAACAAGGAGCTGATCCGCGGCGTGAACCGGGCGCAGAACGTCACCGTCAGCGCGCTGCAGGTGGCGGTGACGCTGGCGCTGGCGCTGGCCAACCAGAAGATCGTGCTGCAGAAAGTGCAGGCGGTGACCAAGACCAACGAGAACCTGATCGCCGGCACGGCCGAGCGGCTGAAGACCCAGGGCGCCGAGATCCACAAGCAAGCGGCCGGCACGATGCTCGACCTGGACGTGCTGCGAAAGTCGTTCGAGGACATCCGCGCGGCGCTCGACGACGTCTCCCGCTACCGCCAGGAGGCGTTGCCGAAGATGGCCGAGAACATCCTCGAGATGGACCGCATGGCGGCCGAATCCGAGCAGACCATCCAGCGCATGGAAGGCGCCGGGCAGGCGGCCAAGGACTTCCCGATCGAGATCATCGACTGACGGCACGGGCCGGGTACGGCGGGGCACCGTCGCGCGCCGCGCGACCGCCGGCCGCACTCGAAAACGGCCCGCAGCCAGGTGCATCGCGCGGCATGCATCTGGTCTACTCCCGGCGGCGCGAAGCTGATATGCTCCCGACATCATTCGCCCGGGAGTCCAGCCATGCAGTTCGAATACGAAGTCGCCACCGCCGACGGCCACGAACTCGATCGTCGCGAGTTTCTCCGCGCCACCTACTTCCACCTCTGCGGCGCGATCGCCGCCTTCGCGATCGTCTCGACGATGGCCCACCAGAGCGGCATCGGCTTTCGCATCCTGTCGCTGCTGGCCGGCGCCCGCTACGGCTGGCTCGCACTGCTGGGCGGCTTCATGGTGGTGTCGTGGATCGCCACCCGATTCGCCGACCAGGCCGAGTCGCGCAGCGGGCAATTGGGCGGCCTCGGGCTCTACGTGCTGGCCGACGCCATTCTGTTTGCACCGCTGTTCGCGCTGGCCAGCGTGGTGGCGCCGGAAGCGATTTCGGCGGCCGTGCTGGTGACGGTGCTGCTGGTCGCCGGACTCAGCTGGACCGCCATCACCTGCAAGACCGATTTCTCCTTTCTCGGCAGCTTCCTGAAAGTCGGCGGCCTGGTCGCGCTGGGTGCGATCGTGCTGGGCGTGGTGATGGGCTTCTCGCTCGGGATCTGGTTTTCCGCCGCAATGATCCTGTTCGCCGCCGGGGCCATCCTGTACGACACGTCGATGATCCTGCGCCACTACCCGACCGATCGTCCGGCCGGCGCCGCGCTCCACCTGTTCGCGTCGGTGATGCTGCTGCTGTGGTACGTGCTGCGCTTCATCATGCAGCTGACCGGCCGGGACTGATGCCCACCGGGGCCTCTGGCCCGTCGCCGCGCGGCGCGCCGGCGGTCCTGGTCCGAGCCCGATTCGCCGCTGGAGCCCCGCCGATGGATTTCTTCGCCAAGCTGAAGCACGCGCTGCTGCCGCCCATTCTGATCCTGGCCGCGATCGTCGCCGGATACGGCGCCCACGCCGAGCGGGACGCCGCCGCCCTGCTGGAGCACGGCGTCAACACCTCGGCCCGGGTCGAGACGGTGGTCTGGCAGACCCGGCTGGGCATCGAAAGAAAGCACAGGGCCCGGGTCGTCTTCCGGCCCGAGGCCGGCAAGCAGGCGCACGCCACGATCGGCATCGACAAGTCGCTCGCCAGGCGCATCCGCGACGGCGCGGCGACGCACATCGACATCACCTACCTGCCGGAAGACCCGAGCCAGGCCGTACTGGCCGGCCGGATGGACGGCTCGGTGCCGACGTTCGCCGCCTCGGCCGCGCTGGCCATCGGCGGCATCGGTCTGCTGTTCCATCGCCGGCGCGTCAGGCAGGCATTGCCGGCGACGGCGGCAAGCCGCTCGCATGCCGCGTCCGGCCCGGCCGCCCGCGACGACCGGGCGAGGGCTCAATGGGCCGCGGCGGACGGCGCCTCCGCGCGCACCGGGCGGCTGAGCCGGATCAGCGCCGTCAGCAGCAGAAACAGCCAGCCCGCCCGCCAGAACAGATCGCTCGCCGACAGCATGTAGGCCTGCCGGCCGAGCTGTCGTTCGAGCGCAGCCATCGCCTGCTCCGGCGACCGGCCGGGCGCCGCCATGCCGTCCGGGGTCCGGGGGAGCCGATCCCCGGCGCCGGTGCGTTTCGCCGGATGGGCGCCGGCAGGCCCGCCCGTCACGCCTCCCGCTGCAATGGCCCTGGCAGGCCGCTGCGCGCGGCCACGACCAGCGCCCACAGCAGCAGCAAGGGCAGCAGCAAGGTCTGCAGCACGAACACCACCATCAGCGTGACGATGTGGTCGGTCCATGCCTCGGCCAAGGCCTTCAGCTTGTCCAGCCTGGCCTCCAGGTCCAGGTTCTGGCTCCACCAGCCCTTCCACCTCTCGAGCCAACCGTCGTCCCGCGCGGCAGCCGAAGCGGGCGGGTTCAGGCCCTGCATCTCGTCCGTGGCCCCTTCGATCGCCTGCTGGCTCTGCCGGTAGTCATTGGCCAGAAAGGTCTCGAACACGAGATCGCTGCCGACCGTCGCGAGCGGAACCGCGAAGCGCAGCAGCAGCAGGAAGAGCAGCCCCCTGCCGAGCCAGGCCGGCGCCGCCCCCTTCGACCACGCCAGCGCCAGCCAGGCCAGCGCCGCCGCGCTGAGCAGCAGCGAGACGATCCAATAGCCGCCGATCTGCACCAGCACCTTCTGCACGCCGAACGCCACGCTGGCGGCCAGCATCAGGTTGGAGAAGCGTTCCACCACGTCATTGACCGGGTCGAGCACCTGTCCGGGCGCGAAATTGACGCCGACCCCGGCCGGCTGGACCGACACTTCGGTCCCCTGCGCGACCGAGATCGCGGCGTTCAGCGCGCGGGCCGTCGCGAACGACACCAAGGCCCGCTTCAGGCCGGCATCGATGACCCGTTCCGAGCCGGCATCCAGCGGCCGCAGCCAGGCGCAGGCGAGCAGTGCCGCGACGGCCAGCAGGGCGAAGACCTGGCGGGTCGTCCGCAGGCCGAGTGTGAGCTTGCCCATCGAATGAAATCCTCCGCTGCAAGAGTGCCGGCGCCGCACCACCACCGCTTGCACCGACGCGGCCCGGCCACAAGCGCGACCCTAACCCAGAGCGGCCTCGAATGCCTCCCGCGGCGGGGAATACCGTGCGCAAGCGCACGGCTGAGCAGCAGCGGGATCAGCTCGCGGGAGCGCTTGGCCCACGCCGCCTCGATCTCGACCCATTCGGAGCGTACCGAGTCGTTCGTCCACAGCACGACGACGCAAGCGGCCTCGTCGATCATGCGCGGGATGCGGCGCGCGAACGAGCCACCGGGCGGGATGCGCTGATCCCAGAAGACCTTCCATCCCCGCGCTTCGAACAATTGCACGATCTCTGCCGCCCGTTCGAGATCGTGCTTCGAGTCGCTGAGGAAGATGCCGGTCACGGCAAGTCACCCGGGCTTGCTGGCCGGCCCCGCAGCGCACACGTCAATGGCATCGGAACGTCGCCGGCCGAGCCGCTGGCGGAAACCACGCCTACCCGGTGGATTGTGGAAGAGGCTTGCCTGCGACGGCCGCCGCGCCGGCAATCGCACCGGCGGAGTGCAAAGCGTCACCTTTGCGGCCAGAATAGGGCTAGACTCCGGCTCGGCGCGATACGACTTTAGATATAGCAAGCGCCATCGCGGGGAGGGAATATGGGGACCAGCCAGATCATACGCGCCGTGCTCTGCGCGAGCGCGGCGCTGCTGCCGTGCGAGTTCGCCGGCGCCGCAGACCCGGCGCCGGCCGCACAGGCATCGCAACCCGGGCGGGACGCCACCGATGGCGCCGACACGGCGAGCGGCGGTAGCGCCCGGCTGGAGCTGCAGGCGGTGGTGGTCACGGCCACCGCCAGCCCCTTGAGCCGCATCCGCTCGAGTGCCTCGGGTACCGTGCTGTATCTGGAGGACATCCGCCAGTCGGCCCCCAGCAATGCCGCCGACATCCTGCGCAACGTGCCCGGCATCCTGGCCCAGGCCTCCGGCGGCGAGGGCAATGCCAACGTCTCGGCGCGCGGCCTGCCGCAGAGCGGCGGCGCCAAGCTGGTGCAATTCCAGGAAGACGGACTGCCGGTGCTCGAGTTCGGCGACATCAACTTCTCGACCGCCGACACCTTCCTGCGCGCCGACTACAACATCGACCGCATCGAAGTGATCCGAGGCGGCTCGGCCGCCACCTTCGCCAGCAACGCGCCGGGCGGCGTGATCAATTTCATCAGCAAGACCGGCGAGGAAGCCGGCGGCGCGATCGGCCTGACGCGCGGACTGGACTACGACCAGACGCGGCTGGACTTCGACTACGGCAAGCCGCTCGACCAGGACTGGCGCTTCCACCTCGGCGGCTTCTATCGCCGCGGCGAAGGGCCGCGCACGGTCGGCTTCGACGACGCCGAGTCGGGCGGGCAGCTGAAGGGCAATGTCACGCGCAGCTTCGCCGGCGGCTACCTGCGCGTGAACTTCAAGGTGCTGGAGGACCACGCGCCGGTGTACCTGCCGGTGCCGATCTCGATCACCGGCTCCAACGACGATCCGCGGGTCGACTCCCTGCCCGGCTTCGACGTGCTGCACGGCGCGATGCAGTCGCGCCATTTCCGCCGCGACCTGGCAGTGGACAAGGACGGGCGGACGGTCGCCACCGGGCTGGACGACGGTTACCACTCGCGCAGCCAGTCGGTCGGCGCCGAGGCGTCGTTCGGCCTGGCGAGCGGCTGGAGGATCGACGACAGGTTCCGCGTCGCCGAGACCTCGGGCGGCTTCATCGGCCCCTACCCGGCCCAGGTGGCACGCGCCGCGGAGCTGGCCGAACAGATTGGCGGCGCCGGCGCCACGCTGCGCTATGCGACCGGGCCGCGGGCCGGCCAGGGCGTCGCCGATCCCGACCGGCTCGGCGGCAACGGCCTGGCCGTGCGCACCCACCTCTTCAACACCAGCCTCGAGGACATGGGCAACATCGCCAACGACCTCAAGCTCAGCAAGACCTTCGGCGACGCCGAATCGGGCACCACCTTGCTCACCGTCGGCTACTACAAGTCGCGCCAGAACATCGTGCAGGACTGGCACTGGAACACCTATCTGCAGGAGGTCAGGGGCGAGGATTCGGCCCTGCTCGACGTGGTCGACGCGCAGGGCCGGCTGGTCACCCAGCAAGGCCTGGTGGCCTACGGCGAACCGTTCTGGGGCAACTGCTGCGTGCGGGCGGTGGATCTGCGCTACGACACCGACGCGCCCTACCTGGCTGTGAACTGGGAACGCCAGGCCCTGAACGTCGATGCCAGCCTGCGCTACGACATCGCCCACGGCGAAGGCAGCTATGCCAGCTCCAGCGGCACGGTGGCGCTCGACGTGGACGGCGACGGCGTCATCGAGGGGCCGGAGCAGAGCGTGCCGGTTGTGGACCGCGCCACCACCGCGCCGGTGGACTACACCCATCGCTACTTCTCCTATTCGCTCGGCGCCAACTACCTGCTGCGCCGCGAACTGGCCGTGTTCGCGCGGGTCAGCGAGGGGGGCCGCGCCAATGCCGACCGGCTGCTGTTCGGCGGCGGCATCCGGCCCGACGGCAGCGTCGCTTCGCGCGTCGCCATCAACCGGGTGCAGCAGATCGAAGGCGGCTTGAAATGGCGCGGCCGATACGCCCGCCTGTTCGCGACGCTGTTCCAGGCCCGCACCAAGGTCACCGACCAGGACATCACCTCGGTCACCGGCCGCTTCACCGATCGCAGCTTCCGTGCCCGCGGCATCGAGTTGGAAGCGTCCTGGTACCGCGGCGGCTTCAGCGCCAGCGGCGGTCTCACCTACACGCTGGGCAAGGTCACGCGCGACGACATCGATCCGGTCAACGTCGGCAATCAGATCAACCCGCACCTGGTCTACCAGTTCACGCTGGCCCACGACAGCGAGCGATTCGGCGTCGGCATGAACGTCATCGGCACCAGCAAGCATCCCCACGGCGACGGCTTCGTGCTGCCGGCCTTCACCCAGGTCAACGCCTTCGCCTCCTGGACGCCGGCGCGGGCTTTGACGCTGACCGTGACCGGCCACAACCTGTTCGACACGATCGGACTGACCGAAGCGCCGAACACCGCCGCCGGCGTCACGGCCGACGGCCTCAACACCGCCCGCTCGATCAACGGACGCAGCCTGAGCCTGACGCTTCGCCATGATTTCTAGGCTTCTTGCTGCGCTGACCGTGGGCCTGAATACCCTCGTTTCCGCCGCCGGTGCCGCGGCGCCGGCGGCGAACGGCGGCACGGCGATCCCGATCACGATGTGGACCCACGCCACCGAACAGACGGCCGAATACGAGCTCGAACACGCCGCGCTGGAGCGCTTCAACCGCAAGCAGAGCCGCTACCGCGGCGAGCTGCTGCCGGCCATCTCACGCAACTACGAGGACCGCGTCCAGAGCGCCGCCGCCACCGGCACGCTGCCCTGCCTGCTGGAGGTGGACGGCCCCTTCCTCCACACCTTCGCCCGGCCCGGCTACCTGCGGCCGATCGATCGCTTCGTGCCGCAGGCGATGCGCGACGACTTCCTGCCCTCGATCATCCGCCAGGGCACCTTCGATGGCCGTCTGTACAGCCTCGCCCAGTTCGATTCGGGCCTCGCGCTGTGGGGCAACCGCCGCTACCTGCGCGCCGCCGGGGTCCGCATCCCGACGCTGGACCAGCCCTGGAGCCTGACCGAGTTCGAGCAGGTGCTGGCCCGGCTGAGCGCCGTCAACGGGGTCGAATACGCGATCACGTTCAACGTCTTCAACCGCTCCAACGAGTTCTACAGCTATGCCTACGCACCGATCCTGCAGAGCTTCGGCGGCGACCTGATCGATCGCAAGGACTTCGGCTCGGCCCGCGGCATTCTCGACGGCGCGGCATCGGTGGCCGCGATGCGGCACTTCCAGAGCTGGTTCCAGCACGGCTGGTCGCGCGCGGTGTTCGATCACATCGACGATTTCGAGTCCCGCCGCACCGCCTTGTCCTGGATCGGCCACTGGAAACACACCCCTTACCGCAAGGCGCTGGGGGACGATCTGGTGCTGCTGCCGCTGCCCGACTTCGGCCACGGCATCAAGACCGGCAGCGGCTCGTGGACCTGGGCCGTCAGCAGCACCTGCCCCCGGCCGGAAGGCGCCTGGCAGGTGCTCGAGCACCTGCTTTCGGCCGACGAGATACTGGCGATGACGACCGGCAACGGTGCGGTACCGGCCCGGCGCTCGGCGCTGGCGCGCTCGCCCCTGTACGGGCCGCGCGGCGAGCTGGCGCTGTACGCGCGGCAAATCGAGGCCGGCGCCGCCGTACCCCGGCCCGCGACACCGAGCTACCGCACGATACGGGATGCCTTCGCGCGGGCCGTCACGGCGATCATCAAGGGCGGCGACGTCGCCGCCGAGCTCGACCGCGCCGCGACGACCATCGACGAGGAGATCGCCCGGCAAAGGGGTCCGATACGCCGCTAGCAATCCCCCGGCCGCACGGGGACGATGGCGTTCAAATACGTGCTCGGCGGCCGATAAGACCATGGAGCGGTATCGGAAACGTCAAACTGAAGCAGTCCGCCGGCGCAGCCGGTGATTTCGCCTGCCATGGTCACGAGCGACAAAACGGAGGGCCGATGAGACTCGGCATCAAGCGCAAGATCCTTCTCGTCCTGGTCGGGAGCCTTGCGCTCACCACCGCGCTGCATGCCCTGCTCGCTTCGTATTTCACCAACCGCCAGAACGAAGCCTCGGCCTTCTCGCTGCTCGATCTCGACCTGCAGGGATGGCAGAACGACCTGCAGGATCTGACCGTCCAGCTGCGCGGGGCGGCCATCGCCGCGGTGAGCGACCGGGTGGTGCTGAACCAGCTGTCCGAGCTGATCGCGCTGGAGTTCAACATGGAGGACAACGCCGGGCTGACCGAGTCCGGTGAAACGGCGCGCACGCTGGCCTACCTGAAGGCGGTCTCGATCACGCGGCTCGACCTGGTTCTGCGCACCGGCGGCTTCACCAGCGTTTCGGTGTACAGCCGCGGCCGCCTCAGCCACCACGTCACGGCGACCGATGCGGGCATGATGATCCACCGCTCGGCCAGCGAAACGGAATGGATATCGGCGCCCGCCGACGCCCAGGGTCGATTGCCGACCGCCTCCTGGCCGATCTGGCCGGCCGCCGAGCCGCCGGCGGCCACCGAAATGGCGCCGCCCGACGGCCCCCGCGTCACGTTCGGCCTGTCGTCAAGCGAGGACACCATCATCGAGATCGCGGTGCCGGTGCAGGGCGCGATCGAAGCCGTGCTGACCGACGACGACCGCCAGCCGCGGGGACGCTTCATCTCCGACGTGACGGTGGCCGGCCTCGGCCGCGACGCCGCGGCGCCGGCTCAGGCGCCGCGGCCGGAGGTCTTCGCGGTGGTGGTCTTTCGCCGCCTGCTCGGGACGGCGGAGCTGGAAAAGGTGGCGGCCAAGACCGGCAAGCTGCCCGCCCTGTACTCGCCCTCGGGCGACCATCGCCACATGCTGACCGAAGTCGGCCTGCCGCCGCAGCAGGCATTGCGCGCGCTGCAGGCCGGCGCGCCGATCGCCGACGGCCGTCGCTGGCACGGCATCGTCAATGG
Source organism: Rhodocyclaceae bacterium (assembly GCA_050305135.1). Lineage (GTDB taxonomy): Bacteria > Pseudomonadota > Gammaproteobacteria > Burkholderiales > Rhodocyclaceae > Cognatazoarcus. Next base: position 6,183 of record JBNLET010000083.1, on the reverse strand, counting down.
CGGCGAGGCCTCCTACTACGCAGCGCTGCGCACCTGGAACTTCGAAGGACGGCCGGCGATGGTGCTGGCGATGACGACCTCGCGCGAGCCGACGCTGCAGAACATCCGCCAGACCGTCGCGGCGATTCTCGGCGTGGCGGCGCTGATCCTGCTCTTCAGCCTCGGCGCCGCAGCGCTGCTGGTGGGCCGGCTGATCAACCCGGTGGTCGCGCTGACCTCGGCGGTCAAGGCGATCGGGGCTCGCGGGCGGGACGGCGGCAGCGGTGTCGAGGGCCTGCAGCCGGTGGCGATCGCGGCGCCGGACGAGGTGGGGGAGCTGACCAGCGCCTTCAACCGGATGATCGTCGAACTGCGCACCACGCTCGAATCCCTCGAACAGCGCGTGCAGGCACGAACCGGAGAGCTGCGGCAGCAGACCCGATACCTGCGAACGCTGATCGACACGCTGCCGATGATGGTCTGGCTGAAGGACACCGACGGACGCTACCTGGCCGCCAACCAGGCCGGCGCCTCCGCCAGCGGCCACGAATTGCAGGACATGGTGGGCAAGACCGACCGCGACCTGTGGCCGAGCAGCGTGGCCGAGAGGCACCGGGCCGAGGACCAGGAGGTGATGGGCAAGCGCATGCGCAAGACGATCGAAGGCCCGATTCCGAACGGCGACGGCCAGCACTGGATCGAGATCTGCGTGGCGCCGGTGCTGGACGAGGACGGCACGGTGCTGGGCACCGTCGGCGCGGCACGCGACATCAGCGAACGCCGGGCCGCCGAGGTGGCGCGCGAGGCGGCACTGGAGGAGGCGCGCCGGCTGGCAAGGCTGCGCCGGGACTTCCTGGCGCAGATGAGCCACGAACTGCGCACGCCGTTGAACGGCATCCTCGGCTACGCCCAGATCATGCTGCGCGACGAATCGCTGGACGAACGCCAGCATGCCAACGTCTCGATCATCCGCGAGAGCGGCGAACACCTGCTGACGCTGATCAACGACGTCCTCGACCTGGCCAAGATCGAGGCCGGCAAGATCGAGCTTCATCCGGGCGACTTCGCGCTCGGCCCCTTCCTGCGAGGCCTGTCGGACCTGGTCCGCATCAAGGCGATGGAGCGGGAGCTGGATTTCGCCTGCGCGACCGCGTCGGCGCTGCCGGACTCCATCAAGGCCGACCAGAAGCGCCTGCGCCAGGTCCTGCTGAACCTCTTGTCGAACGCCATCAAGTCCACCGACCGTGGCGAGGTGAGGCTCGAGGTGAGCCCGGCGGGGCCCGGCCGGCTGCGCTTCGAGGTGCGCGACACCGGCATCGGCATCGCCGAGGATCAGCTGGAAACGATCTTTCAGACCTTCGAGCAGGCCGGCGATGCGCAACGGCGGATGGGCGGCGCCGGGCTCGGTCTCGCCATCAGCCGCCAGTTCGTGCGCCTGATGGGCGGCGAGCTGCTGGTCGCCAGCCGGCTCGGCGAGGGCAGCCGCTTCTGGTTCGAAATCGATGCACCCGAGGTGGCCACGGCCCAGGCGGAGGAACAGGAAGGCCGGGTCAAAGCCTACCTCGGCCCGCGCCGATCGATCCTGGTGATCGACGACATTGCCGAGAATCGCCGGCTGGCGAGCGACATGCTGAGCCCGCTCGGCTTCGGCATGTACGAGGCCGAGAACGGGACGATCGGCTTGGAACGCGCGATCGGCCACCTGCCGGACCTGATCCTCAGCGACGTCTTCATGCCGGAGCTGGACGGCCTCGAGACCGCGCGCCGGATGCGGCAGATTCCGGCGCTGGCCGGCATACCGATCATCGCCATGTCGGCAAGCGCCTCGCGCGGCGACGAACAGAGCTGCCTGGCGGCGGGCATGAACGCCTTCATCGCCAAGCCGCTCGACATGGGCCGCCTGCTCGGCCTGATCGGCGAGATGCTGCAGCTGCAGTGGGTGCACGCCGGCCGCTCCCCCGTCGCGCCGCCGGGTAGTGCCGCCGAAGCCCTCGTCGCACCGCCGCCGGACGAGCTCGAAAGCCTGCACCGGCTGGCCCTCCAGGGCAACATGCGTGGCATCATTGGCGAAGCGGACCGTATCGCCGCACTCGACCGGCGCTACCACTCGTTTGCCGAGCAGCTGCGCCGGCTGGCCGAGGGTTTTCAATCGAAGGCCTTGCTGAAGTTCGTGGAACGCCACCTGAACGAACAAGGGCTGCCGCCATGACGACCGGAACAGGCAATCGGCAGGAAGCGCGCACGATCCTGATCGTCGACGACACCCCGACCAACCTCCGTGTCGCGGTCGACTACCTGGAGGAGCACGGCTACCACGTCGTGATCGCCCAGGACGGCGAAGAGGGACTCCAGCGAGCCAAGCTGGTGCAACCGGACCTGATCCTGCTCGACGTCATGATGCCCGGCATCGACGGTTTCGAGACCTGCCGGCAGCTGAAGGCCGAGCCCGTCACCTGGGACATCCCGGTGGTGTTCATGACCGCCCTCGCCGACGTCGACGACAAGATCGCCGGCTTTCGTGCCGGCGGCGTCGACTACGTCACCAAGCCGCTGCAGGTCGGCGAACTGATCGCGCGCGTCGACACCCATCTCGGCCTCTACGCAGAACGCCGCGCGGTGCGCCGGCAACTGCACAAGAGCGAACGGGAGTTTCGCGCGCTGGCCGAGAATTCGCCCGACATCATCGCGCGCTTCGATCGAGCTGGACGCTGCAGCTACGTCAATCCGATGGGCGAACGGATGTTCGACATCCCGGCCGAGCAATTCATCGGGCGCTGCTTCGGCGAGCTGGCGCAGGGCGATCTCGGCCAGGCGGACATGATCTGCGCTGCGGTACGCGAGGTCTGCGCCACCGGCGTCGGCCGCGAGTTGGAGCTCACCTGGCAACTCGGCGACGGCCCCCATGTCATCGAGGCTCGGCTGGTGCCCGAACGCGACGAGCTGAATGCGGCCGGCAGCGTGCTGGGCATCTTGCGCGACGTCAGCGAGCGCAAGGAGGCCGAGGCCCGCATCGCCCGCCTGACCAATCTCTACGCCGCCTTGTCGCAATGCAACCAGGCGATCGTGCGCTGCGTCGACGAGAACGAGCTGTTCCCGCTGATCTGCCGCGACGCGGTCCAGTTCGGCGGCATGAAGATGGCCTGGATCGGCCTCATCGACCCGGCCTCGCGCATGGTGCATCCGGCCGCCAGCTTCGGCGACGGCAAGGACTTCCTCGACGACGTGCAAAAATCCGTCGATGCCGACAACCCGTTCGGCCGAGGCCCGGTCGGCACCGCGATCCGCGAGAACCGCCCGTACTGGTGCCAGGACTTCGAGCACGATCCGACCACCGCACCCTGGCGCGATCGCGCGGCTATAGCGGGCTGGCGCGCCTCCGCGGCGCTGCCGATCCATTGCGACGGCGTACCGGTCGGCGCCTTCGCACTCTACTCCGCCACGCTGGACGCCTTCGACGATGCCGCGCGCAAGCTGCTGATCGAGATGGCCATGGACATCTCGTACGCACTCGACCGCTTCGCCGCCGAGCGGGCGCGCGCCGCGCTGCAAGACGAGATCGCCGAGACCAAGGCGCGCATGGACAACGTGCTCGACACCGTGGACCAGGTGATCTGGTCGGCCAACGCCGACGGCAGGCAGCTGATGTTCATCAACCGGGCCATCGAAACGATCAGCGGAAGGCCGGCCCAGGATTTCTTCGACGATCCGGCGCTGTGGCAGCACGTCGTTCATCCGGACGACGGCGCAGTGCTCGCCAGGATGCTGCGCAGGCTCTACGACGAGGGCAGCGCCGCGGCCGAGATGCGCATCCGGCGGCCCGACGGCGGCACGCGCTGGGTGTACAACCACGCCTGGATGATCCGCGACGGCGGCGGCAATCCGCTGCGCGTGGACGGCATCATGTCCGACATCACCGAGCGCAAGCACGCGCAGTCGGAACTCGAACTGTCGGCCAAGGTGTTCGAGCAGAGCGCCGAGGGCATCCTGATCTGCGATGCCGACGGCCGCATCCTGTCGGTGAACACGGCGTTCTGCGAAATCACCGGCTACGGCCGTGACGAGGTCGTCGGCCACGACCCGCGCCTGCTCAAGTCGGGCCGCCACGGCCGCGACTTCTACCGCCAGATGTGGGCCGAGGTCAACGACACCGGCCGCTGGCACGGCGAAGTCTGGAACCGCCGCAAGGACGGCGAGCTGTACCCGGAGTTCCTGTCGATCAGCGCGCTGTACGACGTCGAGGGCTGCCGCACCCACTACATCGGCATGTTCAGCGACATCAGCCAGCACAAGCAGGCCGAGGAGCGCATCCGCCACCTGGCCCATTTCGACGCCCTCACCGCGCTGCCCAACCGGGCCCTGCTCGACGACCGCATCGCCCGCGCGACGCTGCAGGCCCAGCGCGGCCGCCACGGCATGGCCGTGATGTTCCTCGACCTGGACCGATTCAAGAACATCAACGACTCGCTCGGCCATCGCGTCGGCGACGAAGTCCTGGTCGAGACCGCCCAGCGCCTCACCCGTGCCATGCGCGACGAGGACACCGTATCGCGCCTGGGCGGCGACGAGTTCATCCTGCTGCTGCCCAACTCGGATGCCGACGGTGCGGCCCACGTGGCGCAGAAGTCGATCGAGGCGATGTCGGCGCCGTTTCGCGTGGGCGGTACCGAGCTGACCCTGACGCCCAGCATCGGCATCGCCATGTATCCGGCCGACGGCCTCGACACCGAGGCGCTGATCCAATGCGCCGACGTGGCGATGTACAAGGCCAAGGCGGACGGACGCAACACCTTCCGCTTCTTCACGCCCGACATGCACCGCCAGGCATCGCGCACGCTGCAGCTCGAAAACGGCCTGCGGCGCGCGCTCGAGCGCGAGGAACTGGAGCTTCATTTCCAGCCCAAGGTCGATGCCCGCGACGGGGCCTTCGCCGGCTGCGAGGTGCTGCTGCGCTGGCACCACCCGGAACTCGGCAGCGTGCCGCCGGGGGACTTCATCCCGATCGCCGAGGACAGCGGCCAGATCCTCGCAATCGGCGAATGGGTGATGCGCTCGGCAGTGCGCCAGATCACGGCCTGGCAAGCTGCCGGCCTGCCGCTGCTGCCGGTGGCGGTCAACCTGTCCGCCGCCCAGTTCCGCCAGGTCGACCTGATCGAGACGGTCGAGCGCATTCTCGACGAGAGCGGGCTGCCGCCCGCCTGCCTGGAGTTGGAACTGACCGAGAGCATGACGATGGAGGATCCCGCCAGCGCGGCCGGCATCATCGAGCGCCTGCATCAGTCCGGACTGAAACTGTCGATCGACGATTTCGGTACCGGCTACTCCTCGCTTTCCCATCTCAAGCGCTTCCAGGTCGACAAGCTCAAGATCGACCAGTCCTTCGTGCGCGGCATCACGACCGACCCGGAGGACCGCGAGATCGTCACCGCCATCATCGGGCTGGCGCGCAGCCTCAAGCTATCGACCATTGCCGAGGGCGTCGAGCGCGAGGACGAACTCGAATTGCTGCGCGAACTCGGCTGCGACGAATTCCAGGGCTACTACTTCTCCCGCCCGTTGCCTGCCGCGCAGTTCGAAGCGCTGCTGCGCAGGGGCAGGACGATGAGGTACGAGCGCTAAGCTGCCGAGGCCGGCGGAGCGGCACATCCGATCCGGTCATACGGGATAAGCCGGCTTGGAACCGCCCCCTCCCCTTCAAGGGGACGAGGACGAGTTTCGCGGAGCATGCTCCGCGCCTGCCGAGCGGGCAGGCTGTGCAAAGCCTGCCCTCCGGGTTGGGGTGGGGATGGGGTCATCGGCGGGCAAAGTGCCATCCGGTTGCACACGCCCGCTGCACCCCATCCCCCTCCCAGCCTCCCCCTTGAAGGGGGAGGAGTTGTGTGCGCCGTTTGGAGGCATGAACAGCGAGGTTCGGTTGTCGCCGTTCGAGGGGGCGAGGACGGGGTATCGCGGAGCATGTTCCGCGCCGGCTGAGCGGGCGGGCTGTGCAAAGCCTGCCCTCCGGGTTGGGGTGGGGATGGCGTCATCGGCGGGCAAGGTGCCATCCGGTTGCGCGCGCCCACTGCAGCACCCCATCCCCCTCCCAGCCTCCCCCTGGAAGTGGGAGGATTTGTGTGCGCCGTTTGGAGGCATGAACAGCGAGGTTCGGTTGTCGCCGTTCGAGGGGGCGAGGACGGGGTATCGCGGAGCATGTTCCGCGCCGGCTGA
>JBNLET010000082.1:0-7611 GCA_050305135.1 Rhodocyclaceae bacterium | reverse complement strand
CCGCGCCGACCGTGGTCTATCAGGTGCTGCAGCACGACGGTAACGTGCTCGAGATCGAGAATCCGTCGAAGCTGCCGGATCTCGGCAAGATTGCCGAGATCCGCGAGCCGATCATCCGCGCGACCATCTTCCTGCCGCAGGATTACGTCGGTCCGGTGATCACGCTGTGCAACCAGAAGCGCGGCGTCCAGGTGGACATGCGCTATCACGGTCGTCAGGTTCAGTTGATCTACGACATGCCGATGAATGAAGTGGTGATGGATTTCTTCGACCGCCTGAAGTCGGTATCGCGCGGCTATGCCTCGCTCGACTACGAGTTCCGCGAGTACCGCCCGGACGACCTGGTCAAGCTCGACGTGCTGGTCGGCGGCGAGAAGGTGGATGCGCTGTCGGTGATCGTGCACCGGGCCAGCGCCCAGTTGCGCGGGCGCGAACTCGCGACGCGGCTGCGCGGCCTGATCCCGCGCCAGATGTTCGACGTGCCGGTGCAGGCGGCGATCGGCTCCCACATCGTGGCGCGGGAAACGATCAAGGCGCTGCGCAAGAACGTGCTGGCCAAGTGCTACGGCGGCGACATTACCAGGAAGAAGAAGCTGCTCGAAAAGCAGAAGGAAGGCAAGCGCCGCATGAAACAGGTCGGCAACGTGGAAATCCCGCAGGAGGCGTTCCTGGCGGTGCTGCGTACCGACGAGGGCAAGTAGGCTCCGCACGGGGCCGATGACGGGACATCACGTGAATTTCGCTCTGATACTTTTTCTGTTGCTCGTAGCCACCGGCGTGCTGTGGCTGCTCGACGTGCTGTACGCCCGCAAGCGGCGTTCGCCGGGCTCGGCCCAGCCTTGGTGGGTGGAGTGGGGCGCGAGTTTCTTCCCGGTGATCCTGATCGTGTTCTTCCTGCGCTCCTTCGTGGTCGAGCCGTTCAAGATCCCGTCCGGCTCGATGATTCCGACGCTGCTGGTGGGCGACTTCATCCTGGTCAACAAGTACACCTACGGTATCCGCCTGCCGGTCATCGACAAGAAGATCATCGACGTCAATTTGCCCCAGCGCGGCGACGTGATGGTCTTCCGCTACCCGGTGGATCCGTCGATGGACTACATCAAGCGGGTGGTCGGACTGCCGGGCGACCGGATCGAGTACTTCGACAAGCGGCTGGTGATCAATGGCCAGGTGGTCGCGACGCTGCGCGACGGCGAATTCCTGCACGAGGACAAGCTGTACTATTCGCCGCGCTACAAGGAAACGCTCGGCGGCGTCGAGCACCACATCCTGCTCGAAGACAAGGCGCCGCCCTACGTTCCGGGGGCGCGGGACTTCCCAGGGCGGGAGAACTGCACCTACACTCGGTCCGGCGTCGCCTGCACGGTACCCGAGGGGCATTATTTCATGATGGGCGACAATCGGGATGCGAGCAGCGACAGCCGCGTATGGGGCTTCGTGCCGGAGGAGAACATCGTGGGCAAGGCCTTCCTGATCTGGCTCAACTTCAGTGACCTGGGCCGGATCGGCCGCTTCAAGTGAGGAGGAGCGAAGGATGAAGAGACAAACAGGCATGAGCCTGATCGGCTTGCTGCTGACCGGCGTGCTGCTGGGCGGCGTCTTCCTGCTGGGCATGAAGACCGTGCCGGCCTTTACCGAGTACACGGCCATCAAGAGGGCGATCAACTCGATTGCGAGCAATGGGGGCGGCAATGCGTCGATTTCGGAATTGCGCAAGGACTTTGACCGCCATGCCGCTGTCGACGACATCACCTCGGTGCGCGGTGCCGATCTGGGCATCGCAAAGCGCGCAGGAGCGGTGCAGATCTCGATCGCCTACGAGCGCAAGGTCCCGGTCGTCGCCAACGTCAGCCTGGTCTTCGATTTCGAGGCGAGCAGCACTGGTCACTGATTCCCGCGGCCGGCGCCTGCAGCAGGCACTGGGCCACTCCTTTTCGCGACCGGAACTGCTGCAGCAGGCCCTGACCCACCGCAGCTTCGGCACGCCGCACAACGAGCGCCTGGAGTTCCTCGGCGACAGCATCCTGAACTGTGCGATCGCGATCGTGCTGTTTCGCCGCTTCGGCGAGCGGCGCGAGGGCGAGCTGTCGCGGATGCGGGCCAGCCTGGTGCGCCAGGAGGCCCTGCACCAGATCGCGCTGGCGCTCGAACTGGGCGAGTGCCTGCGGCTCGGCGAAGGGGAATTGAAGAGCGGCGGCTTCCGTCGCCCGTCCATCCTGGCCGACGCGGTCGAAGCGGTTTTCGCGGCCGTCTATCTCGATGCCGATTTCGACACTGCCTGCCGGGTCATCGATCGCCAGTTCGACCGGCTGCTGGCCGAGCTGGATACCTCCAGTGCCTTGAAGGACCCCAAGACGGCCTTGCAGGAGTGGCTGCAGGGGCGGCGCCGGCCGCTGCCGCGCTACGAACTGGTGGAGATCCGCGGCGAGGCGCACGCGCAGGAGTTCGAAGTGCGCTGCGTCATCGACAAACCGCCGCTCAGCAGAGCCGGCCTCGGCAGCAGCCGGCGCGGCGCCGAGCAGCAGGCGGCCAAAGCCTGCCTGGAGGAGCTGCAGCGCGAATGACGGAGAGCATCGCCGGTGCCGACGGAGGCACCTTCCGCTGCGGCCTGGTGGCCATCGTCGGGCGTCCGAACGTGGGCAAATCGACCCTGTCGAACCGGCTGGTGGGACAGAAGATCAGCATCGTGTCGCGCAAGGCCCAGACCACGCGGCACCGCATCCATGCGGTGCTGACCGAGCCGGTAGCGCAGTTCGTGTTCGTCGATACGCCGGGCTTTCAGAAGCGTCACGGCAATGCGTTGAACCGGGTCATGAATCGCACCGTCACGCAGGCGCTGGCCGACGTGGACCTGGTCTTCCTGCTGTGCGAGGCCGGGCGGCTGACGGACGAGGACAGGGTCGTCGTCTCGCTGCTGCCGCAAGGGGCGAAGGTGATCCTGGTGATCAACAAGGTCGATCGGCTGAAGGACAAGACCTCGCTGCTGCCCTTCATCGAGCAGCTCGGCGACCTCTACCCGTTTGCCGAGATCGTGCCGATCTCGGCCGAAAAGGGTGGCAACGTGGATCGCCTGCTCGACGCCGCGCGCGGCTATCTGCCGGTCGGCGAGCCGATGTTCGACGAGGACGCCGTCACCGATCGCAGCGAGCGCTTCATGGCCTCCGAGTTCCTGCGCGAGAAGCTGTTCCGGCTGCTCGGCGACGAACTGCCCTACGGCATGGCGGTCGAGATCGAGAAATACGAGATCGAAGGCGGCTTGCGCCGCATCCATGCCGCCGTGATCGTCGACAAGCCCGGCCACAAGGGCATCGTCATCGGCAAGAAGGGCGAGAAGCTGAAGCGCATCGCCAGCGACGCTCGGCGCGAACTGGAGGAACTGCTGGGCGGCAAGGTGTTCCTCGAAGTGTGGGTCAAGGTGCGCGGCGGCTGGGCCGACGACGAACGGGCCTTGAAGAGCCTCGGCTACGACTAGGAAGCTTCCGTGGCGCGCCACCGCATCGAGCAGCAGCCGGCGTTTGTGCTCCATACCCAGGCCTGGCGGGAGACCAGCCTGATCGTCGAACTGTTCAGCCGGGATCACGGCCGCTTGCCGCTGGTTGCCAAGGGGGCGCGACGTCCGACGTCCGCCTTTCGAGGCGTGCTGATGGCGTTCCAGCCCGTGCTCGCCGACTGGAGCGGCGGCGGCGAGGTGCGGACGCTGGCGCGCCTCGAGTGGAAGGGCGGAGTGCCGCTGCTGTCGGGCAGGGCCTTGCTGTCCGGCTACTACCTGAACGAGCTGCTGGTCAGCCTGATGCCGCGCGACGATGCGCATCCGGCGCTGTTCGAGCAATATCGCCAGGCGATCGGCGAGCTGGCCGCCGGCGGCGCGCTCGAGTCTGCGTTGCGGCGCTTCGAATTCGCGCTGTTGAGGGCGATGGGCTACCTGCCCGAGCTGACCCGCCGGGCCGATACGGGTGAGGCCGTGCGGGACGGCGAGGACTACCTCCTTATAATCGAGCACGGTATCGTCCTCGCTACGGCAGAGCGCCGGGGGCTCAAGGTTTCGGGGCGGGTGCTGCAGCAACTCGAGCGGGGCGAATTCGCGGGCATCCAGTCCGAGGCCAAGCAGATCAGCCGGATGCTGATCAATCACCATCTCGGCGGCCGGGAGCTGCAGTCCCGCCGCGTGTTTACGGAGTTTGCGGAACTGTGATCGAACTCGGCGTCAATATCGACCACGTGGCGACGGTCCGGCAGGCGCGCCAGACCTGGGAGCCGGATCCGGTGTGGGCGGCGGTCGAGGCCCACCTGGGCGGCGCGGACGGCATCACGGTGCATTTGCGCGAAGACCGCCGCCACATCCAGGACGACGACGTGCGCAAGCTGCGCGATCTGACGCAGATCAAGCTCAACCTGGAAATGGCGGCCACCGACGAGATGCTCGCGATCGCCCGCGAGCTGAGGCCGGAGATGGCGATGTTCGTGCCCGAGGGGCGCCACGAGGTGACCACCGAGGGCGGCCTCGACATCGTCGGGCAGGAAGCGCGGCTGAAGGCCTGCGTCGAGACCCTGGCGGAGCGGGGCATCATCGTCAGCGTGTTCATCGATGCCGAACCGGCGCAGGTCGAGGCCGCCGCCCGCATCGGCGCCAGGGTCTGCGAGATCCACACCGGCCCGTATGCCCACGCCTTCCACGCGGCCGGCCGCGACGCCGAGAGTCCCGCCGTCGTGGCCGAGATCGACAAGGTCCGGCTCGCCGGCGAGGCCATCCGGGCGCTGGGCATGCGCTTCAACGCCGGCCACGCGCTGACGTACTACAACGTGCAGCCGATCGCGCGGCTGGCGGGCGTGCGCGAGCTGCACATCGGCCACGCCATCGTCAGCCGCGCGTTGTTCTGCGGCATGCGCGAGGCGGTGCGGGAGATGAAACGCCTGATGCGCGAGGCGGCGGATCGGGGCCTGTGATTCTCGGCATCGGAACCGATCTGGCCTCGATCCGGCGCATGGACGAAGCGCTGGCGCGCCACGGCGAACGCTTCGCCTGGCGCATCCTGGCCGAGGCCGAGCGCGACGGCTTCCGCCGCGCCAGCCAGCCCGGCCGCTTCCTGGCCAAGCGTTTCGCCGCCAAGGAGGCCTTCGGCAAGGCGCTCGGCACCGGCGTCGCGGCGCCGGCCACGCTGCACGGCATCCGCATCGAGCACGATGCGGCCGGCAAACCCGCCTACGCCTACGGGCCGGCGCTGGCGCAATTGATGGCCGAGCGCGGCCTGCAGGCCCATCTGAGCATCAGCGACGAGCACGACTACGCGCTGGCCTTCGCGCTCATCGAACGGACATGACGGAGCAGACGATCTCACTTCCCCTCGGGCCGGTGATGCTGGACGTGGCCGGTGTCGAACTGACGCCGGCCGAAGCGCGGATGCTGCGTCATCCGCTGGTCGGCGGCGTGATCCTGTTCGCGCGCAACTACCGCGACAACGACCAGTTGAGGGCGCTGACCGATTCGATCCGGCGCCTGCGCGCGCCGACCCCGCTGCTGGCGGTGGACCACGAAGGCGGGCGAGTGCAGCGCTTCAGGCAGGGTTTCACCCGCATCCCGGCGATGCGCAGCATCGGCCGCCTGTGGAGCAACTCGCCGCAGGGGGCGCTGGAAATGGCCCAGTCGGCCGGCCGCGTGCTGGCGGCGGAACTGGTCGCCCACGGCGTGGACCTGTCCTTCACGCCGGTGCTCGATCTCGACTACGGCTGCAGCCGGGTGATCGGCGACCGGGCCTTCCACTCCGACCCCGAGATCGCCGCCGAACTGGCCGATGCCTTCGGCGACGGCCTCGCCGACGGCGGTATGGGCTGCATCGGCAAGCATTTCCCCGGCCACGGCTTCGCCGAGGCCGATTCCCATGTCGAGATCCCGGTCGATCACCGCAGCTTCGAGCAGATCTGGGCGCGCGACATGCTGCCCTACCGCAGCCGCATCGGGCGGCGCCTCTGCGGCGTGATGCCGGCCCACGTGATCTACCCGGCGGTGGATCCGAACCCGGCCGGGTTCTCGCGCTACTGGCTGCAGGAAGTGTTGAGGGACCGGCTCGGCTTCGCCGGCACGATCTTCAGCGACGACTTGTCGATGGAGGGCGCGACCGTGGCCGGCGGCATTGTCGCGCGGGCCGAGGCCGCCTACCAGGCGGGTTGCGACATGGTGTTGGTGTGCAACCGCCCGGACCTGTGCGAGGAACTGCTCGCCGGCTGGCAGCCCGAGCCGCGTCCCGAATCGCGCGCGAGGCTCCTCGCGCTGCGCCGCACGAGCCGTTTCGCCGCCGCCGGCGCGCTGGCGTCCGACGCGGCCTACCTGGCCAGCCGGCAGGCGGTCGAGGCGCTCGGCGCGGCGCTGGCCTGAGGCAGCGGATGGCCGGCTTCGACGCGCGACGCTTCCTGCGCACGGTGCCCGAGGAACCGGGCGTCTATCGCATGATCGGCGGCGACGAGGCGGTGCTCTACGTCGGCAAGGCCAAGAACCTGAAGCGCCGCGTCTCGTCCTATTTCCAGCGCAGCTCGCCGAGCCCGCGCATCGCGCTGATGGTCTCCCAGGTGTGCCGCGTGGACATTACCGTCACGCGCTCGGAGGCTGAGGCGCTGCTGCTCGAGAACAACCTGATCAAGAGCCTGGCGCCCAAGTACAACATCCTGTTCCGGGACGACAAGTCCTACCCGTACATCTGCCTGACCGGCCACGCGTACCCGCGCCTGGCCTTCCACCGCGGCGCCTTCGCCAAGGGCGACCGGTATTTCGGGCCGTTCCCGAGCGCCTGGGCGGTGCGCGAGAGCCTGCAGTTGCTGCAGAAGGTGTTCATGATCCGCACCTGCGAGGACAGCGTCTTCCAGAACCGCTCGCGGCCCTGCCTGCTGCACCAGATCCACCGCTGCAAGGCGCCGTGCGTCGGTCTGGTGGACGACGCCGAATATGCCGCCGACGTCAGGCTGACGGCGCTGTTCCTCGACGGCCGCACCTCGGACGTCATCGACGATCTCAGCCACCGCATGGCGGCTGCGGCCGAGGCGCTGGCCTTCGAGCAGGCCGCCGCGCTGCGCGACCAGATCCGCTCGCTGCAGAAGGTCTTGCATCGGCAGTACGTGGACAGCCGCAAGGACGTCGACGTGGACGTGCTGGTGGCGATCGAGCGGGGCGCTACCGTGTGCGTCAATCTGGCCATGGTGAGGGGCGGACGCCACCTCGGCGACCGACCCCAATTCCCCGCCCATGCGGCCGGCTGCGATGCGCTGGAAGCGCTGCTGGCGTTCGCCGAGCAGCACTACGAGCTCCATCCGGTGCCGGCCCGGATCGTCGTCGAGGGCGAAGCCGAGGCCTTGCGGGCGGTGCTCGCCGAGGTGCTGGAGAGCCCGCCGGGCGTCGCCGCGGCGCGCTTCGAGACCGACCGGGGCTGGATCGAGATGGCGCGCCGGAACGCCGAGCTGGCGCTGGCGGCGCGGTTGGCCGATGCCGGGCGCAGCGAGATGCGGCTGGAGGCGCTGAAGGACGCGCTCGATCTCGGCGAGGCGCCGCAGCGCATCGAGTGCTTCGACATCAGCCACACCATGGGCGAGGCCACCGTGGCTTCCTGCGTGGTGTGCGAGCAGGGG
>JBNLET010000081.1:0-8741 GCA_050305135.1 Rhodocyclaceae bacterium | reverse complement strand
CGAGGAGACGCTGCTGCCCGAGGGCTGGCAGACCTCGCCCCATCTGGGTCGCGAGGACGGCTTCAACCAGCGCCACAAGATCCACCCGATCATGCTCGCGCCAGCGGCCCGCACCGGCTGGGACGAGGTCGAGAAAGGCTTCGACGATGCCGGCGCGCGCGCCGAGGCGGGCCGCTGCCTGAAGTGCAACCTCGCGCCCCGCATCACCGACTCGGTGTTGCCGCCCGAGGAGTGGCTGGAGTTCACGGCCGAGGCGATCGCCGCGGTGAGCACCGAGGCCGGCGTGTTCCAGCTGCTCGACGCGGACAAGGAAGTGCTCGCGATCAAGGGCGTCGAGAACCTGCGCGAAGGCCTCGAGGAGCAGCTCGAAGCGGGCTCCGAGGCGCGCTTCTTCGTCTTCGAGGAGGCGGCGCTCTACACCTCGCGCGAGAGCCAGATGATCCAGGCCTACCTGCAGCAGTACGGAAAGATGCCGGGCGGCGGCGCGGACGAACTCGACGACCTGTTCTGAGGAGCACGGCAATGGGGCAAGTGATCGATCTGTGGGCCGAGCTGCGCGGCGCCGAACCCGCCGCGCGGCCGCCGCTGTGCCGCTGCCCGGTGTGCGGGGCCGACCTGTGGCACATCTGCGAGGACGGCGAGGTGTGCTGCGCCGACTGCGATACCCCCTGCCCGTACCGCTTGCAGTGCAGGGAGCAGGGCTGAACGACCAGCAGCGGCGCCGACAGCGGCGCCGCACACGACACGCGGAGGATTCATGGCGGATTACCAGTTCATCCAGTACGGCGTAGAAGGCGGGCTCGCACGGCTCGCCATCGACCGGCCGCCGTTCAACGTGCTCGACATTCCGACCATGGAAGAGCTGAACGACGCGCTCGACCGCTGCCTCGCCGACGACTCGGTGAAGCTCTTGATGGTGACCGGCGTCGGCGACAAGGCCTTCTCGGCCGGCGTCGAGGTGGCCGACCACACGCCGGACAAGGTGGACCGCATGATCGAGGTCTTCCACGGCATCTTCCGCCGCCTGCAGTGCATGCCGGTGCCGACGCTGGCGGCCGTGAACGGCGCCGCGCTCGGCGGCGGCATGGAGCTCGCGATCGGCTGCGACATGGTGGTGGCCGCGGCGGGCGCCAAGTTCGGCCAGCCCGAGATCAAGCTGGCGGTGTTCCCGCCGGTGGCGGCGGTGCTGCTGCCGCGGCGGGTAGCCCCGGCGCGCGCGATGGAGATCCTGCTCGGCGGCGAGAACCTGAAGGCCGAAGAGGCGCTGCAGATCGGCCTCGTGAACCGCGTCTTCCCGCGCGAGACCTTCGCCGCCGACGCGGCGGCCTTCGCGGCGCCGTTCCTGGCGCTGTCGAGGGCGGCGCTGGTGTCCACCCGCAAGGCCATCCGCGAAGCCGCCGGCAAGCCGTTCGGTGCCGCGCTGGATGCCGCCGAGTCGATCTACCTGAAGGAACTGATGGCCACCGACGACGCCAGGGAGGGCCTCGCCGCCTTCCTCGAGAAGCGCTCGCCGGTGTGGCGCAACACCTGATACCGAGAACGAATACACCGAGGACGGAGACGAGACGTGATCCCTGAATACATCGATACCTGGCAGATGGCCGAGCCCGGCCGCCTGGAGCGCACCCGCATCCCGATGCCGGCGCTCGCGCCCGGCGAGGTGGTGGTCGAGATTGCCGGCTGCGGCGTCTGCCATACCGATCTTTCCTATTTCTACATGGGCGTGCCGACGGTGCAGGAGCCGCCGCTGTCGCTCGGCCACGAGATCAGCGGGCGGGTGGTCGGCGGCGATGCCGAGTGGATCGGCAAGGAGGTGGTGATCCCGGCGGTGATCCCCTGCGGCGAGTGCGATCTGTGCCAGTCCGGTCGCGGCAACCGTTGCCTGGCGCAGAAGATGCCGGGCAACTCGATGGGCATCTACGGCGGCTATTCGAGCCACATCGTGGCGCCGGCCAAGTTCCTGTGCGCGGTGGACAATCGCAACGGCACGCCGCTCGAACACCTGGCGGTGATCGCCGACGCGGTCACCACGCCCTACCAGGCGGCGGTGCGTGCGCGCCTCGGCGAGGGCGATCGGGTGGTGGTGGTCGGTGCCGCCGGCGGCGTCGGCAGCTTCATGGTGCAGGTGGCCAAGGGCATGGGCGCCGAGGTGGTGGTCGGCATCGACATCAACGAGGAAAAGCTCGCGCGCATGAAGGACTACGGCGCCGACTTCACGCTGAATTCGAGCGGCCTCGACGCCAAGGCGGTGAAGAACGCCTTCAAGGGCTTCGCGAAGGAGGCCGGCGTGTCGGCCAACACCGGCTGGAAGATCTTCGAATGCACCGGCAGCCAGCCCGGCCAGGAGACCGCGCTGGGCCTGCTGTCCTTCGTCGGCACGCTGGTGGTGGTGGGCTACGGCACCGCCGAGACCCGCTACATGCTCTCCAAGTTGATGGCCTTCGACGCCGAGATCATCGGCACCTGGGGCTGCACGCCGGACAAGTATCCGGCGGTGCTGGAGATGTGCCTCGACGGCCGCATCCAGCTCGGCCCCTTCGTCGAGACCCGGCCGATGAGCCAGATCGCCGAGGTGTTCGAACAGGCCCACCACGGACAACTCAAGCGGCGCGTCATCCTGACGCCCGATTTCAACTGAACCGGAGACGAACAGATGGCACTCGATTGGCTGCGCCGCGACAACAAACTCAAGGACCACGCCCTGCTGGGCGAGGAGCACTTCGGCGCCGACGCGCCTTCCGTGATCTATGAAAAGCGCCCGGTCAGGGACCCGCAGGGCAATGCGGTGGCGGGACTCTTTTCGGCCTGGATCATCCTCAACAACCCGGCCCAGTACAACTCCTACACCACCGAGATGGTGAAGGCGGTGATCGCCGGCTTCCAGCGCGCCTCGGGCGACCGCTCGGTCGTGGCGGCGGTGTTCACGGCGGTCGGCGACAAGGCCTTCTGCACCGGCGGCAACACCGCCGAATACGCCGCCTACTATTCGCGCCGGCCGAACGAGTACGGCGAGTACATGGATCTGTTCAACGCCATGGTGGACGGCATCCTGAACTGCAAGAAGCCGACCATCTGCCGCGTGAACGGCATGCGCGTGGCCGGCGGGCAGGAGATCGGCATGGCCACCGACCTGACCGTGACCTCGGACATGGCGATCTTCGGCCAGGCCGGCCCGAAGCACGGCAGCGCGCCGGACGGCGGCTCGACCGACTTCCTGCCGTGGATGCTGAACATGGAGGACGCGATGTACAACTGCGTCTCCTGCGAGACCTGGAGCGCCTACAAGATGAAGGCCAAGAACCTGGTCACCAAGGTCGTGCCGGTGCTGAAGAAGGACGGCGCCTGGGTCAGGAACCCGCTGGTGCGAACCGACAGCTACCTGGAGGACGGCGAGATCGTCTATGGCGAATCGGTGCCCTCCGACCGGATCAAGGCCGCCAAGGAACTGATGGCCCAGTGCAGCACCGACTTCTCGCGCCTCGACGAGGCGGTGGACGAGCTGTTGTGGAAGTTCACGAACCTGTTCCCGCACTGCCTGATGAAGTCCATCGACGGCATCCGCGGCAAGAAGAAGTTCTTCTGGGACCAATTCAAGCTCGCCAACCGCCACTGGCTGGCGGCCAACATGAACCACGAGGCCTGGCTCGGCTTCAACGCCTTCGACTCGAAGAAGACGACCGGCAAGGACGTCATCGACTTCGTGCGCTATCGTCAGTTGGTGGCCGAGGGCGCACCGTTCGACGAGGACTTCGCCGAGCAGGTGCTGGCCGGGCCGCGCTGATCCGACACCTCCCGTTTCGGGGGGGCTTTGGGTCATCCATCGCTCCCCCGCCCTTTTTTTCGAATCGAGCGAGGTTGTGGGCATGCAGCTCAAGGACAGGATTGCGATCGTCACCGGCGGTGCGCAGGGCATCGGCGAGAGCGTGGCACGCGCCTATGCACGCGAAGGCGCCAGGGTGGCGATCGTCGACCGGGATGCCGAGGCGGCCGAGCGGGCCGCGGTGCGCATCCTGGTGGATGGCGGCAAGGCGATCGGCGTCGGCTGCGACGTGGCCGATCGCGAGCAGGTGCAGGCCATGGTGGCGCAGGTCAGCGAGCACTGGGGGCGGGTCGACATCCTGGTGAACAACGCCGGCATCACGCGCACCGCGATGCTCCACAAGATGAGCCCGGAGCAGTGGCAGCAGGTGCTGGCGGTGCATCTGACCGGCGGTTTCAATTGCCTGCAGGCGGTGGCCGACGGCATGATCGAGCGGCGCTACGGGCGCATCATCTTCGTCACCTCGGCGGCCGGCGTGCTCGGCACGATCGGCCAGATCAACTACAGCGCCGCCAAGGCCGGCGTGCTCGGCATGACCAAGAGCGCCGCCAAGGAACTGGCGCGCTACAACATCACCGCCAACGCCATCGCGCCCGGTGCGGCGACGCCGATGACCGAGACGATCCGCACCGACGATCGTTTCAAGGACAAGTACCTCGAGCGCATCCCGCTCGGGCGCTGGGCCGAGCCGGACGAAGTCGCGCCGGTCTTCGTCTTCTTCGCATCCGATGCCTCCGCCTACGTCACCGGCCAGATCCTGGCCGCCGACGGTGGCATGACGATCTACTGAGGAGCCCGATGGCACAGATCTATTCCTACGACGGCGTCGTGCCGGTAATCGACCCGAGCGCCTTCGTGCACCCCAGCGCGGTGGTGATCGGCGACGTCGTCATCGGGCCCGGCGTCTACGTCGCGCCTTGTGCCTCGCTGCGCGGCGACCTCGGCCGGATCATCGTCGGCGAGGGCGCCAACATCCAGGACACCGTCGTGGTGCACGGCTTTCCGCGTACCGATACCGTCATCGCGGAACTCGGTCACATCGGCCACGGTGCGATCGTCCACGCCTGCACGCTGCACAGGAACGTGATGGTCGGGATGAACGCGGTGGTGATGGACAAGGCCGTGATCGGCGAATCCTCGATCATCGCCGCCTCGGCCTTCGTGCCGGCGCAAAGCGAGATCCCGCCGCGCAGCCTGGTGGTCGGCGTGCCGGCCAAGGTGGTGCGCAGCCTCTCCGACGAAGAGATCGCCTGGAAGGGGCAGGCGACCGCGACCTATCAGCAGCTATGCCTCGACTCGCGCCGCGCGATGGTGCCCTGCGTGCCGCTGAGCGCGCCGGAACCCGGACGGCGACGATGTCGCGAGCCCGAGGTGCTGCCCCTTTCCGAATTCAAGCGGCGCATCGGCGCCGAATAAGCCAGCCGCGTAGTGGAGGAGACCATGGTGCATCTGAGCAAGCCGAGAAGGGAAGCTTCGCCGCCCGAGCCGAGCATTCCGAGCGAATACAATGCCGCGCACGACCTGATCCAGCGCAACCTGGACGCCGGGCGCGGCGGCAAGGTCGCCTACATCGACGACCAGGGCCGATACACCTACGACGAACTGGCGGCACGCGTGAACCGCTTCGCCAACGCGCTGCAGAGCCTCGGCGCGCGGCGCGAAGATCGGGTGCTGCTGTGCCTGCTCGACACGATCGACTTCCCGACCTGCTTTCTCGGCGCGATCAAGGCCGGCATCGTGCCGGTGGCGGTCAACACCTTGCTGACGCCGGCCGACTACCAGTACATGCTGCGCGACAGCCGGGCCACGACGCTGGTCGTGTCGCATCTGCTGTGGCCGAATTTCGCCGAGATCATCGGCGACGTGCCGACGCTCGAACGCATCGTCATCTCGGGCGGCGCCGTCGATGGCCATCAGCAGCTCGACGAGATCATGGCCGCCGCCTCCGACGAGCGGCGCCCGGCCGAGACGGTCGCCGACGAGCCCTGTTTCTGGCTCTACTCGTCCGGCTCGACCGGTAAGCCGAAGGGCACCGTGCATGTCCATTCGAACCTCGTCAACACCGCCGAGCTGTACGCCATCCCGACCCTCGGCCTGAGCGAGGACGACGTCGTCTTCTCGGCCGCCAAGCTGTTCTTCGCCTACGGTCTCGGCAACGGCCTGACCTTCCCGCTGTCGGTCGGTGCGACCACGGTGCTGATGGCCGAGCGGCCGACCGCCGAGGCCGTCTTCAAGCGCCTGCGCGAACACCAGCCGAGCGTCTTCTACGGCGTGCCGACGCTGTTCGGCATGATGCTGGCCCATCCGGACTGCCCGCGCGGCGAAGAGCTGCGGATGCGCTGCTGCACCTCGGCCGGCGAGGCGCTGCCCGACGAGCTCGGCCGCCAGTGGTCGGCGCGCTTCGGCGTGGACATCCTGGACGGCATCGGCTCGACCGAAATGCTGCACATCTTCATGAGCAACCGCGCCGGCGAGGTGCGCTACGGCACCACCGGCAAGCCGCTGCCCGGCTACCGGGTGCGCATCGTGGACGACGACGGCAACGTCCTCGCGCCCGGCGAGATCGGCACGCTCGAGGTCTCCGGCCCGAGCTCCGCCGCCGCCTACTGGAACAACCGCGCCAAGAGCAAGGACACCTTCCGCGGCGCCTGGACCCACACCGGCGACAAGTTCAGCGAGACCGAGGACGGCTATTTCATCTACGCCGGACGCGGCGACGACATGCTCAAGGTGGGCGGCATCTACGTCTCGCCGACCGAGGTCGAGGCGGCGCTGATGACCCACGAGGACGTGCTCGAAGCAGCGGTGGTGGGCCGGCCGGACGAGGGCGGGCTGATCAAGCCGGCCGCCTACCTGGTATTGAAGGATGGCCGCAAGCCGACGCCCGAACTGGCCGAGCGGTTGAAGCAGTTCGTCAAGGCGCGGCTGGCACCGTTCAAGTACCCGCGCTGGATCGAGTTCAAGGACAGCCTGCCGCGCACCGCGACCGGGAAACTGCAGCGGTTCAAGCTGCGTTGATGGCGCGCGCGAAGCGGCATAGGGCGGCCGGCGTCATCGGCGCCGGCGAGCGGTCGTGCGGAGGTGACCGCCGAGGCGCGGGCCATGGCTGAGCCATTGCTCGAAGCGAAGACGCTGCAGGTCTACTACGGCCGCAGCCACATCCTGCACGGCGTCGACTTCCACGTCGCCGCCGGCGAATCGGTTGCGCTGATGGGCCGCAACGGCATGGGCAAGAGCACGCTGATCCGCAGCATGCTCGGCATCGTGCCGGCGCGGCAGGGGCGGATCCTGGTGCGCGGCGAGGACGTGACCGGGCAGCCGACCCATCGCATCGCGCGGCGCGGCATCGCCTACGTGCCGGAGGGGCGCGGCATCTTTCCCAACCTGACGGTGCGCGAAAACCTCGAGATGGCCGCCCGCCCGGGGCTCGACGGCCGCCGCGAATGGACCTTCGAGCGCGTCATGGAGACCTTCCCGCGCCTGTCCGAACGCCTGCGCCACGGCGGCGGCCAGCTCTCCGGCGGCGAGCAGCAGATGCTGACCATCGGCCGCGCGCTGATGACCAACCCGAACCTGTTGATCCTGGACGAGGCGACCGAGGGGCTGGCACCGCTGGTAGCGCTGGAGATCTGGATGATCGTGCGCGAGATCTGCAAATCCAGCATGGCGACCGTGATCGTCGACAAGGACTATGCGGCGGTGACCGCCGCCACCCACCGCGCTGTCGTGCTGGTCAAGGGGCAGGTGGTCTACCAGGGGGCGTCGAGGGAACTCTCGGCCCGCCCCGAGCTGGTACGACAGTACCTCGCGCTGTAGCGGCCTACCCGACCCGCTGCTGCCCGCCGCCGGCCTTGCCGCGCAACACCGCGCCGACCTTGTGGAACGGACACTCGCCGCGCGCCACCATGCGCGGCTCGCGGTGCTGGGCCGCGGTGTTGGCGCGCCCTTTCCGCCGCGGTGGGAAGACTGCCGGCAATGTCACCGCCGTCGGCTTGACGAGGCACGACTCCGTGATGCCACTTTGCTGGCTTCGACCGTGACGTCCCTGATACCCGACGTGCTCCGGGGCGGGCGTCCGTTGGCCGAAAGGCGCGGACTGCCAGGTCGCGAGCGCCAACGATCGCACGTGCCTGCGTGTCGATTGGCGACGGCCGGACGGATCGGCAGTTTGCCTATGGTGCATATCAAGACCCCTCATTTCGTGTCATCGAAGATCGGCTCACGCCGGTCACCGCGCGACGTGACGTGATAGAGCGCGCCAGGGAATTCGATGCGGAGCGGTCGGGCCATGAGTTGAAGGGTAGGCGAAGGAGATGAAAGATACAAGGCGAGACCTGACCCTTGATCTTCTTTGCTCCACCCAGCCGCGATACGCCTGTTCGGTTCGAATCGAATAATTGCGCTGGCGAATCACCGCGATCAGGCGCGCGAGCGGATCGGCATATTCGCCACCCTCCGCACCCGCCGCGCTCGACGCCGCCTTCACGACCCCTTGCTGTCGCGCGACGCTCGGATGATCCGGTGCCAGCGTCGTCGCCGCCTCGCGCCAGTACCGCCAGTCCACCTGCGAAGCCACCGGCGATTCGATCAGCACGAAGAGATAGCGCACCGCATCGACGACCTGCGCGAATTGCCACGCCTGCATGCCGCCTATCCTGCCTCGATCCGCAAGCCAAGCCTCAACGCCGGCCACCGACTGATGCACCAGCCGCCGACCTTGCAGGTGCTCGAGGTAGGCCTCGGCGTGGCGCACGAGCCAGTCCAGCGCGCGCTCGTGAACGCCCGATTTCTTCAATAAATTTCGATACTTGGCCCAGAAGCGGCGAGCCGCCTCGGTTTCGTTTGACAAGGTCATGAGCTTGAGATAGCGTCAGACAGATGACGATCGAATCAGCAGAGTTAGTATGCTAATGGCGTTATC
>JBNLET010000080.1:0-7490 GCA_050305135.1 Rhodocyclaceae bacterium | reverse complement strand
CTGCTGTCGCCGGTGCTGGCCGGCGAAATGACGATCCAGGACATCATCCTGAACGATCGCCAGTGGTACATCGACAACAACATCGAGCTGCATCTGGGCAACAGGATCGCCAAGATCGATCGCATGGGGCGCAAGGTGATCGCCGAGGACGGCACCGTGCGCGAGTACGACCGGCTGCTGCTGGCCACCGGCTCGAATCCGTTCATCCTGCCGATCCCGGGCAAGGACCTGCCGGGCGTGATCGGCTACCGCGACATCGCCGACACCGACGCGATGATCGAGGCCGCCACCCATCACAAGCACGCGGTCGTCGTCGGCGCCGGCCTGCTCGGCCTGGAAGCGGCCAACGGCCTGGCGCTGCGCGGCATGGACGTGACCGTGGTGCATATCGCCGACTGGATCATGGAGCGCCAGCTCGACAAGACCGCGGCCGACCTGCTGCAGAAGTCGCTCGAAGCGAAGGGGCTGAAGTTCAGGCTGCCGGCGCAGAGCGCCGAACTGGTGGCGGGCGAGTCGGGCCGCGTGGCGGCGGTCAGGTTCAAGGACGGCAGCACGATTCCGGCCGACCTGGTGGTGATGGCCGCCGGCATCCGGCCGAACACCGCGCTGGCCGAATCGGCCGGCCTGCACTGCGAACGCGGCATCGTCGTCAACGACACGCTGCAGACCTACGACCCGCGCATCTACGCGGTCGGCGAATGTGCCAGCCATCGCGGCATCGCCTACGGCCTGGTGGCGCCGCTGTTCGAGCAGGCCAAGGTGTGCGCCAACCACCTGGCGATGTTCGGCATCGGCCAGTACAAGGGCTCGGTGACCTCGACCAAGCTCAAGGTGACCGGCATCGACGTCTTCTCGGCCGGCAACTTCATGGGCGGCGAAGGTACCGAGGACATCGTGCTGCACGATCCGGGCGCGGGGGTCTACAAGCGCGTCGTGCTGAAGGACGACCAGATCGTCGGCGCCGTCATGTACGGCGACACCAAGGACGGCGCCTGGTATTTCCAGATGCTGAAGGGCGGCCAGGACGTCTCGGACATCCGCGACCACCTGCTGTTCGGCAACAGTCACCTCGGCGACACCGGCCACAAGGGTGCCAACCTCGCCGCGACGATGTCCGACGAAGCCGAGGTGTGCGGCTGCAACGGCGTGTGCAAGGGCACCATCGTCAAGGCCATCAAGGAGCACGGCCTGTTCACGCTCGACGACGTGCGCAAGCACACCAAGGCCTCGAGCTCCTGCGGTTCCTGCACCGGGCTGGTGGAACAGATCCTGGCCTCGACGGTGGGCGGCGCCTACGAGCCGGCCGACGCCAGCAACAAGGCGGTGTGCGGCTGTACCGACCGCTCCCACGGCGAGGTGCGCAAGGCGATCCGCGAGCACAGGCTGCTGTCGGCGCAGCAGGCGATGGACTTCATGGAATGGAAGACGCCGAACGGCTGCGCCAGCTGCCGCCCGGCGCTGAACTACTACTGCGTCTCGACCTGGTCCCACGAGGCGATCGACGATGCGCAGAGCCGCTTCATCAACGAGCGCGCCCACGCCAACATCCAGAAGGACGGCAGCTACTCGGTGGTGCCGCGGATGTGGGGCGGACTGACGACCCCCGACGAACTGCGCGCGATCGCCGACGCGGCCGAGAAGTACCGGGTGCCGACCGTCAAGGTCACGGGCGGTCAGCGCATCGACCTCTTGGGCGTCAAGAAGGAAGACCTGCCGCTGATCTGGCACGACCTCGGCAAGGCCGGCATGGTGTCGGGCCACGCCTACGGCAAGTCGATCCGCACCGTCAAGACCTGCGTCGGCGCCGAGCACTGCCGCTTCGGCACCCAGTTGTCGATGAGCCTGGGGGTCAAGCTGGAAAAGATGCTGTTCGGCATGTGGTCGCCGCACAAGGTCAAGCTGGCGGTCTCCGGCTGCCCGCGCAACTGTGCCGAGGCCGGCATCAAGGACATCGGCGTGATCGGCGTCGACTCGGGCTACGAGATCTACGTCGCCGGCAACGGCGGCATCAAGACCGAGGTCGCCCAGTTCTTCTGCAAGGCCAAGACCGAGCAGGAGGTGATGGAGATCTCCGGCGCCTTCCTGCAGCTCTATCGCGAAGAGGGCTACTACCTCGAGCGCACCGTGCACTACATCGGCCGGGTCGGCCTCGACCACGTCAAGAAGCGGGTGCTCGACGACGCCGACAACCGCAAGGCCTTGTACGAGCGCCTGCTGTTCGCGCTGCAGGGCTACGCCGATCCCTGGCAGGAGCGGGCCGAACAGCCCGAGCTGCGCCAGGCCTTCGAGCCGCTGACGATCTGAGGAGGCCGACATGAGCGAATGGGAAGACTGGGGCATCGCACCACGCCGCGAGCCGGACGACGCCGACGAAATACGCCTCTTCGCGCGCTGCGGGGAGGCCTGACATGGATGCAGCAATGATCGACACCGACATCGAATGGAAGCGCCTGTGCCGGCTCGACGAGATCCCGCGGCTGGGCTCGCGGGTGCTCAAGGGCACCCGCCACGGCGACATCGCGGTCTTCCGCAGCGCCGACGACGAGGTCTTCGCACTGCACGACAAGTGCCCGCACAAGGGCGGCCCGCTGTCGCAGGGCATCGTCCATGGGCGCAGCGTCACCTGCCCGCTGCACAACTGGAAGATCCAGTTCGAGGACGGCCAGGCGGTCGCCCCGGACGTCGGCTGCAGCCGCCCGTTCTCGGCCAAGGTCGAGCAAGGCGTGGTCTTCCTGCAACTCTGAAGCGAATTTTCGGACGGCCGCCCGCGCGCGGCGCACGCCACCGGGCGCAAGCCCGGGGCCGCGCTCGTGCCTGCGCGGGGCCCGACCGCCCTACTGAGGAAACCGTCATGAACAACGCCAAGGGATTCAATCTGCTGTCCTTCACCGGCAAGATGAAGATCCTCCACATGTCGTGGATCGCCTTCTTCATCACCTTCGTGGTGTGGTTCAACCACGCCCCGCTGCTGGCCGCCATCGCGGCTTCGCTGGGCCTCGACAAGGCCCAGGTCAAGACGCTGCTGATCCTCAACGTCGCGCTGACGATCCCGGCGCGCATCCTGATCGGCATGGTGACCGACAAGTTCGGCCCCAAGCTGGCCTACGCCGGTCTGCTGTTCGTCTCCAGCATCCCCTGCCTGATGTTCGCGTTCGCCGACGACTTCACCCAGGCGGCGATCGCGCGCTTCCTGCTCGGCTTCGTCGGCGCCGGCTTCGTGATCGGCATCCGCATGGTCAGCGAGTGGTTCCCGGCCAACGAGCTGGGCACCGCCGAAGGCATCTACGGCGGCTGGGGCAACTTCGGCTCGGCCGCCGCGGCGATGCTGCTGCCCAGCCTGGCGCTGGTCTTCGGCGGAGAGGACGGCTGGCGCTACGCGATCGGCCTGAGCGGCGTGATCTGCCTGGCCTTCTCCGCGGTCTGGTACTTCAACGTGTCCGACACGCCGAAGGGCTCCACCTATTTCAAGCCGAAGAAGAGCGGCGGCCTGGAGGTGACCAGCGTCGGCGACTTCGTCTTCCTGCTGCTGATGAAGATCCCGATGTACGCGGCGCTGGCGCTGCTGGCCTGGAAGCTCTCGCCGGCCGGCGTGAAGCTGATCCCAGAGGCCGCCACGCTGGCCATCTACGCCGCTCTGGCGGCGATCTTCGCGTACGACTGCTACAGCGCCTACCGGGTCAACCACGAGATCTTCCATGCCCCGGTGCCGGAGATGCACCGCTACAGGTTCAAGCAGGTCGCCGTGTTGAACGTGCTGTACTTCGCCACCTTCGGCTCCGAGCTGGCGGTGGTGTCGATGCTGCCGCTGTTCTTCGCCGAGACCTTCGAGCTCGATCCGGTCAAGGCCGGCCTGGTGGCCTCCGCCTACGCCTTCATGAACCTGATGTCGCGCCCCGGCGGCGGCTGGATCTCGGACCGCTTCGGCCGCAAGAAGACGCTGTTGATCCTGACCGCCGGCCTGGCCGCCGGCTACGCGCTGATGGCGATGACCAACTCGAGCTGGCCGGTGTGGCTGGCGGTGCTGGTGGCGATGGCCTGCTCGTTCTTCGTGCAGGCCGGCGAAGGCGCGGTGTTCGCGGTGGTGCCGCTGATCAAGCGCCGCCTGACCGGCCAGATCGCCGGCATGAACGGCGCCTACGGCAACGTCGGCGCGGTGGTATACCTTACCGTGCTGTCCTTCGTCAGCTACGAGGTGTTCTTCGGCGTCATCGCGCTGACCGCGGTGCTGGGCTTCCTGACGCTGCTGATGATGGAAGAGCCGCAGGGCCACATGGCCGAAGTGAAGGAAGACGGCAGCGTCGAGCTGATCAGCGTGACCTGAGCGGACGGCGGGCCGCGGCCCGTCCCGCGCCGCCGCAGTTCGAACGCAGCATGGGGCCGGCCGACGCCGGCCCCTCGTCGCGTGGAGAAGACCGCAGCAGCATGAGCAGCAAGCTTCAAGTCCGCTTCGGCGGCCATTCGACGGCCGGCCGCAAGGCCGAGAACCAGGACGCCTTCGCGGCCCACCTGCCGGACGGTGCCGAGCGCGAGCTGAAAGGCGCCGTGGCAGTGATCTGCGACGGCGTCAGCAGCGCGGTGGACGCCCAGCAGGCGAGCCAGATGGCGGCCACGGTGTTCGCCACCGACTACTACGCGACGCCGCCCAACTGGAGCGTGCGCAACTCGGCGGCGCGCGTGCTGAAGAGCCTGAACGACTGGCTGCACCAGCACAACGCCGGCCGCATCGGCCACTCGGACAGCGCGCTGACCACATTCTCGGCGGCCGTCGTCAAGTCCAACACGCTGCACTGCTTCCACGCCGGCGACTCGCGCGTCCACCACCTCTCGGGCGACACGCTGGCCCAGCTCACGCGCGACCACGTGCGCAACGAGGGCGGACGCCAGTTCCTGGCCCGCGCGCTGGGCGCCGACAGCCACCTGGAGGTGGACTACCTGACCGCCGAACTGGCCGAGGGCGACCTGTTGCTGCTCACCACCGACGGCGTGCATGGCTTCCTGCCGCCGCCCGAGCTGACCACCCTGCTGTGCGACGCGGTCGCAGCGCCCGAGGCCGCCGCCCGCCGCATCGTCGAGGCGGCGCTGGCGGCCGGCTCGGACGACAACCTGTCGGCGCTGATCGTGGTCGTCGACCGGCTGCCGCAGGAATCGATCGAGGAGACCCACCGCCGCCTGACCCGGCTGCCGATCCCGCCGGCGCTGGAGGCCGGCAACCGCATCGACGGCTACCGCGTGCTGGACGTGATCTTCTCCGGCAACCGCAGCCACATGTACCTGGTGCGCGACGAGGAGAGCGGAAAGCGCTACGTGCTGAAGGCGCCGTCCGAGAACTTCGCCGAAGACGCGATCTACCTGGACGGCTTCATCCGCGAGGACTGGGTCGGCCAGCGCATCGACCACCCGAACGTCATGAAGACCTATGCCCCGCCGCGGCCGAAGAACTTCATGTACTACCTGGGCGAGCACATCGAGGGCCGCAACCTGCGCGAGTGGATGCAGGACCACCCGAATCCGCCGCTCGACGCGGTGCGCGACATCGTGCGCCAGGCCGTGGCGGGCCTGCGCGCCTTCCAGCGCGCCGAGATGGTGCACCAGGACCTGAAGCCCGAGAACATCATGATCGACCGCGACGGCCGGGTGAAGATCCTGGACTTCGGCACCGTGATGATCGCCGGCGCCGACGAGATCGCCTCGCCGCTTGAGAAATCGGTGCCGCAGGGCAGCGTCAACTACGTCGCGCCCGAATACCTGATGGGCGAACCCGGCAGCTTCCGCTCCGACCTGTTCTCGCTGGCGGTGATCTGCTACGAGATGATCACCGGCCAGCTGCCCTTCCCCGAGCCGGCGGTAAAGCGGGTCAGCATCGCCCACTACGGCGAGCTGCGCTACGTTCCGGCGCTGCAGCGGCGGCGCGACCTGCCGCTGTGGACCGAGGGCTGCCTGCGCAAGGCCTTGAGCCCGAACCCGCGCTACCGGCACGATGCGCTGGGCGAATTCCTGCAGGATTTCACGCGCCCCAATCCCACCCTCGAGGCCCGCATCCGGCGCCAGCCGCTGCTCGAGCGCCATCCGGTCCGCTTCTGGCAGTTGCTGAGCCTGGCACTGCTGCTCATGCACCTGATCCGCTCGTTCATCGACTGATCGGCACCGCAAAGGCGGCGAAAAGCGCAGAATTGCGTGTCGCCGCTGGCCAGAGCGGCCGCCGAGGCGCTAGCATCCCCCTCCTTGAAGCGGCTCCGCCCGGCACGCCTGGCCCGCCGCGCGTGCGGGGCGGGCGCAGGAGTCCGCCGGAAACGGACGAAAGGCCGGGATGGACAGCGCCAACGAAGTGAAACTCTGCCAGCAGGCCTTGCGCAGCGGCGACCTCGCCGCCGCCAGGCGCCATTGCACGGCGGCGCTGCAGGCGCGTCCGGGCGACCCCGCCGCACTGAACCTGCTGGGCGTGCTGCACCGTCGCGTCGGACGCCTGGCGGATGCCGAGGCGAGCTTTGCCCGCGCGCTCGAAAAAGCGCCCAACAGCGCGGCGCTGAACCGCAACCTGGGCCTGGCGCTGCTGGCCCGCGGCCGGGCCGATGCGGCCCTCGGCCACATCCGGCGGGCGCTCGAACTGCAGCCCGAGTCGGCCGACGCCCACGCCAGCCTGGCCCGCGTCTGCGCCCGCGCCGGCCTGCACGACGAAGCCTTGCTGCACTTCGACGAGGCGCAGCAGCTCGAACCCGACAACGCCGCCCATCCTCTGCGCAAGGGGCGCCTGCTGCTGCGCATCGGGCGCGCCGGCGAGGCCGCCGCCGCACTCGAGCAGAGCCGGGGCATCAAGGCCGGCGCCGAGGTGCTGACCGCGCTGGCCGAGGTGGCGCTGGCACGCAGCGGCCGCGGCGAGGCCGAAGCCCTGTGCCGGCTGGCACTGCGCATCGATTCCGGCCATGCCAACGCGCTCGCCACCTTGTCCCGCGTCCTCAACGACACCGGGCGCAGCGACGAGGCGCTGGCCGCCGCGCGCAGCGCGCTGTCGTTCGACCCCGCCCAGCCGGAGGCGATGGCGCAGATCGCGATCGCGTTGCGCGCGCAGGGCGCCCTGGCGGACGCCGAGGAAGCCCATCGCTGCGCGCGCGCGCTGAAGCCGGACGATCGCCGGCAACTGGTCGAACACGGCCGCACGCTGCTGGCACTCGGGCGCCGCGAAGAAGGCTGGGCCCTGATCGACGACGGCGAACCCGAAGCGCGC
Organism: Rhodocyclaceae bacterium; assembly: GCA_050305135.1. Taxonomy (GTDB): domain Bacteria; phylum Pseudomonadota; class Gammaproteobacteria; order Burkholderiales; family Rhodocyclaceae; genus Cognatazoarcus. The sequence continues at coordinate 268 of JBNLET010000080.1, read as the reverse complement.
CAGTTGAACTGCCCGCGCTGGCGCGGCGAGACGCCGGACGGCAAGACGCTATTGCTGCACACCACCGACGCCGCCGACGCGATCCAGTTCTGCCGCTACGCACCGCTGCTGGCGGGCCTGGGCGCCCGCATCGTGGTACGCGCGCCGGAACCGCTGCGCACGCTGATGGCGGCGGTCGAGGGCGTCGCGGGAGTGGAGCGCTGCGACCGCCCGAGCCGCATCCGGGCGGATTTCCACTGCCCGATGCGGGCCCTGCCGCGGATGGCCA
>JBNLET010000079.1:0-15810 GCA_050305135.1 Rhodocyclaceae bacterium | reverse complement strand
GCCACGACTGGAGCGTCGCGCTGACGCTGCCGATCGTCGATCGCAGCCACCAGCACATCCACAACCATCATCACGATGGCGAAGTGCTGCACATCCACGACAGCTGGGATTTCACCGAAATCGGCGACCTGCGCGTCCTCGCCCGCCACGAACTGGTCGCGGGCCACCAACAGAGCTTCGGCATCTCCTTCGGCTTGAAGCTGCCGACCGGCGACACCGAGGTGGACAACGACGAGGGCGATCTGGCCGAGCGCAGCCTGCAGCCCGGCAGCGGCACCACCGACCTACTGCTGGGCGCCCACTACCGGCGCGAGCTGGACGGCGGCTCGCAGGCCTTCGCAAGTATTTCGGCCCAGATCGCCGGCAAGCAGCACGACGACTTCCGCCCGGGCCATCGCTACCACCTCGACCTGGGCTGGCAGACGGCGCTGAGCGATCGGCTGAGCTTCCCGCTGCAGTTGAACATCGCCATCAAGGAGCGCGACAAGGGTGACGAGGCCGAGCCCGAGGACAGCGGCAGCAAGACGATCGCGCTCAGTCCGGGCCTGGCCTACCAGGCGGCGCCGAACTGGCTGGTCTACGGCTACTACCAGCGGCCGATCTACCAGGACGTCAATGGCGTGCAGTTGACGGCGCACTGGAGTGCCGTGATCGGCAGCAGCTATTCCTTCTGACGACGCCACCGCCACCGCCACCGCCACCACTGCCTCTGCCACTGCAGCCGCCAGCCGGAACCGGTGGCGGTTGCGGCGGTGTGGAGCTACAACAGTAGGCGACGGACCCTCGGCGGGCGCCCGGCGCTCCGTCCGAGGGCCAGCGAGGGCCGGGGCGGCCGGGAGGCTCGAATGCTGCGTGCGGGCGGCGGACGGCACGGAGGCGGCAAATGGACTGCGATCCGCCGCCTCGCGCTGCTGCTCGCCCTGCAGTCACCGTGCGCGGATGCCCATCCGCTCGAGCATACCCGCTGGGTCTCGGCCGGCCACTCGGCCTGCCCGGACGTCATCTACTTCGGCGTCGAGCGCTATCTGTTCCTGAACGCCTGCCGCGCGCCGGGGGCCGACGGCGTGGTCGAACGCGGCCGCTACCGGCTGGCCGGCGAGCGGATCACCTTGCACGACCGGCAGGCCGTCGCGCGACAGGGCCTGGACGGCATTCCGCCGCAACTGGACGAGCTCCGCATCGAGCTGATGAGCGAGGATCGGCTCGTGCTGCGTGCCGGCGAACGCCTGCTGGAGTTCCGCGCGCGCGGTGGCGGGCCGCCGCCGACGCACCGCATCCAGGCCGCGCGCGGGCTGGGCGAGCGCTGCGGCGTATCGACGCCGTAAACATCGGGCCGGAAGCGCTTCAGCGCCCACGGCCGACGCCGCAAAGTTCGAGCCGCAATGCGCCGGCGCTTCGGTTCGAAACCGCGCGGGGGGATAGCCTTGCGCGCGCTGGCGCTGCTGCTGGCCGACGGCGGCCTGGCGACGCGGCAGTATTCGATCGCCGGCAATCCTGCCCGGCGAGACGCGCACGAGATCGCCGCGCATGGGGCGGCCCATGCCGTGGCTCAGTGAGCGCCCATGCAATCCGGGAAACAGCTCTCGCTCAGCGCGTCGCCGGCGTAGGCGAGCAGTGGCAGCGAGGCACACAGCAGCGGCGGAAACAGCAGGCTGACGGCGACGCCGGCGGCCAGCGTCAGGGCCCAGGCGGCATGGCTCAACGGGCTCGTGGCCAGCGCGCGGACGCTGGCGATGATGGCCCCGACCAGCGGTGTGTGGCAGCGGACCATCAGTGGCACCGTGTGCACGCTGACGGCGAACACCACGCTGGCCAGCACCAGGCCGGTGGCGGCCGAGAAGAGCTGGAAGCGGGCGGTATCCGGCGCCAGCGGCAGGGCCTGGTCCAGGCCGCTGCGCGCTTCGCCGATCATGATGCTGTACAGCGTGCCGGCGTCGGTGATCCAGATGAAGTAGATCAGCACGCAGAACAGGGCCAGCGCCCACAGGCCGCGTGGCGCGCCGTACAGCGTTGAGAGGAGCCGGCCCATGCTCGGCGCCTCGCCGCGCCGCAGCCGGCGCGCGGTGCCGACCAGGCCGGCCGTCGCGGCCGGGCCGACGAGCAGGAAGCCGCCCGCCAGTGCAGGCGCCATCGGCGCCACGCCGAAGGCTTGCGCGGCCCAGATCAGCAGGCCGCCGGCGACCGTGAAGAGCGCGCCGTAGCCCAGGCTGAAGCGCGGGCAGCGGCGCAGTACGTGCCAGCCGTCGGCCAGTGCGGCGGCCAGGTCGCAGGATGTCAGCGGCCGGGGCCGCGGTGCCGCGCTCACAGCGGGCGCACCAGCCAGACGTCCTCGTCGTGCCAGTGGTCCACCAGCAGACGTTCGATGCGCCGCTGCCAGATGTGGCGCAAGCTGGCCCGCTCCTCGCGAGTCGCGTCGCCGGCCACGCAGCGCGGCAGCAGTTCGGCCAGCCGCGGGTCGGCGGGCACGCGCTCGAGCCGGCCCTGCAGCGCCACGCCTGCACCGCCGTCGCGGTGCAGGCTGAAGCCCTCGCCGCCCGCTGCGAACTCGCAGCGGCCGCAGCGCGCATGGCGACCGCCCAGACCTTTGAAGCCGCCCTCGCCGGCGGCGCCGGTGAGCAGCGTGACGACGCTGGCGACGACGCCGGTGCTGCCCTCGTCGAAGGCGCCGGCGAAGCGCGCATGGACGCTGCCGCGCTGCGGCACGCCGTCGGGGAACAAGGCCTGCATGCCCTTGACGGTCAGGCCGTAGGCGATCGCCACGGTCGGGCAGGCATGGCCGGTGAGCCGCACGGCGTCCTCGAAGCCGTACGCCAGCCGGCCGTCGTCGCTGGCGCCGAGCAGCTCGGCCAGCGGATCCATCAGGGCCAGCCGCGGGATGCGGCGGTAGAAGTCGGGGAATCCCATGCTGCGTGCTCCGGTCGGCAGAGCCGGCAGTCTGGCGCCTAGCGGCGCGAGGCGACTTGACCCGCCTCAATTTGGCCCGCCGCTCGTCGGGCCGGCGCCGGCTTCAATCCGGCCCGCTGTCGGCCGGAACCGCCGGGGTTTCCGCGTCCGGAGCGCGGAAGTGTTTGATCGCATCGCCCGGCGGCAGCGGACGGTCGAACAGGAAGCCCTGCAACTGGTCGCAGCCGTGCTCGACCAGGAACTCGTGCTGGTAGGGGGTCTCGACGCCCTCGGCCACCACCGACAGGCCGAGTTCGTGGGCCAGCGCGATGATGGCCTTGGCGATCTTGCCGTCGTCGCCGCTGGGTTCGATGCCGCGCACGAAGCCGGCGTCGATCTTCAGTTCGTGCACCGGGAAGGTCCTCAGGTAGCCGAGCGAGGAGTAGCCGGTGCCGAAATCGTCGATCGAGACGGTCAGGCCACGCGCCCGCAGGCGGCGCAGCAGCGCGGCGGCCTCGTCGGGGCTGCGCATCAGCATCGTCTCGGTGATCTCCAGTTCCAGCAGCTCGGCCGGGATGCCGTGGGCCTCGAGCGCGGCCGCGACCAGGTTTTCGACGTCCTGCCGGGCGAACTGGTGGGCCGACAGGTTCACCGCCACCCGCGGCGGTGCAAGGCCGGCGTCGAGCCAGGCGCGCAGCTGGCGGCAGACCTTGTCGACCACCCAGGCGCCGATCGGCACGATCAGGCCGCAATTCTCCGCGCTGCGGATGAAGCGGCCCGGCAGCAGCAGGCCTTCGACCGGATGCTGCCAGCGCAGCAGGGCTTCCAGGCCGGTACAGCGGCCGCTGCGGGCGCAGATCTTGGGCTGGTAGTACAGCAGCAGTTCGTCGCGCTCGAGCGCGCCGCGCAACTGGTTTTCCATCAGCAACTGGCCGAGGGCGTCCTGTTTCAGATCGGGCGAATGGAACTCGAAGCGGTTGCGGCCCTCGGCCTTGGCCCGGTTCATGGCACCGTCGGCGTTGCGCATCAGTTCCGAGGCCGTGTCGCCGTCGCCCGGGTAGACGGCGATGCCGATGCTGGCGGTCACGGTCAGTTCGTGATCGCCGAGCGCGTACGGACGGGACAGTAGATCGATCAGCTTGTGCGTGACGTGGCGGGCATCCTGGGCCGAGCGCAACTGGGACAGCAGGATCACGAATTCGTCGTCGCCCTGGCGCGAGACGGTGTCCGACTCGCGCACGATCTCGCGACAGCGCTCGGCGGCTTCGACCAGCAGCGCATCGCCGACGTCGTGGCCGAGGGTGTCGTTGATGACCTTGAAACGGTCCAGGTCCACGAACAGCACCGCCAGCATCGTGTCCTGGCGGCGGCAGTGGCTGATGGCGTGGTCGAGGCGGTCGCTCATCAGCGCCCGGTTCGGCAGGCCGGTGAGCAGGTCGTGGTGGGCCAGGTGCTCGATGCGCGCCTCGGCCTCCTTGCGCTCGGTGATGTCGGAAAACAGGCCGATGTAGTGGGCCGGCGCCGCCGGGTCGCCGCCGACCGCGGTGATCGACAGCCACTCCGGATAGACGCTGCCGTCCTTGCGCCGATTCCAGATCTCGCCGGCCCACTGGCCGCCGATCTTCAGCTGGGCCCACATCTCCTGGTAGTGGCCGCGGTCGTGGCGGCCGGATGCCAGCATCGACGGCGTCCGGCCGAGCACTTCGTCGGCGGGGTAGCCGGTGATCGCCGTGAACGCCGGGTTGACCGCGACGATGCGGGTCTGGCCGTCGGTCACGATCATGCCTTCGCGGGCATTTGTGAACACCGAGGCGTACAGGCGCAGCTCGGCCGCGGTGCGCTTCTCGATGCGGATGCGGTCCTGCAGATCGCTGTTGGCCTGCCGCAGGGCGCCGGATGTCTTGCCCAGCCGCAGCAGCACGGCCGCCAGGTAGGCGGCCAGGCACAGGGCGGCCAGGTACAGCAGCAGTCTCAGGCGATGGGCCTGCTGGTTGGCGTAGCCGAGCGAGCGGCTGTAGTCGTGCAGCAGCCTCTCGCTGACCGCCGCCGTCGGCAGATCCAGGATTTCGCGCGAGATCGCGTCCACCTCGGGCTTGCGGCCGATGATGGCCCTGCCGTGTCGGACCAACGTCTCGAGCTCCGGCGGCAGCGATTCGTGCAGCCGCCCCAGTTGCGCGGCCAGGCTCTCGGCCCGGGCGGCGATGGCCGGGTCGGGATTCTGGCTGTGGTTCAGCACCGCCAACCCGTAGGCTTCGATCAAGCGCAGCTCGGACGGCTGCAGAGGCTGCGAGCCGAGTCGCTCGACGGTGACCGGAAAATACGCCATCGAATTGCGCAGCACCGAGTGGCTGCGCTTGAAGTCATCCACGTAGCGCGCCTTGCGTGCCTGCAGCGCGAGATATTCGCGGCGGCTGTCGTCGAGCGCCTGGCGCAGTTCGTCCGGCATGCTGGCGTCCGGCAAGCGGCTCAGGCGGGCGCCGAGCGTCTTCAGCCGGGCGACGTGGCTCGTCATGGCGTCGAAGTTGCTCTCCAGCCCGAGCCGGTTGGACAGTACGGCTGCGTTGAGTTCGGCGTCGGTTCGCTGCACGCCGTGCAGGGCCTGCTCGTAGGCCAGGCGCGAGGCGCGGTCGCCCGGATCGGCACGCAGGAAGAGCCAGCTCAGCAGGCTGCACACCGCAACGACGGCCGCCAGCGCCACGGCGATCTCGAGCCGCAGCTGCCGGTCGCGGCGCGTGCCGCCGGTCGGTGCCGCCCCGCTCATTGCAGCCGCCCGCGGCGATAGTGGCCGCTCAGGGTGCCGAGGAAGGCCACGATGTAGCGCACGTCTTCATCCGACAGTCGCTGGCCGAGCTGGACCCGGCCCATGATGGTCACCGCCTCTTCCAGCGAGTCGACGCTGCCGTCGTGGAAATAGGGCGCGGTCTGGGCCACGTTGCGCAGGCTCGGCACCTTGAAGACGTGCAGATCGTCGGCGTCGCCGGTGACGTTGAAGCGTCCCAGGTTGGTCTGCTCGCTGGCCGTGCCGCGCTCGGCGAAGTAGTCCACCATCACGCCGAAGCGTTGAAACAGGTTGCCGCCCACGTTGGCGCCCTGGTGGCAGCTGGCGCAGCCGAGCTGCTTGAAGCGCCGGTAGCCTTCCTTCTGGTCGGCGTTCAGCGCGTCGCGGTCGCCGAGCAGATAGCGGTCCAGCGGCGCGTCCGGCGTCAGCAGCGTGCGTTCGAAGCTCGCCAGCGCATCGCGCACGTTGTCGGCCGTGACGCCGTCCGGATAGGTCTCGCCGAAGCGCCGCGCGTAGTCCGCCTGCGCCTGCAGCCGTTGCAGCACGCCCGGCCAGTCGGCGTTCATTTCGATCGGATTGGTCACCGGTCCGTCGATCTGGCTCTCGAGGCTGTCGGCCCGGCCGTCCCAGAACTGGGCGAAGTTCAGCGCGGCGTTGAAGACGGTCGGCGCGTTGATGATGCCGCGGGCGCCGCCGACCCCGAGCGAGAACGACCTATCGTCGGCGCCGCCGGCTGCCAGCTTGTGGCAGGAGGCGCAGGACACGGTGTTGTCGCCGGACAGGATCGGATCGAAGAACAGCGCCTCGCCGAGGGCCACCCGCTCGGGGGGCAGGTCGGGCACCGCCGGCAGCGGCAGCAGCGGCTCCTCCTCGAGCTGGCCGAGCGGGGACGGCAAGGCCTCTCCGTGCCGAGGCTCGGCGACACCGGTCGCTTCGATTCGGAACAGGCTGGCGCCGGTCAGCGCGATCGCCAGCAGCGCCAGCAGGGCTGCGATCAGCAAGTGATAGCGTTTCGTCACGATGTTGCGCCGGTTCGTTGCACGGTCTTCGCCGAACGGTCCAGCCATGGGGCCAACTGCTTGCTTCGACATGATCCCCGAATCCTTTAGGGGGCGCCGTGCGCGCCCAGGCCCTGTTGGCGGTCGAACGCGTGCAGCGGCAGCGGTCGGCCGAAGCGATAGCCCTGCGCGTAGCGGCAGCCGTGCATCACCAGGAAGCGCGCCTCGGCATCGCTCTCGACGCCCTCGGCCACCACCTGCAGCTCCAGCGCGCGCGCCATCGCGATGAAGGCCTTGGCCAGTTCGGCCGCGCGCCGGTCCTCGGTCCGGCCGCCGGACTCCGGCGCGATGCCCCGCACGAAGCTGCGGTCGATTTTCAGCACGTCCACCGGGAAACGCGTCAGGTAGCTCAAGGCCGAGTAGCCGGTGCCGAAATCGTCGATCGCGATGCGGATGCCCTGCGCGCGCAGCGCGGCCAGCGTCTCGCGCACCCGGTCGCCATCCTCGGCGAGCAGGCTCTCGGTGATCTCGACCGTCAGCCAGTGCGGTTCGGCACCGGCGGCCAGGAGCGCGTCGCTGACCGCTTCGAACACGTCGTCGAGCGCGAACTGGCGCGCCGAGACGTTGACGCTGAAATAGAACGGCCGCGAGCGGCCCCGGTTCCAGCGCGCGGCGGCCGCCGCCGCAGTGCGCAGCATCCAGCGTCCCATCGGCACGATCATGCCGGTCTCCTCGGCCAGCGGGATGAAGCGATCGGGGCCGAGCAGGCCCGCTTGCGGATGCCGCCAGCGCAGCAGGAATTCGGCGCCGACCGCCAGGCCGCCGCGGCGCAGGTCCACGACCGGCTGGCAGTGGGCTTCGAGCCCGTTGCCGAAGCGCGCCTCGCGCATCGCCTTCTCGAGATCGGCACGCTCGCGCACTGCCTCGCCGATGCTGGCGCAATAGAACTCGGTGCGGCTGCGACCGTTGCGCTTGGCGTGGTACATCGCGGCGTCGGCGTGCGACAGCAATTGCTCGAAGTCTTCGCCGTCGTCCGGCGCGACCGCCACGCCGATGCTGGCGGAAGGGCTCATCTCGTGGCCGCCGACCACGATGCTGCAGCCGATCGCCCGGTGCAGCTTGTCGGCGACGGCGCGCAGCGACGAGGCCTCGCGGCCCTCGTCGAGCAGCAGCACGAACTCGTCGCCGCCGAGGCGCACGATCAGATCCTCGGCCCGCACGCAGGCCTGCAGGCGGCGCGAGATGTGCTCCAGCAGTTCGTCGCCCGCGCTGTGGCCGAGGTCGTCATTGACGTGCTTGAAGCGATCCAGGTCGAGCAGCATCACGCCCAGGCGGCGGCCGTGGCGAGCGGCCGCGGCCAGCATCCGCGCCGCACTCTCGCGCAGCGCCTGGCGATTGCCGAGACCGGTCAGCGGGTCGGTGCGTACCAAGGCCTCGATGGTATGCCGGTGGCGCACCGACTCGGTCACGTCGCGGCCGAAACCGAGTGCGCTGCACAGCCGGCCCTCGGCATTCCGTTCGGGCACCACCCGCACCTGATGCACGATGTAGTCGGCGGGCGCGACCTGCACATGGACTTCCACCATCTCGGCCGGCCCGCCCGCCAGCACGCGCTCCACCGCCTGCTCGATGAACGCGTAGCGGCCGTCCGGCCACAGGCTGTGCGACGTGCGTCCGAGCACGTCCTCGGCCGCCATGCCGAACTGCCTTTCCATGGCCGGATTGAGGTAGATGATCTCGCCGCCCGGGCCCCAGCGGATGATGTTGTCGCCGGCGTTCTCGGCCAGGCTGCGGAACTGGCGCTCCTTCTCGAGCAGGGCCTTGCGCATCTCGGCCTGCTCGGTGATGTCGCGGCCGACCGCGATCGCACCGCAGATCCTGCCGTCGGCATCGCGGTCGGCCGAAAACGCAATGCCATGGACGTGCGTTTCCCCGTTCGGCGTCGGCACCTGCAGCTCGACGGCGCCGGGCCGGCCGGTGGCCAGCGTCGCTGCCAGCTGGCGCTCGTAGGCCTCGACGCCGAGCATGCCGGGCGGTGCGGCTTCGGACGGCTTGTGGCCGACCACCGTGGCCGCGCTGACGGCAACCTGCTCGTTGATCTCCCGATTGCAGTAGTTTGCCCTGCCGTCCATGCCGTAGCGGATGATGATGTCGGGGGAGTTCTCGGCCAGCATCCGATAGGCGTACTCCCGCTCCTGCAAGCGGCGTTCCGCCTCGAGCCGGCGGCTGACGTCGCGCGCCAGGAACAGTACCCCGCTGCGGCCGCCTTCGGCCATCGGCAGGAGCTGGCACGCGAACGGCCCGAGGGACGGCTCGGGGCAGTCGGCGGGATGCTCGAGCCGGCGAGGCGCGTTCGATGCGAGGACCCCGCATACCGCCTCGGCCAGCGGCGCCGGAATCCGTTCGGCCCGGCCGGCTTCCCCGTTGGCCGGAATCCAGCCGGTCAGCTGGCGACAGCGGGCATTGGCCCACACCATGCGGCCTTCCTCGTCGAAGCAGGCGAACAGGTCGAAGGCGTGTTCGAGCGCCGCAGGCAGCGACCAGGGCGGCGTGATGGCAGTGCTCGTCTGCGAATCGGTCATCGATCGGAACATGGACTCTGAAACACCTCGTAAGCCAATAACGCCCCGATTCGACCGCGGCTTGAGCGCAGCGCTGCCGGCCGCCGCCACGGCGCGGCGGTTCCACGCCCCCCGCCGGCGGCGGCGCGGCTCGCAACGCGGTTTGTGCCGCGCCTTCCGCGGCATTCGGTCCATGCAGCAGATTTGGCACTTGCTGCCGAATGGCATATCGTCGCGGATTGTTGAGAACCGGTGGGAGCCTGCGTGAATCACGGCCGAATCGACGAGTGTTGCGTTGCCGAAGGCCCGGTCGTCGGCGTCACCGCTCGCTTCTCGCCGGTGCAGCCGGGCGCGGCGGGTGCCGCCTCGCGAGCGCAGTGGTCGCTGGATGCGGCGCTGGCGGCCCTGCTGCAGCAGTGCGGCGCGGCCGTCGTGATGCTGCCGCCGGTGGCCGACGGGATCGCCGGCGCGGCCCGCCGCTGCGTCCGCACGCTGGACGGCTTGGTGTTGCAGGGCGGAGGCGACCTGCGGCTGCGCGGCCGCGAATCCGATCCGCTGTCCACCCACTCCGGCGAGGATGGCGATCGCCTGCGCGACGGCTGGGAATCGGTGCTGCTGATGCAGGCCCGCGACGCCGGCATGCCGATCCTCGGCCTGTGCCGCGGCATGCATCTGCTCAACGTCAGCCGAGGCGGCAGCCTGCGGCTCGATTTCGCCGCCCCCGCCGCTTGTGATCGCACCGTGCACGACGACCGCGGCAACTATGGGCGCCATCGTCATCCGGTGCGGCTGCATGCCGGCGGCCGACTGCAAGCCCTCTACCGCTGCGCGGCGCTGACGGTCGGCTCGGCCCATCGGCACGCCGTGGACCGGCTTGGCTCGGGGCTGCGGGTCGAAGCCAGCGCCGAGGACGGCGTCGTCGAGGCCGTCAGTGCACAGGACGGGCGCTGGGAACTGGGGCTGCAATGGCACCCGGAATTCGCGCTGACACCGCTCGAGCTGAGCCAGTCGCGCCGCCTGCTGGACGACTTCGTCGCCGCCTGCCGGTCCGGCCGTGCCAGCTCGCCGGCGCTGCCGGCCGCGGCCGGAGCAAGCGCGTGCTGAACCGGCAAGCGCTCGAACTGCCCCGCCTCGCGGACCCCGCCTGTGCCATCGGGCGCCTGACCAAGGCGCAGTTGCTGCAGCAGGTGGGCCACGGGCTGGCGAGCGCCGAAGTGCCGGTCGGCCGCATCGTCGAGTGGCTCGAATGGCGTGCGTCGCCGGCCGCCGTCCTGCGCGACTGTCTCGCCGTCGTCGCCGGCGGTGCCGCCGCGGTGCGCAGTTCGAGCAGCCAGGAGGACCGGGCCGGCCGTTCGCAGGCGGGCCGCTTCCTGACCCTGCTCGACGTGCACCGCGATCGCCTGGCCACGGCCATTGCGGAAGTCTTCGCCAGCTACGGCGCGCCGACGGCAGAGGATCAGGTGCTGGTGCAGCGCTCGCTCGGCGTCGTCGATGCCGCGCTGGTGGCCGCCAGCCGCTGCGCGCCGGACGGCGCCGACTGCGTCAGTGTCAGCATCGCGCAGCAGGGTTCGACGCGCAGCGTGACCGACGGCAGCAGCGCGGCCGAGACCTGGTTCGTCGCGCTGGCCGCCAGCCGCGAGCGCCTGCCGGCGCCGATCGCGGCGGCGCGGGATGTGGTCGAGGAGATCGCCGGCCGTCTGCCGCCCGGCATAGATTTCGAACTGGAGCTGGCCTGGCGCGCCGGCCGCATGTGGCTGCTGCAGGTGCGGCCGATCCACCTGCCGCCGCGCTGCGCGGAGGGCATCGAAGCCGCCACCCGCGCGCGGATCGGGCGGCGACTGCAGGCGCTCGCCGGCGATGGCGTGCGCGTGCTGGGGCTGATGCCGGACTGGAACCCGGCCGAACTGCTGGGCGAGCAGCCGCGGCCGCTGGCGCTCAGCCTATTCGAGGCGCTGATCGGCGACCAGGTGTGGTGGCAGGCCCGCTGCGCGCTCGGCTACGCCCGGCCGCCGCGCAGCCGCCTGCTGCAGCCGCTCGCCGGACGCCCCTACGTCGACGTGGCGACCAGCCTGGCGTCCTTCGTGCCGGTCGGGCTCGGGCAGGATTGCGCCGAGCGCCTGGTCGGCGCCTGGCTCGAGCGCTTGCAGGCCTGCCCGCAACTGCACGATCGCGTCGAGTTCGATCTGGCGCTGACCTGCCTCGAATTCGATGCCCGTCAGCGGCTGGCGGCGAGCGGCATCGCCGCTGCCGACGCGAAACGGCTGATCGCCGCCCTGTGCGCGCCCACGCTGGCCTGCCTGGAGCCGCGCGCGCTGCACTGGATGCTGGCGCGATTCCGGGCCGAGGCGGCGGCCGGCGCGTCGACGGCGGAGCGGCTGGCCGGGATCTGCGGCTCGCTCGCGCTGCCGTTCGCGATGGCCGCCCGTTGCGACTTTGCCGCCCATGCGATGCTCCGCTCCGCGGTGCGTTGCGGCGCCCTGTCCGGCGAGCGGCTGGAGGCGCTGGCGCGCTCGGTCGGCTCGATGGCCGGCGCGCTGGGCGACGAGCTGCGCGCCGATGCGATGCAGGGCGCGGCCCGCGCCGGCACCTTCGACATCCTGTCGCCGCGCCACGCCGAGCTGCTGCCGCCCGGCCGGCCGCGGATCGCGGCCGGCGAGCCGTTCGTTCTCGCCGCGCATGAACGCAACGCGCTGCAGCGCTTGCTGTCCGGCGCCGGCCTCGCACTGGCGCCCGACCGGCTGGTGGCCGCGGCGATGCTGGCGGTGCGGGCGCGCGAGCTGGGCAAGTTCGTGCTGGCCGGCCGGCTCAGCGGCTGCCTCGAGGCCATCGCGCGCCGCGCCGAGGAGCGGGGCCTGACGCGCGAGCAGGCCAGTTGGCTGCCCTGGCGCCGCTGGGACGAGCCGGATCCGGCGCGGCTCGCCGCCGAGGCTGAGGCCGCACGCGAGACCCACGCCGCCGAAGCGCGCATCCGCATGCCGGCGCTGCTGTTCGCGGGCGACGATCTCGCGGCGGTGCGCTTCGAAGCGCAGCGGCCGAGCTACCTCGGCGGCGGGCGGATCTGTGCGCCGCTGCGCCAGGTCGGCCGCTACGAACGGCCGGAAGTGGTGCCGCGCGGGGCCGTGATCGCGATCGAAAGCGCTGATCCCGGCTTCGACTGGATCTTCGCGCGGCAGCCGGCGGCGCTGCTGACCGCCTGGGGAGGACCGCATTCCCACATGGCGCTGCGCTGCCGCGAGCTGGCGTGTCCGGTGGTGCTCGGCCTCGGCCCCGAGCGTTTCCGCCGGTTGTGCCGGGCCGAGCGCGTGTCGATCGATTTCAGCTCACAGGTGATCCATGTCGCATGAACATCCCCCGCGCCCGGCCGCGCCGCCGAAGCGCAGCTGGGACTACGCCGCGCTCGCCGCCGACTACGAGAAGCGGGCGCCCTACCACCCGGCGCTGTATGTGGAATTGATGCGCCTGGGCGGCTTTGCGGCGCCGGCGCGGGCGGCCGACATCGGCGCCGGTACCGGGCGCTGCGCGTCCCTGCTGGCCGCCGCCGGCTGGCACGTGGACGCGGTCGAGCCGTGCGCGGAAATGCGCGCCATCGGCGAACGGCTGACCCGGCGCCGGCCGGTGCGCTGGATCGACGCGCACGGCGAGGCGACGACGCTGCCCGCGGCCGGCTACCAGCTGGTCTGCTTCGCTTCCTCGCTCAACGTCATGGAGCGCGGCCGCGCGCTGCGCGAAGCGCGGCGGCTGCTGGTGGACGGCGGCCGGCTGCTGTGCGTCTACAACCACCGCTCGATCGAAGATGGGCTGCAGAGCGAGATCCAGGCGCTGGTGGCACGCCACCTGGGCGGCTACGAGGCCGGCGAGCGGCGGGGCGACAGCGGCCCGCTGCTGCTCGCCGACGGCGCGTTCGGCGAGTTGCAGAGCGCGGTGCTGCGCTTCAGCCACCGCTATCGGGCCGACGAGTTCGTCGCGGGCTTTCGCGCCCACGCCACGCTGGTGCGGCAGGCCGGCCCGAAGCTGGAGCGGATCCTGGCCGACATCCGGCGCCTGCTCGGCGCCGCCCGCTACGTGGACGTGCCGTTCGACACCCGGCTGTGGATGGCGCGGGCGACATGAAGACGGCGATCCTGCTGGCGGCCGGGCGTGGACGGCGGCTGCAGGGGCGGGCCGGCGCCCAGCCCAAGTGCATGGCCGAACTGGCCGGCCGCCCGCTGCTGCACTGGCAGCGCGACGCGTTCGAGCGGGCGGGCCTGTGCCGGCGAGTCGTCGTCACCGGCTTCGCCGCCGAGCGGGTACCGCTGCTGGCGGGCGAGAGCGGCGTGCATTGCGCCGACTGGGACAGCGGCGGCCCGCTCGGATCGCTGCTGTGCGTGGCGCCGGCCGTGCTCGAGCAAGGCTTCGTGCTCGGCTACGGCGATTGCGTCTGGCGTGCCGAGTGGCTGCGGCGGCTGCGCACGCAGCCGGGCGATCTGGTGCTGCCGGCCGACCGCCGCTGGGCCGAGCTGTGGCGCGAGCGCTGGCAGCATCCGCTGCAGGATGCCGAATCGTTCCGCAGTGCCGGCGGCATGCTGCTCGAGATCGGCGCGCCCGCCGCCGGCATGGATCTCGTCGAAGCACAGTTCATGGGCTTGCTCGGCGTGCGGCCGGCCGGCTGGCGCTGCATGCATGCCACGATCGCGCGGCTCGGCGCGCAGCGGGCGCGCCGAATGGACCTCACCGGGCTGCTGGCCGAGATGCTGCAAGACGGCGCCGAGATCCGCGTGCTGCCGGTGGATGGCGGCTGGATCGAACTCGACACGCCGCAGGACCTGGCGCTCTACCGGCGCCGCCTCGCCGCGGCCGGCGACTGGACGCACGACTGGAGGGACCGGGCAGGATGAGCGGAGTGGTTGTCTGGATTACCGGACTGCCCGGCAGCGGCAAGACCAGCGTCGCCGCCGCGCTGCTGGACAGGTTGCACATGACGGGCAGGCAGGCAGTGCAGCTCGACGGCGACGAGATGCGCCGCGCGCTGTGGCCCGAGGCCGGCTACGACGAGGCGACGCGCAGGCGGCTCGCGATGGCCTATGCCCGGCTGGCGGTGCAGCTTGCCGGGCAGGGGACGGTCGTCGTGGTGAGCGTCGTGGCGCTGTTCGACGCCGTGCGGACCTGGCTCGCCGCCCATGCACCCGGCTACCTGGAGGTCCTCATGAGCTGCCCGGAATCGATTCGCCTCGGCCGGATTCCGGCCCGGGGATCGCGTGGCCCGGAGGTCGGGCACGACCTGCCGGCCGAGCTTCCGTCCAATCCGCACCTGTCGCTGGTGAACGACGGCCAGCGCCGCTCGGTCGATGAACTGGCCGAGTGCATCGAGTGCCTGCTGGCTGGACATGAAACTCTTTGATCAATCGCCAGCCTACCGCGAACAGCCCGGGCAGCCGGGCTATCCGCGCTGGACGATGGACGTCGTCTCGCCCGAGCTGCCCTGCGGTGCCGGCTGGCTGGCCACTGCCTTCATGACGCTGGGAATCCCGGTCTTCAAGCCATGGGGCATCTTCGATACCGACAGCTGGCAGCCTCTCGGGAACGGCAAGTTCCGCTACCACTTCGAGGGCAGTGGCTGGAGCCGGTTGCTGCCGGACCTGGTGGACGGCCGCGAATTCAGTTTCCTTCGCGAGCCGGTGCCGCGCTTCAGCCATCTGCGCCCGGAGGCGTTCGTCCCCGCGGCGAGCACGATCCTGGTCGTGCGCGACCCGCGCGACGCCATCGCGTCCGGCGCTGCCCGGGCACGCAGGACCGGCAACGCCGCCGCGGCCAGCGCGGCCGATTTCGCGCGCGCGCCGTGGTCGCCGGGTCTGGCGAGCTGGCGCGACTACCTGCACGGTTTTCTCACTGCCTGGCTCGACGAAGCGAGGCGGCGGCGCGTGCGCGTGGTGCGCTTCGAGGACGCCAAGCAGGCACCCGAGCAGACGCTCGCCGGCGTGCTCGACTGGATCGGCTTCCCGGCCTCGCCGGCCGCGCTGCGCGAAGCCTGTCGGGCGGCCGCCCACGGACGCCTCAAGCAGCGCGACCTGGCACTGGTGGCGGCCGGCACGGTGCCGACGCCGATCCTCGGCGACGGTGTGCCGTACGCGTGGAAGCGGGCACCGGACGAGGCCCTCGCGCAGGCGCTGGGCGCCCGCTTCAATGCCCTCTGTGGTGCGCTCGGCTACCAACCGATGGTGTGACTGGCGCCGGCCGGCGCCCGCGCCGTCCGACGGTTGCGCTCAGCCGGTGAGCTGGGCGTACAACAGCGGCAGGCGGGCCGGCAGTTCCTCGGGCTTGCGGATCACCGTGAAGCCGTCCACGCCGAAGACGTGGGGCAGGTAGTCGGCGCCCTCGGTGTCGATCGTGACGCAGAACGGGCGCACGCCCTGGCGTCGCGCCTCGGCCACCGCCATGCGGGTGTCCTCGATGCCGTAGCGGCCCTCGTAGGGGTCCATGTCGTTGGGCTTGCCGTCGGACAGGATCAGCATCAGCCGCAGCGCATTCGGCTGGCCGGCCAGCAGCGTCGTCGAGTGGCGGATCGCCGCGCCCATGCGGGTGTAGTAGCCGGGCTTGAGCGCCGCGATGCGGC
>JBNLET010000078.1:0-17706 GCA_050305135.1 Rhodocyclaceae bacterium | reverse complement strand
GCCACCGCCGCGGTTTCGGCCTCGCTGCCGGACAGGCCGATGAAGCGCGCGTCGAAGGCCGGCAGGTATTCGGCCAGCAGCTCGGGCGTGTCGCGCGCCGGATCGACCGTGATGAACACCACCTGCAGCCGCTCCGCATCGGTGCCGAGCAGGCGCATCGCCTCGGCCATCAGGGCCAGCGTCGTCGGGCAGACGTCGGGACACTGGGTGTAGCCGAAGAACACCGCCACTGCCTTGCCGCGGAAATCGGCCAGGCTGCGCTTGCGTCCGTGGCTGTCCTTGAGCGCGAAGTCCTTCGCGTAGTCGGCGCCGGTGATGTCGGTGCCGTTGAATGCCGGCGTGTCGGCTTGTCCGGAACAGCCCAGCAGCATCAAGGCGGCCAGGCCGGCGAGCAGGTGTCGGGTGATCATGGCGGGTCGACGGCGGACGTCCCCGCCGGTATCAGTGGATCAACAGGTAGTGGTCCACCAGCAGCGCGGCGAACAGCAGCGAAAGATACATGATCGAGAAACGGAACGTCCTGCGCGCGAGCGCATCGCTGTAGTCGCGCCACAGCCTCCAGGCACGACGCACGAACATGCCGCCCAGCACCACTGCGCCGGCGAGGTAGATCAGGCCGCTCATGCGGGTCGCAAAGGGCAGCAGCGTGACGCCGAACAACACCAGCGTGTACAGCAGGATCGACAGGCGGGTGAATTCGGGCCCGTGGGTCAGCGGCAGCATCGGCAGACCGGCGCGGGCGTAGTCGGCGGTGCGGTACAGCGCCAACGACCAGAAGTGCGGCGGCGTCCAGGCGAAGATGATCAGGAACAACAGCAGCGCGTCGGCGCTCACTTCGCCACTCACCGCCGTCCAGCCGAGCACCGGCGGCATCGCGCCGGAGGCCCCGCCGATGACGATGTTCTGCGGCGTGCGCGGCTTCAGCAACACCGTGTAGACCACCGCATAGCCGACGAAGGTGGCCAGCGTCAGCCACATCGTCAGCGCATTGACGGCCTGATACAGCACCAGCAGGCCGAAGCCGCCCAGCAGCGCGGCAAACAGCAGGGTCTCGCCCGAGCCGAGTTCGCCGCGCGGCAGCGGACGTCCGCGGGTACGGCTCATGCGGGCGTCGAGCCCTTGCTCGATCAGGCAGTTGATCGCCGCCGCGGCGCCGGCCACGCAGGCGATGCCCAGCGTCGCGGCGAACACCACGCCGGCGCCGGGCAAGCCGTCCGGCACGGCCAGGAACATGCCGATCACCGCGCAAAACACGATCAGCGTATTCACCCTGGGCTTGGTCATGACGTAGAAGCTCTTCAGCTTCTGCGTCCCGCTGCGTCCCTCAAGCGTAAGCGTTCGCATTCCTGCTCCCCTCGGCCCGCGGCGCGGACGCACCCCGTACCAGTCCATGATTGACGACCACCAGCAGCAGCAGCAGCACTGCCGCGCCGGCGTTGTGCGCGACCGCCAGCGGCAGCGGCAGGCCGGCCAGCACGTTGGCGATACCGAGCCCCGCCTGCAGGCAGACGCCGGCCGCCAGCGCCAGCGCGAGGCCGCGCAGCGGCGGCCGGCGCGCCATCAGCGCCGCCAGCAGCAGCAGGTAGCCGCCCGCCAGCAGCGCACCGAGGCGGTGGCTCCAGTGGATCGCCGTCAGCGCCTGCTGCGACAGCAGGCCGCCGTCGGCATCCATGCCGAGCTCGCGCACGATGTGGAAGGCGTTGGCGAAATCGCCCTCGGGCAGCCACTGCCCCTGGCAGGTCGGAAAGTCCTGGCAGGCCAGCGCCGCGTAGTTGGTGCTGGTCCAGCCGCCGAGCGCGATCTGCAGCGCCAGCAGCAGCAGTCCCAGCCGGGCCGCGGCCGCCAGCCCGGCCGGCACGCCGCGCCGGCGCACGCCACAGGCGCGCAGCGCCATCCAGCCGAGCAGCGCCAGCGTCGTCAGGCCGCCCAGCAGGTGGCCGCTGACGATCGCCGGCTTGAGCAGCAGCGTGACAGTCCACTTGCCCAGCAGGCCCTGCAGGATCACGACGCCGACCAGCGCCAGCGCGACGCCGGGGGCCGCGGCCGGCTCGCGGCGCAGGCGCCAGGACTGGATCGCGATCGCGACGATCAGCAGTCCGAGGCTGGCCGCCAGGTAGCGGTGGATCATCTCCTTCCAGGCCTTCGGCAGGCTGACCGGCCCGCCCGGCTGCACGGCCTCGGCGGCGAGGATCTGCTCGGCCGCGTGGGCCGGCGTGGCCTGGCCATAGCAGCCCGGCCAGTCGGGGCAGCCCAGCCCGGCATCGGACAGCCGCACGAAGGCGCCGAACACCACCACCACCAGGGTCAGGCCGAGGGCCAGCAGGATCAAGCGTCGCAGGGTCTTCATCCGAGGCGCGAGTACTTCAGCAGGCGGCTCAGGTCGCGGATCATGCGCTTCGGATCCGGCTCGGCCGGGAATCGCATCATCAGCTTGCCGCGCGGGTCCATCAGCAGGATCCGGGCGGTGGCCGGCAGCGCCGTCAGCGCATCGTCATCGACCGCCGCCACCACCAGTCCGTCCTGGTCGGCCGGTGCCACCGGCTCGCCGCCGGCCCGCAGCCACAGGCGCTCGACCCGGTCCATCTGCTCGGCCTGGGCGGTGCGTACCTGGCGCATGTAGTACAGCGCCCGCCGGCAGGCTGCATCGCAGGCACCGCTGGAGGCGTAGACCAGCGTCCAGCGGCCCTCGACCGCCGGCGCCGCGGCGGCCAGCGCCGCCGGCAGCGGCGTCGGTTCGATCAGCTCGCCGTAGTTGACCTGCCCTTCGGGCGGCCACACGTAGTAGGCCAGATAGGAGGCGGCCACCGGCAGCACGCACACCAGCGCCAACGCCAGCAGGGTCAGCCGCGCCTTACGCTGCATGGCCATCGCGCATCCTCCTGAAGCCGAAGAACAAGGTCAGGCCGGCGGCCAGCGCGGCCAGACCGAACCACTGCAGCGCGTAGCCCTGGTGGCGCTCGATGCCGGCATCCGGCCGCGGCCAGTCGCGCACCAGGCCGTCCCGTGCCGCGCCTTGCTGCAGCACGATCCAGCCCTCGACCGGACGGCCGAGCAGGGTCGCGATCTCGGCCGGAACCAGGTTCTGGCGCAGGCGACTGTTGCCGTCGTCCTGCGCCAGCCTGAAAGGCGACTTCTGTGGCCGCCTGACGACCCCTTCCAGCTCCACACCCCCTCGCAACAATTCGATCTGCGGCAGGCGGCTGCGATCCATCGCGGCCGCGATCCAGCCGCGATTGACCAGCACCACCCGGCCGTCCTGCAGTTCCAGCGGCGCGATCACGTGGTAGCCCGGACGCCCCTGGTGAACCCGGTTGTCGACCAGGATCGGCGCCGTCGGCAGCCAGCGCCCGCGCAGCACGACCCGGCGCCACTCCTCCGGTACCACGCCGGCCGCGAGGCCGAGCGGCGGCTCGCCGGCACGGCGCTCGATCACAGCCTGCAAGGCGCTCTTCTCTCCCGCCCGCCGCAACTGCCACTGGCCCAGCAGCAGGCCGGCCAGCGCCACCGCGAGGCCGGCCAGCAGCGGCAGCAGCGCGAGGACGCGTGCCCTGGCGCTCACCGCGGCGCTCCGGCTGTCATCGCCGGGCCAGTCGGTCTAGACTGAGCGGAATCACTCCCGGGGAGCCACGTGAAAATCGTCGTCATCGTGCTGCTGATCATGATCGTGCTGAGCCTCGGCTCGGCACTGGTGTTTCTGCTGCGCGACCGCGGCACCGGCACACGCACGGTACGGGCGCTGGCGGTTCGGGTCGGACTGTCGATCTTCCTCTTCATTCTGCTGATGGCGGGCTACGGCACCGGCTTGATCACCCAGCGCCTATAGCCAATAGACGACGACGAACAGGAACAGCCACACCACGTCGACGAAGTGCCAGTACCAGGCCGCGGCTTCGAACGCGAAGTGGCGATGCGGCGTGAAATGGCCGGCGATCGAGCGGAACAGCATGACCGTCAGCATGATCGCGCCGATCGTCACGTGCAGGCCGTGGAAGCCGGTCAGCATGAAGAAGGTCGAGCCGTAGATGCCGGTGCTGAGACGCAGGTTCATGTGGCCGTAGGCTTCCGAGTATTCGTGGGCCTGGAATCCGAGAAAGGTCACGCCGAGCAGGACCGTCACGGCCAGACCGATCGTCAGCTGGCGGCGGTTCTCCTTCAGCAGTCCCCAGTGGGCCCAGGTCAGCGTGGCGCCGGAGCTGAGCAGGATCAAGGTGTTCAGCGCCGGGATGCCCCAGGCCTCCATCGGCGTGAAGGCTTCGTCGAAATTCGGTCCGGCGGTCGGCCAGCTGCCGTCGAAGCCCGGCCACAGCAGCGCATTGTCGGCATCCGAGAGCCATGGCAGCCCGATCGAGCGGACGTAGAACAGGACACCGAAGAAGGCCGCGAAGAACATCACCTCGGAAAAGATGAACCAGCCCATCGACCAGCGGAAGCTCTTGTCCACCTTCTTGCCGTAGCTGCCGCCCTCGGATTCCCGGATCACCTGCCCGAACCAGCCGAACAGCATGAAGACCAGGATCAGGAAGCCGGCCAGCAGCGCCCACTTGCCGGCGCCGGCCTTGTTCAGCCACATCGCGGCGCCGCTGCCCATCAGCAGCAGTGCCACCGAACCGAAGATCGGATAGCGGGATGGTTGCGGAACGAAATAGTGTTCGGAAGTGTGGCCCATCAATCTGTCTCCCCTGTCTCAGGCCCCGCCGGGAACCGCCGAGGTCCGGCGAAAACGCTACCGGTGCCGGTATCGCATCAATCGGGCACCACCCACTTGACCACCGCCACCAGGCTCAGCACGAAGATGAGCCCTCCCACGATGCCGGCCACGATGACCGCGCGCGGATCCAGCGAATGGGCATCGTCCTGGTAGTCCCGCTTCTTGCGCACGCCGACGAAAGACCACAGCACGGCCCTCATCGTGGCCAGGAATCCTGCCCGCTGCGGCGCCGCCATCAACCGGCACCTCCGTCCGCCGAAGCACCGGCCTGGGTGCCGGCGACCTCGAAGAAGGTGTACGACAGCGTGATCGTGTTGACGTCCTGCGGCAGGCCGGCGTCCACCACGAAGACCAGCGGCATCACGCGGCGCTCGCCGGCCGCCAGCGTCTGGCGGCTGAAGCAGAAGCACTCCAGCTTGCGGAAGTGGGCGCCGGCGATCTTCGGCCCGTAGCTCGGAATGGCCTGCCCGGCCACCGGACGGTCGCGCGTATTGACCACCTCGAAAGCCACCTGCGTCAGTTCGCCGGGATGCACCTTGACCGAGCGCTCGAGCGGCCGGAACTGCCACGGCAGATCGTGCAGGTTGGTGTCGAACTCGATCGTCACGGTGCGCGAGGCATCCACCTGCGTATTGACGGCGCCGTCGCTGTCGCGCCGGCCGAGGTCGTTGATGCCGGCCACCTGGCAGATCTTCTGGTAGAACGGCACCAGCGCGAAGCCGAAGCCGAACATCGCGACCGCGCCCACTGCGAGGCGGACCAGCAAGGCACGATTTTCGCCGTCGCCGCTCATAGTCCGAACAAGGCCACCTTGACCATGATGCCGACGAAAAAGGCGGCGGCGATCGACAGCAGCACGATCGCGGTGCGCAGATTGCGCCGCCTGGAAGCTTGCCGCCCGGGGCCGTCGACCGTCATCAGCATCTCAGCGCACCACCGGCGCTTCTTCGAAGGTGTGGTACGGCGCCGGCGAAGGCACGGTCCATTCAAGCCCCTCGGCCGATTCCCAGCTGCGCGCGGCAGCCCGTTCGCCGCCGCGCACGCACTTGACGATGGCCAGCACGAACAGCAGTTGCGACAAGCCGAAACCAAACGCGCCGATCGACGAGACGGCGTTGAAATCCGCGAACTGCAGCCCGTAGTCGGGGATCCGCCGCGGCATGCCGGCCAAGCCGAGGAAATGCATCGGGAAGAAGGTGATGTTGAAGAAGATGATCGAGCACCAGAAATGCCACTTGCCGATTTTCTCCGAGGGCATGTGGCCGGTCCATTTCGGCAGCCAGTAGTAGGTGCCGGCGAACAGCGCGAACAGCGAACCGGCCACCAGCACGTAGTGGAAATGGGCCACCACGTAATAGGTGTCCTGCACCTGGATGTCGATCGGCGCGATGGCGCAGATCAGGCCGGTGAAGCCGCCCATCGTGAATACGAAGATGAAGCCCACCGCGAACAGCATCGGCGGCTCGAAGGTCAGCGATCCGCGCCACATCGTCGCCACCCAGTTGAAGACCTTCACGCCGGTCGGCACCGCGATCAGCATCGTCGCGTACATGAAGAACAGCTGCGTCGCGGCCGGCATGCCGGTGGTGAACATGTGGTGGGCCCACACGACGAAGGACAGGATCGCGATCGAAGCGGTCGCATAGACCATCGAGGCGTAACCGAACAGCGGCTTGCGGGCGAAGGTCGGGATGATCTGGCTGACGATGCCGAAGGCCGGCAGGATCATGATGTAGACCTCGGGGTGACCGAAGAACCAGAACACGTGCTGGTAGAGCACCGGATCGCCGCCGCCGGCGGCGTTGAAGAACGCGGTGCCGAAGTGGCGGTCGGTCAGGATCATCGTCACCGCGCCGGCCAGTACCGGCATTACCGCGATCAGCAGGTAGGCCGTGATCAGCCAGGTCCAGCAGAACAGCGGCATCTTCATCATGTTCATGCCGGGCGCGCGCATGTTCAGGATCGTGACGACGATGTTGATGGCGCCCATGATCGAACTGGCGCCCATGATGTGCACCGCGAAGATGGCCATATCCATGCCCATGCCCATCTGCACCGACAGCGGCGCGTACAGCGTCCAGCCCGCCGCGCTGGCGCCGCCGGGCACCAGGAAGGACCCCATCAGCAGCAGCGCCGCCGGCGGCAGCAGCCAGAAGCTCCAGTTGTTCATGCGCGCGAAGGCCATGTCCTTGGCGCCGATCATCAGCGGGATCTGCCAGTTCGCGAAGCCGACGAAGGCCGGCATGATGGCGCCGAACACCATCACCAGACCGTGCATCGTCGTCAGCTGGTTGAAGAATTCGGGCTCGACCACCTGCAGGCCGGGCTGGAACAGCTCGGCGCGAATCGTCAGCGCCATCACGCCGCCGGCGAAGAACATCGTCAGCGCGAACACCAGGTACAGGGTCCCGATGTCCTTGTGGTTGGTGGTCGTGATCCAGCGCATCAGACCGGTGGGGCCGTGATGATGGTCGTGCAACTGGTCCGGGGTTACGGCTGCCATGCTGCTGCCTCCTGGGTTCGATTGACCGGGTGCAGTTAGGAAATCAGTTCGCGGAGCGGGCGGCGTGGATCTCGGCCGGCTGGATCGCCTCGCCGGTGCTGTTGCTCCAGGCATTGCGGGTGTAGGTGATCACCGCCGCCAGATCGGTATCCGAGAGCTGCTTGCCGAAGGCCGCCATGGCGGTGCCCGGGCGACCTTTCAGCACCGTCTCGATCTGCGCCTCGGCCGGCCCGAGCACGATCGCCGCACCATCCAGCGGCGGGAAGGCGGGTGGCACGCCGCGGCCGTCGGGCTGATGGCAGGGGGCGCAATTGGCGCTGAATACTTGCTGGCCGCGCGCCACCAGTTTATCGAGCGCCCAATGCCGGGACGGGTCGTCGCCCGAGGCCTCCATCTTGGCGTTCTGCTCGGCCACCCAGGCGCTGTATTCCTGCTGCGTCACGACGCGCACCTCGATCGGCATGAAGCCGTGGTCCTTGCCGCACAGTTCGGCGCAATTGCCGCGATAGACGCCGACCTTGTCGGCGCGGAACCAGGTGTCGCGGATGAAACCCGGAATCGCATCCTGCTTGACGCCGAAGGCCGGCACCCACCAGGCATGGATGACGTCGTTGGCGGTGGTCAGGATGCGGATCTTCTTGCCGAGCGGCACCACCAGCGGATTGTCCACTTCGAGCAGGTAGTTGTCGCCCTTTTCGGCACGCCCGTCGATCTGCTCCTGCGGTGTCGACAGCGCGGAAACGAAGCGAATGCCCTCGCCCTCGCCCTTCAGGTAGTCGTAGCCCCACTTCCACTGGTAGCCGGTGGCCTTGATCGTGATGTCCGGATCCGAGGTGTCCTTCATCGCGATCACGGTGCGCGTCGCCGGATAGGCCATGCCGAGCAGGATCAGCACCGGCACGATGGTCCAGGCGATCTCGACGCTGGTGTTCTCGTGGAAGTTCGCGGCCACCGCACCGCGCGACTTGCGGTGGGCGTAGATCGACCAGAACATGACGCCGAACACCGCGATGAAGATCAGCAGACAGATCAGCAGCATCAGCGTGTGCATGTCGTAGATCTGTTCTGCGATCGCCGTCACCGGCGGCTGGAGATTGACCTCGCCGGCGAACGCGGCGGTAGCGGTCAGGGTGGTCAGAACGGATACCGCGAGACGAGCAGGTACGCCCATGCACAACCTCCATCCACATTATCCGGGGACGCAAGCACGGAAGCCCACCGACGACCCCGAAGACGTGCCTCGAACGGGATGGGGCAGGCCGGGAAGCACGCCAGCGCCGATGGCGGCCCAAGCCCGGAAACCCGCTGCGATCCTTGCACCATGCGGGATTCCGCGAATTGCGGACGATCATGCCACAGCCGTTTTGACGCTCGCAAGGCGTTTTTTGATAAAAATCAAAATACTGCAACGCAAAATCGTGTAGCACCACGACCCAAGCGGAGCTGGGGCCGATGACGTTGTTTTTGGTTGCACCCGCACATCGGATTGCCGCCTCGATGGCCGCCACATCCGCTGCGCCGGAGCGCCGGCCCATGACGGCATGCGAAGCCGCTCCCGCCGCGAGCCGGCGCGCGGCCGACGACGGGTGTGGCGCCAGTTCCGGGCCCGGACCGGGTTAGAATCCGGGCTTAGCCCATTTCCGTCTTGCGATGAGCATCGAGGCCGACATCAAGGACCGCATCTGCAGTCCGGACCGACTGGCGCGCGCCCTGCCCGCGTTGCCGCGACCGCTGGTGTTCACCAACGGCTGTTTCGACCTCCTCCATCTCGGCCACGTGACCTACCTGGCGCAGGCCCGCTCGCTCGGCGCCTCGCTGCTGGTGGCGGTCAATTCGGACGCCTCGGTGCAGCGACTGGGCAAGGGCGAGGACCGGCCGATCAATCCGCTGCCCGACCGGCTGGCGCTGCTGGCCGCGCTGCGTTGCGTCGACCTGGTGACCTGGTTCGACGAGGACACGCCGCTCGAACGCATCCTGCAGGCCAGGCCCGAGGTGCTCGTCAAGGGCGGCGACTGGTCGCCCGAGCGCATCGTCGGCGCGGAAGAGGTGCTCGGCTGGGGCGGCAGCGTGCATTCGATCCCGTTCGTGCATCAGCGATCGACCAGCGCCCTGCTCGAACGCATCCGCCGTTCGGTGCCCCAGCCCGCCCCGTCACGGCCCCGGTGATCTCCCTGCAGGCACCGCACCTGAGCCGCATCCCGGCGGCGGGCCTCGCCGCACTGGCCGCGCCGGGCTTGGCGCCGTTCGCCCCGGCCCCGTGCCGACCGGCTTCTCCCCGCCGGCCGAGGGCGACGCCGGGTTCTGAACATATTCCGCCGATCGCCTGTCGGCGCGGCGATCGGCTGCCTACAATCAGGAACCTCCCACCAACGGACGGACGACCATGAAAATCGCCAACAACGTGACCGAACTGATCGGCAACACGCCACTCGTCAAGCTCAACCGTGTCGGCGCCGGCGGTGCCACGATCGCACTGAAGCTGGAATTCTTCAATCCGGCCCACAGCGTCAAGGACCGCATCGCCGCCTCGATGATCGACGCGGCCGAGCAGGCCGGCAAGATCGGGCCGGACACGATCATCCTGGAACCGACCTCGGGCAATACCGGCATCGGCCTGGCGATGGTCTGCGCCGCGCGTGGCTACAAGTGCGCATTCACGATGCCGGAGACGATGAGCCGCGAGCGGCGTCTGCTGCTGAAGGCCTACGGTGCCGAGCTGATCCTGACACCGGGCCCCGACGGCATGGGCGGCGCCATTGCCAAGGCCAAGGAACTGGCCGACTCCGATCCGCGCTATTTCATCCCGCAGCAGTTCGAGAATCCGGCCAACCCCGAGGTGCACCGCAAGACCACCGCCGAGGAGATCTGGCGCGACACCGACGGCCAGGTGGACATCGTGGTGTCGGGCGTCGGCACCGGCGGCACGGTCACCGGCGTCGGCGAGGTGCTGAAGGAACGCAAGCCGGGCGTGCGCATCGTGGCGGTCGAGCCGGACGCCAGCCCGGTGCTGTCGGGCGGCCAGAAAGGGCCCCACCCGATCCAGGGCATCGGCGCCGGCTTCGTGCCCGCGATCCTGAACACCTCGATCTACGATGCGGTGATCCGGGTCAAGAACGACGACGCGTTCGAGATCGCCCGCCGCCTCGCCGCCGAGGAAGGGCTGCTGGTCGGCATCTCGTCCGGCGCGGCAGTGTGGGCCGCGCTGCAGGAGGCCGCCGACCCGGCCAACGCCGGCAAGCTGATCGTCGTCATCATCCCGTCCTTCGGCGAGCGCTACCTGAGTACCGCGCTGTACAGCCACCTCGAGGTCTGAGGCGGCATTGGCGGGCGGCCGCCGGCCGCTTCAAGACCCGACGGCCAGCTCGCGGCAGCCGAAGCGCCGGCGGGCCTGTCCGGCGCTGGCCACCGGGTAGCCCAGCTCGCCCAGCAGCCGGGCGAGGCGGGTCACCTGTTCGGCATTGCCAGTGAGCGGCCGGCCGTCGGCCCGCAGCAGGTTGTTCTCGAAACCGACGCGGCAGTGGCCGCCCGACAGGGCCGCCTGCACGACACAGGCCAGTTCCTGCGGCCCGAATGCGCACACGCCCCAGTGCCAGGATTGCGGCAGGTGGCGCAGGAAGACACCGACGTCCACCGGCCGGCTCAGGCTGCCGGCATGGCGGCCGAGCACCAGCAGCACGTAGGGATGGGCCTGCGGCAGCCAGCCGGATTCCCACCAGCGGGCCAGCGTGAGCAGCTGGTCCGGGTTGTAGACGACGTATTGCGGCAGCGTGCCGGCATCGGCCACCTCGCCGAGGAAATCCCTCACCCGCGAGGTCTGGCCCTCGTCGTCCGGGTCGAGCAGCTCCTGCAGGTTCAAGCTGATCATCTCGGGCGCCAGTTGCCGCTGCACGGCCATCATGTCGTCCGGCGCGAACATGCCGACCCGCTCGGTGGTGGGCTGGACGATGATGTCGCAGGCCTCGTCGATCGCCGCCATGGTCTCCCGGTAGCGGCCGGGGTCGAGGCTGTGCCGGCCGTCTTCGCCGCGCACGTGCAGGTGCAGGATCGCTGCGCCGGCCTGGCGGCAGGCCACCGCCTCGGCCACGATCTCATCGAGCGTCAGCGGAACCGCGGCATGCTCGGCCTTGTGGCGCCGCGCCCCGTTCGGCGCCACGGTGATCGATACCGGAGAGCTCACGAGGCAGGCCTGCGCCGGGCCTGCATCGGGCCGTGCGCCTCGCCGATGGCGGGGCAGCAGGCGAACGGACTGCGCTGCAGGACGGGACTGGATTCGCGCATGCAGGGGCTCCGCGGGGCTTCGGCCCGCTCTTCAATCCACCAGCGTATCGAGGCCGGCCTCGGCCATCTCCGCGGCGCGCAGCATGGCGCGGGCCTTGTTCTGGGTTTCCTGCCATTCGGCGTCGGGATCGGAGTCGGCGACGATACCGGCGCCCGCCTGCACGTGGATCATGCCGTCCTTCAGCACCGCGGTGCGGATGTTGATGGCGAGATCCATGTCGCCGTGGAAACCGACGTAGCCGGTCGCGCCGGCATAGATACCGCGCTTGGTCGGCTCCAGCTCGTCGATGATCTCCATCGCCCGCACCTTCGGCGCGCCTGACACGGTACCGGCCGGGAAGCTGGCGCGCAGCACCGCCAGCGCATTGAGGCCTTCGCGCAGCCGGCCCTCGACGTTGGAGACGATGTGCATGACATGCGAGTAGCGCTCGACGATGAACTGGTCGGTGACGTGGACGCTGCCGACCTGCGCCACCCGGCCGCAGTCGTTGCGGCCGAGGTCGAGCAATTGCAGGTGTTCGGCCCGCTCCTTCTCGTCGGCCAGCAGGTCGCGTTCGAGCTCCAGGTCCTCGGCCTGCGTCGCGCCGCGCTTGCGGGTGCCGGCGATCGGGCGCACCGTCACGGTCTCGTCCTCGAGCCGCACCAGGATCTCGGGCGAGGCGCCGACGACGTGGAAGTCCTCGAAATTGAAGAAGAACATGTAGGGCGACGGATTGAGCGAGCGGATCGCGCGGTACAGCGCCAGTGGGCTGGCCGTGAACGGCTTGCTCATGCGCTGCGACAGCACCACCTGCATCACGTCGCCTTCGACGATGTAGTCCTTGGCGCGGCGCACCGCGGCCTTGAACGCTTCCTCGCCGAAACCGGAGCTGGCCGGCTGCGGCTGGCAGGGCTTTTCGGACGGCACCTCGACCGGCGCCCGCAGCTGTGCCAGCAGTTCCGCCAGCCGGCGCTTGGCGCGCTTGAAGGCGCCCGGCACCTCGGGCTCGGCATACACCACCAGCGTCAGCTTGCCCGACAGGTTGTCGACGATCGCGATCTCTTCCGACAGCAGCAGCAGGATGTCGGGCGTGCCGAGCTCGTCCGGCTTGGCGCCGTCGGCCAGGCGCGGCTCGATGTAGCGCACCGTGTCGTAGCCGAAGCAGCCCACCAGGCCGCCGGCGAAGCGCGGCAGACTTTCGCGCGGCGGCACCTTGATGCGCTGCATGAATTCGGCCACGTAGTTGAGCGGATCGCCGTAGTCGCGCCGCTCGACCAGCCGGTCGCCGGTCAGCAGCAGCGCCGAGCGTTCGTACACCTCGATGCGGGTCGAGGCCGCCAGCCCGATCATCGAGTAGCGGCCGAAGCGCTCGCCCCCCTGCACCGACTCCAGCAGGTAGCTGTAGGGCCGGTTGGCGAGCTTCAGGTAGATCGACAGCGGGGTATCGAGATCGGCAAAGGTCTCGAGGGTGACCGGGATCCGGTTGTAGCCCTGCGCCGCCAGGCGCTGGAATTCGGATTCAAGCATGGATGCTCCACAATTAAGTTCGACTCGGATTGCGCGGACCGCAGCCGGTCCGCCGGGACGGTTTCAGCGGCCCTGCCATGACCGCCAGCCGCAACCCGATGTCATGCGGGTGCGGGCCGTCGCACACTCCTTCGTCAAGCCTGCCTCGTGGTTCATCCGGGAATTCCTCTTGTTCACGCCACCGGCCGGATCAGCGGCAGCACCTCGGGCATCGAGGATAGCAGAGCATCGCACGGGATGGTGTCCACCGGACGCCCTTCGCTGTAGCCGTAGCGCACCAGCACCACCGGCATGCCGGCCGCCTGGGCCGCGCCGGCGTCGTTGGCCGAGTCGCCGATCATCAGCGCCTCGCCGACGGCCACGCCCATCGCCTCGCAGGCATGGCGCACGACCGCCGGATCGGGCTTCTTGACCGCCAGCGTGTCGCCCGAGACGACCGCGTCGAAATGCACGTCGATGCCCATACGCTCGAGCAGCGGCCGCGTGAAATCGCCGGCCTTGTTGGTCACGCAGGCCAGCTTCAAGCCCATCGCGCGCATCGCCTGCAGTGTCTCGACGACCCCGTCGTAGATGCGCGTCGTGCGCCCGTTCACTTCCGCGTAGTGACGCTGGAAGAGCGCCACCGCCTGCTCGATCTCGGCTTCGTCGGCGGCCGCATTCTCGGTCATGCAGCGGCGCACCAGGTGCGGAATGCCCTTGCCGACGAAGCTGTGGATCTCCGCCAGCGGCCGCATCGGCCGGCCCAGCTCGGCCAGCATCCGGTTGGCCGCCTCGGCCAGGTCGTGGATCGTGTCGAGCAGCGTGCCGTCCAGGTCGAACAGCACCGCGCGCACCGCGAAGCGCGGCTCAGCCACCGGCCGCTCCGGCGCGCAGCGCGGCGATCACGCTGTCGTAGCGGTGCGGATCGTCGGCCCTTGCGGCACCGAACACCGCCGAACCGGCGACGAAGGTATCGGCGCCGGCGGCGGCGATCTCGGCGATGTTGTCCACCTTCACGCCACCGTCGATCTCGAGCAGGATGCGGCGCCCAGACTCGCGCTCGTAGGCGTCGATCTTGTGCTTCGCCTGGCGCAGCTTGGCGAGCGTGCCGGGAATGAACTTCTGCCCGCCGAAGCCCGGGTTCACGCTCATCAGCAGCACCAGGTCGAGCTTGTCCATGACGTGGTCCATCCAGCCGAGCGGGGTGGCCGGATTGAACACCAGGCCGGCCTTGCAACCCTGCTCGCGGATCAGGCCGAGGCTGCGGTCCACATGCTCGGAGGCCTCCGGGTGGAAGGTGATGACGTCGGCACCGGCCTTGGCGAAATCGGGGATGATGCGGTCCACCGGCTTGACCATCAGGTGCACGTCGATCGGCGCCTCGGTGCACGGCCGGATCGCCTCGCAGACCAGTGGCCCGATGGTCAGGTTCGGCACGTAGTGATTGTCCATCACGTCGAAATGGATCCAGTCCGCGCCGGCGGCGATGACGTCCCTGACCTCTTCGCCGAGGCGGGCAAAATCGGCGGACAACAGTCTCGGGGCGATCCGGCAGTCGGCATTCATGGCGAACTCCAACGGGTTGCAAGCGTCGGATTGTACGCACCTTGACGAACTCGCCAAAGCGAGCGGACGGGCTTGCCCTGACGGCCGGCATCCGATTCAATCACGGCAACGGATTGCGGAGAGCGGTTGATGAAGGACGGCGAAAAACACGAGATCACAGTCGAAGCCGTTGCCCAGTACCTGGAGGACGATTCGGCGCCGGAGGAGGACCGCTACGTGTTCGCCTACCGCATCACGCTGAAGAACACCGGCACCGTCGCCGCCAAGCTGGTCAGCCGGCACTGGATCATCACCGACGCCGACGGCGACGTGCAGGAAGTGCGCGGCCTCGGCGTGGTCGGCGAACAGCCGGAGCTGGCACCGGGCGAATCCTACGAGTACACCAGCGGCTGCGCGCTGTCGACGGCGGTCGGCACGATGCAGGGCAGCTACCAGATGCGCGCCGCCGACGGCACGCGCTTCGACGCCGCGATCCCGGTATTCACGCTGTCGATCCCGCGCGTCCTGCACTAGCGTGTCGCTGCGGCACAGCTACACGCTGATCGCGCCGTTCTACGACGCGGTACTGGCCGCCGCGACCCGCGCCGCACGCGCTCGCAACCTGGCACAGTTGGCCGGACAGGCGCCGATGAAGGTGTTGCTGGCCGGCGTCGGCACCGGGCTGGACCTGCCGCTGCTGCCGGACAAGCACGACTACGTCGGTCTCGACCTGACCTATGCAATGTTGCGGCGCAGCCGGCCGCGGGCCGGCAGCGCACGCTACGCGGCGGTCCAGGGCGACGCGATGGGCCTGCCGTTCGCCGACGGCCGCTTCGACTGCACGGTGCTGCACCTGATTCTGGCGGTGGTGCCCGAGCCGCAGCGCTGCCTCGCCGAGGCCTTGCGCGTGACCCGCCCGGGCGGCGAGATCCTGATCCTCGACAAGTTCCTGCGCCGCGGCCAGCGGGCGCCGCTGCGGCGGCTCGTCAATCCGCTTTCGCGGCGCCTGGCGACGCGGCTCGACGTGGTGCTGGAGGACCTCACCGCGCAATTGCCGGCCGAAACGCTCAGTGACGAGCCGGCGCTGGCGGGCGGCTGGTTCCGTCGCGTGCGCCTGCGCAAGCCGGCTTCAGCCGGCGCTGCGGCTACGGCGCAAGCGGCGCAGGCGGGCGAGTGAATTCCAGCGCCAGATCACCAGCACCAGCAGGTAGCCCAGCAGCGCCGAACTGACTGCCAGGATCAACAGGCCGGTAGCGAGTGGCGCGCCGATGCCGGTGATCCAGTCGATGATGCCGCTGATCGAGCTGGCTGCGGCCTGCGCCTGCTCGGCCGCCTGCTGGGCGTTGTGTGCGATCGGCCCGGCCACCGGCTCGAGCACGGCCTTGCCGATGCGGTGGGCGAGCACGTAAATGAACGGGAAGGTGAACGGATTGGTCACCAGCGTTGCCAGCGCGGCGACCGGCGGATTGGCGCGCAGGAACAGCGCAGCGACGACTGCGAAGACGATCTGCGCGACCGGCAGCAGGAAGCCGAAGAACAGGCCCAGCGCCACGCCGCGGCCGACCGCCTGGGCATCCAGGCGCCAGTTGCCGTGGCGCTCGAGCCAGCCGGCGATCGGGCGCAGCATCCGGTTGCTGCGCAGCGATTCGGGGCTCGGCAGGAATCGTCGCAGAGTTCTTCGCATGGCGTATGCGCGTCGGCGGCCGAGGCCGCTCAGCTCCGGTAGTCGGCGTTGATCCGCACGTAGTCGTAGGAGAAGTCGCAGGTCCACAGCGTCGCGCTGCTGGTGCCCCGCGCCAGGTCCACCCGGATCGTGATCTCCGCCGCCTTCATGATCTCGGCGCCGTCCTCCTCGCGGTAGCTCTGCGCGCGTCCGCCGCGCTCGGCGACCAGTGCCTCGCGTGCGCCGGCGGCCAGCCACACGCGCAGCCCGTCCACTTCCAGGTCGGCAATTCCAGCGTAGCCGATGGCGGCCAGGATGCGCCCGAGATTCGGGTCCGAGGCGAAGAACGCGGTCTTCACCAGCGGCGAATGCGCGATCGCGTAGCCGACCTTGCGACACTCTTCGCGGCTGGCACCGCCTTCGATTTCGAGCGTGATGAACTTGGTGGCCCCTTCGCCGTCCCGCACGATGGCCTGGGCCATCTCGATCGCCAGGCCGACCACCGCCTCGCGCAGAATCCGATAGGCCTCGGTGCCCATGTCGGTGATTTCGGCGTGGGCGGCCTGCCCGCTGGCGATCAGCACGAAGCTGTCGTTGGTCGAGGTGTCCCCGTCCACGGTGATGCTGTTGAAACTCAGCTCCGCCGCCTCACGCACCAGCGCCTCCAGCACCTGGCGCGAAACGCGGGCGTCGGTCGCCAGGAAGCCCAGCATCGTCGCCATGTTGGGCTTGATCATGCCGGCACCCTTGGACATTCCGGTCAGGGTCACGCCGTGGCCGTCGATGGTGATCCGGCGCGATGCCGCCTTGGCGACCGTGTCGGTGGTCATGATGGCGTGGGCCGCCTGGTGCCAGCCCTGTGCGTCGAGCGCCGCAACGGCGGCCGGCAGGCCGGCCGTCAGGCGATCCATTGGGAGATGCTCGAGGATCACGCCGGTCGAGAACGGCAGCACCTGGTCCGCGGCGCAACCGAGCAGCTTGGCCAGCGCCTCGCAGGTGGCGCGGGCGTCGGCGAGACCCTGGGCGCCGGTGCCCGCGTTCGCGATGCCGGTGTTGATCACCAGCGCCCGGACCGAGCCGTCGGCCAGGTGCTCGCGGCACACCTGCACCGGCGCCGCGCAGAAGCGATTGCGCGTAAAGACGCCGGCGACCCGTGCGCCCGGCGCCAGCTCGACGACCGTCAGGTCGCGGCGATCGGCCTTGCGGATGCCGGCCTGCGTGACACCGAGCCGCACGCCGGGCACGGCAAACAGGCTGGAAGGATCGGGGGCGCTGAGATTGACGGGCATGCGTGACTCCGGGCCGAAGGACCGGCTGAACATGAAGGGCCGACAATGATAGCGGATTCGCCTGTCCGCCGATCGGCCGACGGGGCGCCTCGCTCAGGGCCGCTTGCCGCCGACGGCTGCCGCCTGGGTAACCGCCAGGCTGGCCTGCTGGGCAAAGTGCAGCAGGCCCTCGTACGCTTCGTCGTCGATCGTGTCGGCGTCGCAATCGACGTAGAACACGCCGACCGGACGGCC
>JBNLET010000077.1:0-22886 GCA_050305135.1 Rhodocyclaceae bacterium | reverse complement strand
GAGCTGGCCAGCGTCGGCTCGGCCAGGCCGGACAACACGGCCAGCGCGGCTTTCGGGTCCTTGACGCCGAGCAGGGCTTCGGCGTTGGCCTTGGCGTCGGTCATCGCGGCGCGGGCAGTGTTAAGATTGAGGGCCACCAGGCGCTCGATGGTGGACAGGCTCAGCGAAGCGACGCTGGCGCAGGTTTCGAGGGAAGCCTTGTTGGCGGCGGCGATTTTCTCGGGCGTGACGTTCATGATGATCTCCTGAATACTTGGTCGGTAGGGGTGATTCAATTTCGTTTGCAGCCTGCGGCGTATCCTCTTGCTGCGCTGCACAATTTCAGTTTGCCCAAGCGAGACCCGGCTGTCAAGCACTTTTGTGCGCCGCACAAAAATAATTGCGCTCAGCCCTCCCCGGCCGGCCGCAGCTTGTTGATCGCCAGCGCCGCGGCGGCAGTGCGGGTCTCGACGCCGAGCTTCTCGAAGACGTGCTCCAGGTGCTTGTGGACGGTACGCGGACTGGTACCGAGGATGTCGCCGATGTCCCGGTTGGTCTTGCCCTTGATGACCCAGTAGAGCACTTCGGCCTCGCGTGCCGTCAGCCTGAACGCAGCCGTCAGCCGGTCGATGATCGCGGCGTCGGACTCCTCCCGCATCACCACCAGCCACTCGCCCTCGGCGGTACGCTCGTGCAGCGTGCATACCAGCCGGCGGGCACCGCGCGGCAGCGACATCGGCAGCGCATCGCGACCGGCGTCACGCGCCTCGACGGCGCTGCGCAGCCAGTTCAGCAGCGGCGCCGGCGTACGTGGCCCGTCGGACAGCTCGAAGGCCTGCAGCAATTGCCGCGCAAGCGGCGTCTGCCACACCAGCTCGGCATCCTCGAGCCGTATCGCCAGCGTGGCCTGACCGTAGGCGTCGAGCGCACTGCGCGCCTGCTTCATCAGCCGCGCCGCCTGCATGTGGGCCGAGATCCGCGCCAACACCTCCTTCGGCCGGATCGGCTTGGTGACGTAGTCGGCGCCACCGGCCTCGAAGGCCGCCACCACGTGCTCGGTATCGGTCAGTCCGGTCATGAAGACGATCGGGATGTGCTGGGTCGCGAAATCGGCCTTCAGCGCCCGCGCCACTGCGAAGCCGTCCATGCCGGGCATCACCGCATCGAGCAGGATCACGTCCGGCAGCGCCTGACGGGCCCTCGCCAGCGCGCTCTCGCCATTGGTGGCCACCAGCACCGCGTAGCCGGATTCGTCGAGCGCGTCGTGCAGCAGCGACAGATTGTCCGGCACGTCGTCGACGATCAGCACGACGTCGCTGTCGAGCCGGTTCAGTTCAGCCATCGGTCCGCCCCCGCGCGATCATCGCCTGCAGCGCTTCCAGCCGGAAGGCCTGCAAATGGCCGCGGGCCGCTTCGACGAAGGGCGCATAGGCGCCGTCGAGCGCCTCGATCTGCGCGAGGCGCCCCTGGATGCCGCGTACGTAGCCGATCTCCACCAGTCCCGCGAGCGCCTCGAGTTCGGCCGGCGGCGGGAAACGCGGCGCCTCGTCGGCGCCCGGCTGCGGTTTGGGCATCGGTTCGGCTTCGCCGGCCTCGACCCATTCGAGCGCCAACCGCTCGCCGATCCAGTCGAGCAGTTCGGTGACCCGCACCGGCTTCAGGATGAAGTCCTGCGGCGGCACGCTGCTCTCGTGTTCGAGCCCCTTGTCGAAGGCGTTGGCCGAGATCACCGCGATGCGGGCGTCGCACGGCCGGTCGCGGCGGATGCGGCGGATCGTCTCCCAGCCGTCGATGCCGGGCATCGCCAGGTCCATGAAGATCAGGTCGGGCGAGAAGTTTTCCAGCCGGGCCAGGCATTCGTGGCCCGAGGCGGCCTGCTCGAGCACGAAGCCCAGCGGCTCCAGCACGCTGACCAGGAATTCCCGGTCGTAGCGCTCGTTGTCCACGATCAGGATGCGCCGCCGCTCGCCGCGGTAGCCGATGCGCCGCGCCCGGTTCGCGCCGACCGGCGCCGCCATGCGCAGCTGCGGCAGGTAGAGCCGCACGCGGAACAGGCTGCCGCGGCCGGGCGCGCTCTCGACCGTCAGTTGGCCGCCCATCACATCGGCGAACATGCGGCTGATCGTCAGACCGAGGCCGGCGCCGCCGGCGTGTTCGTCGGCGCTGCCGCGGGCGAAGGGCTCGAAGATGCGTTCGAGGTCGGCCGCCGAGATCCCCGCACCGGTGTCCTCCACCTCGAAGCAGGCCATCTCGCGCACGTGGCGTACGCGCAGTTCGATGCTGCCGCTGCCGGTGTACTTGACCGCGTTGCCGAGCACGTTGATCAGGATCTGGCGCAGCCGCTTCTCGTCGGCCCGCACCACCGGCGGCAACTGCCCCTGCGGCCGGTAGCGGAATTCGAGCCCCTTGGCGACGGCCTGCGGCTCGATCATGCCGACGATCTCCTCGACGAAGGCCTCGAAGGCCAGCGGACGGACGTCGAGCGTCAGCTTGCCGCCTTCGATGCGGGCGATGTCGAGCGTTCCCTCGATCAGCGACAGCAGGTGGTCGCTGCTGCGCCGGATGACGTGCATCGCGTTGCGCCGGTGCGACGGTATCGATTCGTCGCCGTCGAGGATCTGCGCATAGCCGAGGATCGAATTGAGCGGCGTGCGCAACTCGTGGCTGATGGCATTGATGTAGCGGCTCTTGGCCTGGTTGGCGAGTTCGGCCGCCTGCTTGGCGCGCTGCAGTTGTTCGTCGGTCTGGCGATGCGACTCGATCTCGCGCATCAGCAGGGCGGTCTGGCGGTTCGATTCCTCCTGCGCCACCTGCCGGCTGTTGTGGGTCAGCACCAGCCACCAGGCGACGATGCCGGCCACCAGCAGCAGCGCCGCATAGGCCTTGACGAATCCCAGCCGCAGCGCCGGACCGAGTTGCGCCGACATGTCGCCGAGCAGGCGCAGCTCGTTGTAGTAGAGCAACCCGACCAGCAGCGCCAGCGCCAGCGCCGGCACCACCACCGCCATCAGCAGGATGTAGTGGCCCAGCCCGGTCTCCAGGTAGGGTCGGACGGCGCGCGGCAGCAGCCGCCGCAGCACCGCCGAGCACTGCGCCGACAGACGCGCCGCCGGCTTGCACAGATCCTCGCAGCGGGCGTCGAGCGAGCAGCACAGCGAACAGATGCTGCCCTGGTAGGCCGGGCAGTGGGCCATGTCCTGCGCTTCGTAGCTCTGCTCGCAGATCACGCAGGCGTGGCGGCCGCCGTCCGCCTGGCGCGGCTTGCGCGCGAGGTAGTAGCGGCCGCCGGTCCACCAGGCGATCAGCGGCGCGGCGGCGAATGCCACGCCCATCGCGATCAGCGTCGAGAAGGCTTGCACCGACTCGCCGAACAGGCCGAAATAGGCCGCCACCGACAGCACCGAGGCCAGCAGCATGGCGCCGAGGCCGACCGGATTGACGTCGTACAGGTGCGCGCGCTTGAACTCGATGCCGGGCGGCGACAACCCCAGCGGTTTGTTGATCACCAGGTCGGCCACCACCGCCATCATCCAGCTGACCGCGATGTTCGAGTACAGCCCGAGCACGCGACCGATCGCCTGGAAGACGTCGAGCTCCATCAGCATCAGCGCGATCAGCGTATTGAACACCACCCACACCACCCGGCCAGGATGGCTGTGGGTCAGCCGGGCGAAGAAATTCGACCAGGCCAGCGAGCCGGCATAGGCATTGGTGACGTTGATCTTGAGCTGCGAGACGATCACGAACAGCGCCGTGATCGCGACCGCCCAGGCCTCGCCCGGGAACACCATGCGGTAGGCCGCCAGGTACATCTGGTTCGGATCCACGGCCTTTTCCACCGGCACCGCGTAGCCCAGCGCCAGGTAGGCTAGCAGCGCGCCGCCGAGCATCTTCGCGACGCCGATCACGACCCAGCCCGGCCCGCCCACCAGCACGCCGAACAGCCAGCGCCTGCGGTTGTCCGGCCGGCACTCGGGCATGAAGCGCAGGTAGTCCGCCTGTTCCCCCATCTGGGTGATCAAGGCGATGCCGACGGTCAGCGCTGCACCAAAAAGGTGCCAGTCGAAGCGGCTGCCCTGCTCGTCGCGCCCGCCGTAGGTGGCCAGCGACGCGAACACGTCCGGCCGCTCGATCAGCACGTAGACGAAGGGCAGCACCAGCAGCGCCAGCCACAGCGGCTGGGTGAGGACCTGCAGCCGGCTGATGGCGGTGACGCCGTGGGTCACCAGCGGGATCACCACCAGCGCACAGGCCACGTAGCCCCAGGCCGGCGGAATGCCCAGTGCCAGCTCCAGCGCATAGGCCATGATGGCCGCTTCGAGCGCGAAGAAGATGAAGGTGAAGGAGGCGTAGATCAGCGAGGTCAGCGTCGAGCCGATGTAGCCGAAGCCGGCGCCGCGCGTCAGCAGGTCCATGTCCACGCCGTAGCGCGCGGCGTACAGGCTGACCGGCAGGCCGGCCAGGAAGATGATGATGCCGGTCAGCAGGATCGCCAGCGCCGCGTTGATGAAGCCGTATTCGACCAGCAGCGTCGCACCGACGGCCTCCAGCACCAGGAACGAGGCGGCGCCGAAGGCGGTGTTGGCGACCCGCAGCTCGCTCCAGCGGCGAAAGCTGTGGGGCGTAAAACGCAGCGCGTAGTCTTCCAGCGTCTCGCGCGCGACCCAGGTGTTGTAGTCGCGCCGCAGCTTGACCACGCGCTGCCGCGCCTCGGCACCGTCGGCGGGCGTTGGGGAGGGGTCGAAGCGCAGGCTTGGATCGTTCAAGGGGCGGACGGGAAAGCGGGTCGGGCGCGAGGGATTAGCAAGCCGCGGGCCAGCCCCGCCGACGCGCTCAGGCGGCCAGCGGCAGCGTCAGCACGAACTCGGCGCCGCCGCCTGCGGCATTGCTCACCGCAAGACTGCCGCCATGGCGCTCGACGATGCCGTAACTGATCGCCAGGCCGAGCCCGGTGCCCTGCCCGACCGGCTTGGTGGTGAAGAAGGGATCGAAGATCTGCGCCAGGTGCTGCTCGCCGATGCCGGGGCCGTTGTCGCGGAAGCGCAGCCTGAGCTGGCCGCCGTCGCGCTCGGCGCTGACCGCCAGGCGCGGCTCGGGCACCGTGTCGGTGGCATCGCGGGCGTTCTGCACCAGGTTCATCATGACCTGCTGCATCTGGCCCGGCGAACCCCGCACGACGAGCCCGGGCGGCAGCTCGACGGTGACGCGGAAGTCGTCGCGCGCCGCCTTGCAGACCCAGCGGACGGCCCGCTCGACGACCTCGGCCAAGTCGAATTCCTGCTGTTCGTCGCGATCCACGGCCGAAAAGCGCTTCAGGCCGTCGACGATGTCGCGGGTGCGCTCGGCACCTTCGATCGTGCCGTCGATCAACGGGTCCAGGTCGGACAGGATGCGGTCGATGCGCAACTCCTTGCGCAGCGCCTCGCAGGCCTCGACGCCGGCGCCGTCATGCACGGCCGCGAAGTACTTCTCGATCCGGTCGGCGTAGCGGCGCAACGCATGGACATTGCCGATGATGAAGCTGATCGGGTTGTTCAACTCGTGCGCGACACCGGCCACCAGCCGGCCCAGCGAGGCCATCTTTTCGGATTGCAGCAATTGCTGCTGGGTGCGCTTGAGATCCTCGTGGGCCTGGCGCAGCGCATGGTAGGCCTTGCGCAGTTCGCCCACCGGGCGGCCGGTCACCACCATGCCGAGCGACTTGCCGACCGAGTTGAAGCGCGGCGTGCAGTTCAGCGACACCGGCACCATGCTGCCGTCGCGGGCCAGCAGCGGCAGCTCGCAATCGTGCACCGGCCGCTCGCCGAAGTTCGACAGCATCTGCCTGGCCTGCTCGCGTGCCACGTCGTCGGCGAACAGCTCGAACAGCGAGGAGCCTTTCAACTCGTCCGCGCCGCGGCCCGTGAACGCTTCCAGCGAGGGATTGACGTCCTCGATGCGGCCATGCCGGTTGCACACCACCAGGATGTCCGAGATCGAGGTCAGCACCGACAGGATGAACTGCTGCGATTCCTCCAGCTTGGCGTTCTTCTGTTCCAGCGCCACTTCGTACTGCAGCAGATCCGAATAGACCTCGTCCATCTTGTGGATGACGTCCATCCAGACCTCCTCGCCGACCCCGATCATCTCGCCGGGATGGCCGGTGGCCTTGACCGAATCGTCGGGTTTGCGCTCGCCGCCCATGTCAGCTGCGCGGCCGGCAACGCACGCGACCGCGGACCGGTTCGGCCGAAGTCGGGTCCGGACTGCCACGGCGTGCGCCGCGCGCAGCGATCAACGCGTCGAAATCGGCGGCGGGATTCTCGTCGATGGAGATGGTGATGCGCGCCATGCGCTGCGCCCTGAGACCTGACTGGATGGCGCAAGGATAGGCCCGGCCGGCCGCCTGCTCAAGACGGCGAACGGCCGGCCGGGACGATCAGAATTCCCAGGCGATGCCGAGATTGGCGAAGCTGCGGTCGTTGCCACGACCGATTGCGCCCGACAGCTTGAGGCCCTCCTGGAGCTCGTAGCGCAGGCCCAGCGCCCGATCCGGCGCGCCATGCTGGCTGCCGAAGACCTCGGCGGTGACGTCCAGCACCTCGCTCAGCGGATAAGCCGTGCCGACACCCCAACCGTTCTCCGCCTCGGTTTCGTCGTCCACCTCGACCCACTCGCGCGACAGGTTCAGGTGCAGGGTCTGGCCGGAATCCAGCCCCCAGCCGAGCAGCACGAGCACTGCCTTGCCCTCGGCCGTTTCGTCCAGATCGCCGTCGTCGGAGGCCTTTTCCCGCCCCCATTCGAACTTCAGGCCCGCCGACGGTCCGACATCCTGTTGCAGCGGCACCCACTTCAACGCCGCGCCGACGCCCTTGAAAGTCTGGTCCGGCGATGCATCGTTGTCCTCCGCCCGTGCCAGGCTCAGTTCGACTTCGACGTTGGCGATCGGACCGTAGCCCACGGCCGCTTCCAGCCCCCTCACCGAATCGTCCTTGCTCCAGCCGAATTCGACTTTCGCGCCACCGACATCGAGCGTGCCGGCATCGTCCACGTTCATCGGCCGTTCGGCCAGCACCAAGCCCGGCAAGGCCGCGGCAACAAGCATTGCCGCGGTTTGCCGGCAGAACGAACCAAGCGTGTATTTCATCGCGCCCCCTTTTGTCGAAGCGTATTGTCGATTGCCTGCTCGGTTTACGGCCGGCCGCCTCGATGCTGAAGATTGCTGCTGGCAGGCCGATAAGCCAAGCGATGGCCCAGCTGCGCCGGGGGAGGGCGCGCTGGTGCGGCCGCGCCTGAAGCGGGCCGGCTCTATCGCTGCAGAGGGCAAGCGACAGAATGAAGAGGGACGCAGGATTCGCGCCGTCCGCCGGCGCGCCACCGACGGCAGGGACCTGGCGGCCGGAGTTCGGCATGCTGCTGCTCGCGGCCTGGCTGCTGGCCGCCTGCTCGGATCCTCAACCGGTGCGCATCGGCTTCATCGGCGGCACTTCCGGCCGCGCTGCGGACCTGGGCATCGACAGCCGCAACGGTGTCCTGCTGGCGGTCGAGCAGCGCAACGCGGCCGGCGGCATCGGCGGCCGCGCGGTCGAAGGCATGTCGCTCGCCAGCTTCCTCGACGAAAACGACACGCCCGCCTACCGGGCATTCCACGGCAGCTACCGCGCACGCTTCGGCGGCGAGCCGGGCTTTGCCGGCCTACCCGGTTTCGATGCCGCCAACACCGTCATCGAGGCGATCGAGGCGCGCCCGCCCGGCCTGAGCCTGCGCGACCATCTGCGCGCCTCGCGCCACGTGCCGGGCGCCCAGGGCGATTTCGAGTTCGACGAGTTCGGTGACGGCCGCCGCCGCACCTTCATCACGGCGGCCAGGAACGGCCGCTTCGAGCCGGTGGCGGACTGAGCGTGAAGCGCGCGAACTCGATCCGGCTATGGCTGCTGCGCCACCTCTCGTGGCTGTCGCTGCTGCCCGCGACGGCGGTCTCGCTGGCGCTGGGCGTGATCCTGCTGGCCACCATCGACGAGGATCTCGAAGAGGAGAACCGCGCCTTCGGCGACGCGATCGTGGCCGAGGTGACCCAGTTGGTGCAAAAGCCGGCCAGCGAGTTGGCGCGGCTGCTCGCCCGCCTCGGCCGGGACAGCGAGCCGGGCGAAGTCGAGCGGACGCTGCAGGCGGCGGTGCTGGCCAACCAGGGCTTCGAGGCCATCTATCTGGCCGGCCCGGACGACCGCATCGTGGCCGGCGTGCTGGCCACGCCGGGCGGCCCCGACAGCCGCCCGGCCGAGCTGCACGGGCTCGACGTCTCCGGCTGGGACTACATCGCCGAGGCGCGCGAGAGCGGCACCACGGTCTGGTCGGACACGCACCTGTCGGCGCTGGGCGGCCAGATCACGGTGGCGGTGGCGGTACCCGACGGGGCGCAGGTCCTGGTCGGCGAGATCAGCCTGCGGCGGCTGTCCGAATTCGCCCGCCGGATCGGCGCCAGCGGCCATCTGGCCACCGCGGTGGTGGACCGGCGCGGCCAGGTGGTCGCCCACCCGGATCCGGCCGCGAGCCTGCAGCAGGTCAACCTGAGCCATCTCGAGGTGGTGCGCGATGGCCGCCTCGGCCGGCACAGCCAGCATCCGTTCGAGATCAGCGGGCGGCTCTACACCGGCACCGCCAGTCGCATCCCGGGACCGGACTGGCTGGCCATCGTCGGCCAGCCCTACCACCACAGCCAGAACCAGATCGACCGGGCCAAGGTGGTGATGATCCTGGCCCTGCTCGGCGGCGGCCTGCTGAGCTGGGGCCTGGCGGTCCGGCTGGCACGACGGCTGGGCGAACCGCTGGAGGCGCTGGTCAGCCACGCCGAAACGATCTCCGGCGGCCACTACGACGCCTCGCCGCCGGCCACGCCATGGCCGGAACTGGACCGGCTGCGCGACGCCATGAGCACGATGGTGCGTTCGATCGTGCACCGGGAGCGCGCGCTGCTGGCGACCGAGCACCGCTACCGGGCGCTGGTGGATGGCATGGACGATCTGATCGTCCAGTTCGATGTCCGCCTGCGCGTCCAGTACAGCAACCCCGCCGCCGAGGTCTTTCTCGACCTGCTCCCGGCCGATTGCCTCGGCATGCCGCTACTGGAGATGTTCCACGCCGACGACCGGGAGCGGAGTCGGGAAGCGATCGAACGCTGGCTCGATTCCGAACAGTGGCAGCTCAGCCTGGAGAACCGGGTGGTCGCGCACGAGGGCCCCAGCAAGAGGGTCCTGTGGTCGATGTCGAAGGAATTCGGCGAGCAGGGCGAACTCACCGGCTGCCGCGGCATCGCCCGCGACATCACCGAAGTGCGCCGCGGCCAGGAGGCCCTGCGCGGCCTAGTGGCGGCGACGGCGCGGCAGTCCGGCGAGGAGTTCTTCCGCTCGCTGGTACTGCACATCGCACGCACCCTCGACATCGAGCATGCCATCGTCGCGCGCCGCGGCGCCGAAGATGCCACCATGCACACGCTGGCGGTGTGGTCCGGCCACACCTTCCGCGACAACTTCGGCTACCGCATCGAAGGCACGCCGTGCGAGCGCCTGCTGCATTCGGACCGCGGCGTGCTGGCCGAACCGCTCAGCGAGCACTGCTGCCCGGGCCCGCTGTGCCTGGACAGGCAGTTGCACAGCTTCCTCGGCGCGACGCTGCGCGACAGCCACGGCAACGGCGTCGGCACCTTGCTGGTCTTGTCCGAGCGCGATCTGTCGGCCCAGCCCGAATACATCCAGCTGATCTCGATCTTCGCCGACCGCGCCGCAATGGAACTGGGTCGCCAGCAGCTCGAGGCGGAGCTGCGCCTGGCGGCCTCGGTGTTCGAAAGCAGTGCCGAAGGCATCATGATTACCGACACCGCGCACCGCATCGTCTCGGCCAACGCCGCCTGTGAGCCGATCACCGGCTACGCGCCGGCGGAACTGGTCGGCCATACGCCGCACATGTTGCGTTCCGGGCGGCACGAGGCGGAGTTCTACGACCAGCTCGCCGAGGCCGTGGGCCGGGAAGGCCAATGGACCGGCGAGGTGTGGAACCGGCGCAAGGACGGCCACGTCTATCCGCAGTGGATGACGGTCACGGCGGTCAAGGATGCCGCCGGCCGACCGGTCAACTTCATCTCCAGCTTCTTCGACATCAGCGCGCGCAAGGAGGCCGAAGCGCGCATCCACTTCCTGGCCCACCACGACGCGCTGACCGGGCTGCCGAACCGGGTGCTGATGCAGGACCGGCTCGGTCAGGCCTTGTCGACCGCGCGCCGCAAACCGCAGCGGCTGGCGGTGATGTTCATGGACCTGGACCGCTTCAAGCTGATCAACGATTCGCTCGGCCACGATTTCGGCGACGCGCTGCTCGAACAGGTCGCGGCGAGGCTGGGCAAGTCCTTGCGCGAAGGCGAGACGGTGGCGCGGCTGGGCGGCGACGAATTCGTCATCATCGTGCCCGGCCTGCAGCAGTCCGAGGATGCCTCCCAGGTCGCGGCGCGGATCCTCGACGCGATCGGCACGCCGATGCAGATCCGCGGCCAATCCTTCCACGTCACCGCCAGCATCGGCATCAGCATCTACCCGGAAGACGGCGACAACGGCGACATGCTGCTGCGCAACGCCGACACCGCGATGTACCACGCCAAGGAACTGGGGCGGGACAACTTCCAGTTCTACACCGAGAGCCTGAACGCCATCGTGACCGAGCGAGTCCAGCTCGAGAGCGACATGCGGCGCGGCCTCGACAAGGGCGAATTCGTCGTCCACTACCAGCCCCAGGTCGACGCCCGCAACGGTCGCGTGGTGGGCGCCGAGGCACTGGTGCGCTGGCGCCATCCGTCGCAGGGCATGGTCGCGCCGGACCGCTTCATCCCGGTGGCCGAAGACAGCGGGCTGATCGTGCCGCTGGGTGAATTCGTCATGCGCGAGGCCTGCCGCCAGGCCGCCGCCTGGCAGCGCGGCGGCGAGGTGCTGCGCATCGGGGTCAACATCTCGGCGCGCCAGTTCTCGGCCAGCAATCTGCTCGACACGGTGCGCATCGCGCTGGACGACAGCGGCCTGGGCGCCGAGTTGCTGGAGCTGGAAATCACCGAAAGCATGTTGATGGAGCGGCCGGACGAGGCCGCCAGGCTGCTCGAGCGCTTGTCGGACCTGGGC
The DNA here is from genome assembly GCA_050305135.1 of Rhodocyclaceae bacterium. Lineage (GTDB taxonomy): Bacteria > Pseudomonadota > Gammaproteobacteria > Burkholderiales > Rhodocyclaceae > Cognatazoarcus. The sequence continues at coordinate 11,769 of JBNLET010000077.1, read as the reverse complement.
GTCAGGCTGGCCATCGACGACTTCGGCACCGGCTACTCGAGCCTGTCCTACCTGCGCCGCTTCGCGATCGACCGGCTCAAGGTAGACCAGAGCTTCATCCAGGACCTGAGCCACGATCCCAACGACGCGGCCATCGTCAGGGCCGTCATATCGCTCGCCCACACGCTGAACCTGGAGGTCATCGCCGAAGGCGTTGAGACCACCGAGCACCTGGCGCAACTGCGCGAGTGGGGCTGCTTCGACGTGCAAGGCTATCTGTTCAGCCGACCGCTGCCGCCCGACGAGTTCGAGCGTTTCCGCGCCCTGTCCGCCGGGGCAGCCAGTTGAGCGCCTGAGGCTTGCCGACATGGCAGCGCCCGCCCCTGCCGGGTGCCCGCCCCGCGCGTTCATCGTTCGTCCGCCCACACGACGCGATTCCCGCCCGTGCGCAGGTTTGAATCCCGCCAGGCCAAACGCTACAATGTTGCATTAGCATCCATGGCCTCAAACGTGACCGCAGCACAGCAGGATCCCGCCCGCCTGATCGCCGCCCGCGGCGGCCGCGTGACGCGCACGCGCACCGCGGTGCTGACGGTACTGTTCGAGGCCGGCCGGCCGATCAGCCACGACGAGATCGGCGCGGCGCTGGACCGCCGCGGCGTCGGCCACGACCGGGTCACGCTGTACCGCGCGCTGGACTGGCTGGTCAGCCACGAGCTGGCGCACAAGGTGGCCGGCCCGGACCGCGCCTGGCGCTTCAACGCGGTGGGCGACGAGGGTCACCAGCACGCCCATTTCCACTGCGACCGCTGCGGCCGCGTGTTCTGCCTCGAATCGCTGCAGCCGGCGATCGCCGCCACGCTGCCGAGCGGCTTCCGCCTCGGCCGCGCCGAGCTGACCTTCCATGGCCTGTGCCCGGGCTGCCCGTCACCGGCCCAGGAACGCAACGGAGTTGCACGATGAGAGGACCCATGGGCCCGGCGACACCGCAGCACGCCCACCGCCATGACGCGCGCCGCCCGCTGCAGGGCTCGCTGATGTCGGCCAGCGCCGGCCAACGCTTGCTGCTGGCCGGCGGCTGCATCGCGCTGCTGTGGGCGGCCATCTGGTGGGCGCTGCGATGAACGACGCGGTGCTGGCCTTCGAGAACCTGACGCTGGGCTACGACCACCACCCGGTCGTGCACCACCTGCACGGCGAGGTGCGCGCCGGCACCTTGCTGGCCCTGGTGGGCCCCAACGGCGCCGGCAAGTCGACGCTGCTGAAGTCCATCGCCGGCGAGCTGCCGCCGCTGGAGGGCAGCATCCGCCGCCACGAGGCCTCGGCCGGCGGCTTCGCCTACCTGCCGCAGCAGGCGGCGCTCGATGCGGCCTTTCCGATCTCGGTCGCGGACCTGGTGGCGATGGGCCTGTGGCGTCAAATGGGGCTGTTCGGCGGGCTTGGCCGACAAGGTCGGCGCAAGCTGGCCGAGGCGCTGGCCCAGGTCGGCCTGACCGGCTTCGAGCGGCGACCGATCGGCACGCTGTCGGGCGGCCAGCTGCAACGTGCCAGGTTCGCCCGCTTGCTGCTGCAGGACGCGCCGCTGATCCTGCTCGACGAACCCTACTCGGCGGTGGACAGCCAGACCGTGGACGACATGGCGACGCTGGTGCGGCGCTGGCATGCCGAGGGTCGCACGGTGATCGCGGTGCTGCACGATCTCGAGCACGTGCGCAACCAGTATCCGGAGGCGCTGCTGCTGGCGCGCGAGACGATCGCGCGCGGCCCCTCCGCCGAGGTCTTGTCGAACGCCAACCTGGCGCGCGCGCGGCAGCTCGCCGAGGCCTTCGACGAACATGCGCCGGTCTGCCACCGCCACGCCGAGGCCGCATGATCGATACCTGGCTGATCGACCCCTTCATCGAGTTCGGCTTCATGCGACGGGCGCTGGCCGGCGGCCTGGCGCTGTCGCTCGGCGCGGCGCCGATCGGCGTCTTCCTGATGCTGCGCAACATGAGCCTGGCCGGCGACGCGATCGCCCATGCCATCCTGCCCGGCGCGGCGATCGGCTACCTGCTGGCCGGCCTGTCGCTGCCGGCGATGACCGGCGGCGGGCTGCTGGCCGGCCTGGCCGTGGCGCTGCTGGCCGGCGGCGTGGCACGCGTCACGCAATTGCGCGAGGACGCCAGCCTGTCGGCCATCTACCTGATCTCGCTGGCGGCCGGCGTGATGGTCATTTCTCTGTCCGGCAGCAGCGTGGACCTGATGAACGTGCTGTTCGGCAACGTGCTGGCGCTGGACGACGCGACGCTGCTGCTGCTGGGCGGCATCGCGACGCTGACGCTGCTGGCGCTGGCCGCCGGCTACCGGGCGCTGGTGCTGGAATGCGTCGACCCGGCCTTCCTGAAGAGCGTCAGCGGCGCCAGCCCGCTTGCCCACCTGGGCTTCCTGGTCCTGCTGGTGCTGAACCTGGTGGCGGGCTTCCACGCGCTCGGCACGCTGATGGCGGTCGGCATGATGATCCTGCCGGCCGCCGCGGCCCGGCTGTGGCATCAGGACCTGGCCGCGATGCTGGCGAGCGCGGTCGGCCTGGCCCTGCTCGGCACGCTGGCCGGCCTGCTGCTGTCCTTCCACGCCGGCCTGCCGTCCGGCCCCGCGATCGTGCTGTCGCTCGGTGCGCTGTACCTGCTGTCGCTGCTGGCCAGCCCGGTCGGCGGCCTGGCCCGGCGGCTGCGGCCGCGCTGGCACTACACCTCCTGAATGAAGAAGACCCTGCGCTTCCTGGCCGCTTTGCTGGCGGCACTGCTGCTGTCGGCCTCTGCCCATGCGGAACGGCTCAAGGTGGTGGCCTCGTTCAGCATCCTCGCCGACCTGTGCCGCGAGATCGGCGGCGAACGCATCGAGCTGCACAGCCTGGTCGCACCCGGCGGCGACGCGCACGCCTACCAGCCGAGTCCGGCCGATGCGCGGGCCATCGCCGAGGCCGACGTGGTGGTGATCAACGGGCTCGGCTTCGAAGGCTGGATCGAGCGCCTGCTGCGCGCCGGCGGCTTCGTCGGCCGACTGGTGGTGGCCAGCGACGGCGCGAGATTGCTGAGCAGCGACGACGGCCGGCATGCCGACGGTCACCAGGGACCGGCACACGAGACGCCCGGCATCGATCCCCATGCCTGGCAGGACCCCGCCAACGGCCGCATCTACGCACGCAACATCGCGCTGGCGCTGGCCCGCGCCGACGTGGACGGCGCCGCCGACTACCTGTCGCGCTTCGAAACCTACGCCTCGCGCCTCGAAGCCCTCGACCTCAGCTACCGGGCCCGCTTGTCGGCGCTGCCGAGCACGGCGCGGCGGGTGGTCAGCTCGCACGACGCGTTCGCCTATCTCGGCCGCGCCTACGGGCTGGAATTCCTCGCCCCGGTCGGCCTGTCGAGCGCCGCCCAGCCCTCGGCCGCCCAGGTGGCGGCCCTGATCCGCCAGATCCGCGAGGCGCACATCCCCGCGGTGTTCGTCGAGAGCATCTCCGATCCGCGCCTGATCGAACGCATCCGCAGCGAGACCGGCGCTCGCGTCGGCGGCACGCTGTATTCGGATGCCTTGTCGCCGCCCGGTGGCGAAGCGCCGAGCTACCTGGCGATGCTTTCACACAACCTGGAAGTGCTGACGACGGCGCTCGGCAAGTAGCGGCATCGCCCGGAAATTGTTGCGGATCCGGCAACGATCAATCCGATTCAGCGGCGTTTATCTTCGATCGCGCGAGCAACACAATAGGGCTCCGCAAATCCTCCGGAGTGTTCCCGATGCCCGAAAAAGCCCTGATCGCACAGAAATCGCCCTTCCCGGTTGCCGTCGAGGGCGGCAAGACCTACTACTGGTGCGCCTGTGGCCGCAGCAAGTCGCAACCGTTCTGCGACGGCTCCCACAAGGGCACCGGCCTCGAGCCGGTGGCCCATACGCCTGAACAGTCGGGCACGCTGTACTTCTGCGGCTGCAAGCAGACCGCCGGCGCGCCGCTGTGCGACGGCAGCCACAGCAGGCTCTGAGCGCCGGTCCTGTCGTCCGCCCCGGCTCGCGACGGCCGCAAGCCGGTCGACGAACGGGGCGGGCCGCCGCGCCGGCGGCTCAATGCACCGTGCACACCATGCAGGGATCGAAGGATCGCACCACGTGCTGCACCATCAGCTCGGCCTCGCCGCCGCCCATCGGCAGGCCGGCCAGCGCCTGCTCCAGAGCGCCGGGCGTGCCGGCCCGGTCGCGCGGCGAGAAGTTCCAGGTGGTCGGCGCGACGATCTGGTAGTTGGCGATGCGCCCCTTGCGGATCACCAGCCAGTGGCCGAGAGCGCCACGCGCAGCCTCCACCAGGCCGACCCCCTGCCCCTCCTCGGGCAGCGGGCCGTGGCTGCAGAACGGCTCGCCCGGCTCGATCGCCCGGATCCACTGCTCCATCGCGATGACGCTGCGGGCGATCTCCAGCAGCCGGCCGACGACCCGGCTGCGCACGCTGCTCCCGCTGCCGGCCAGCGCACGGGCCAGCGGGTGGCCGTCCACCACCTGCCGCGCCAGTGCCCCGCACTCCACCACCTGGCGCCGCCAGCGCGGTGCCTTGCACCAGGAGTAGGCGTCGGCCTTGTCGGCATCCGGCCGCGTCTCGCCGCGCCAGGGATGCAGCGGCTGGTCCGGCCCGGCGAGCCAGGCATTGCTGTGGTCCTCGCTGATGTCCTGCTGCTCGAGCGGCTGCAGTTCGCCGTCCCAGACGCCGCCGCGGTAGGTTTGCGCGCCGTCCAGCGGATAGTTGCCGTAGCTCAGGAAGCGGCCCGGCCCGGCGCCGGCCTCGGCCAGTCGCAGGTCGTCGGCGACGAGCAGGAAGCGGGCAAAGTCGCTTTGCGCAGCCGCCCCGGCGCCGCGCCAGCGTTGCAGCGCCTGCTCGGTCTCCAGCGCCGCCACCGCTTCCAAACCATCGCCGAACAGATGGCGCTCCAGCCAGCCGCGGAACTCGCGCAGCAGCGCGTACAGCCTGACCTTCTCGGCTGCCTGCACGGCCCGCGCCGTGCCGCCCGGCTGCACGCTCAGCGTGTGCGGCCACTTGCCGCCGAGGATCCCCATCAGGTGCAGGAAGCCGGCCCGCGCCGGCAGCACGTCGCGGCAGGCCGAACCCTCGACCGCCTTGAAGCGCTGCCGGACGCTCCGGTGCCAGTCGCGGCCGGCGTAGGCCTCGCGGGCGAAGTCCGGCATGAAGAAGAGGTAGAAATGGCTCAGGTGGTCGGCGACGTTCTCGTTCGCCAGCAGCAGATTGGTCGCCAGCTCGCCGTTGCGCGGCACGCCGAGGCCCATCGCATCGCGCAGCGCCGCCGCCGCCGCGACCGACTGGGACACCGAGCAGATGCCGCAGATGCGCGGCACGAAGACCATCGCGTCGGACGGATGCTTGCCGCGCAGGATCTGCTCGAAGCCGCGGTACAGCGGCGAATTGACCCGCGCCGCGGCGACCCGCCCGTGCTCGATCTCGAGCGTCACTTCCAGGTCGCCCTCGACCCGGTTGAACGGCCCCAGCACAACCCGGCTCATGGCCTCGTCCCGCGACTCACTTGAGGCCCGTCTTGCGGATCGCCGGTGCCACCACCGCGTGATCGTGGGTGGCATTGGCCCGCACCCGCTTCGGCGTCGCCGACTTGGACAGCGCCGCCAGCGCGACGAACCAGGCCTTCGGCATGTCGGTCGGCAGGCCGATCGGGATGCCGCCGACCTTCGGCGTCTCGGCGAACGGATGGCCCGGCTCCTCGAAACCCGGCTCGGTGCAGCTGATGCAGGCGTAACCGCCGCGGGTGCACGAGCCTTCGCCGTTCCACGGCCGCAGATTGCAATCGGCATGGGCCTGGGTGCCCTTGCAGCCCAAGTGCTCCATCAGGCAGCCCAGGTCGGAGGCCTTCTCGGCGCTGGCCTTGAACTCGTAGAACTCGTTGCGCGCGCAGCCGTGATGCACCAGTTCGTCGGCGTAGAAGCGCGGCCGGCCGAAGCTATCCAGATCGGCCTCGCCGAAGCCGCCCATGCCCAGCGCCAGCAGCGTCTCGACGACCCAGCCCGGGTGGGTCGGGCAGCCGGCCACGTTGATCACCGGCAGGCCGCTGCCAGCGCGGAAGTCGGCGCCGAGCAGGCCGCCGCGCTGATCCTCGTCGTACTGCAGCCCGACCGCGTCGGTCGGATTGATGCCGCCGGCCGTGACGCCGCCGTAGGCCGCGCAGGTACCGACCGCCAGCACGTAGCGGGCGCGTGCCGCCAGCGCCCGCACCCATTCGATCATCGGCCGCCCGGTGCCGCCGAGCAGATGGAAGCGGCCGCTGCCGTTCGGCCCGGTCAGCAGCGAGCCTTCGACGCACAGGATGTCCACCGCCCGCTGTCCGGACGCGCATTGCTGCAGCAGCGCCACCACCTCGCTGCCGCTCTGCTCTGACAGGCTCGGATGCCACAGCAGCTCGATGCCGGCGGCACCCAGCATGCCGACCAGGTCGCGGGTCTCGGCGCACAGCAGCGACATCGTGCAGCCGCCGCAACCGCCGGACTGGAGCCACAGTAGGTTCATGGCAGGATTGAAGCACGAAACGCGGCCAAAGTTCAGTCCCGGTCCACGGCCCAGCGGCGCGCGCGGCGACGAGACGCCGAGGCGGGCAGGCCGAGTCCCGGATCGCGGCGGGTGCCGTGGCCGCGCTGCCGGTCAGCCGCGAAGCCGGTCTCGGCAGCCGGCTATTCCCGTCCCGCGGCAGCAAGAAAATCGCGATGCGCCTCAGCGATGCAGCGCTTGGCGGCGGCCTGGACGAGCGGCACGAAATGCTCGGTGGGGCCGCCCGGAATGCCCGCCGCCTCGAAGTAGGACAGCCCCTCGCTGAGGCGGAACGCGAGTTTGGCCCGGCGCTGCCGTTCCTGCATCGCGACGAAATCGAAATGGTCGCCGACCGGCCGAACCTTCAGGTCCAGCGAACATGCCAGCGCGAACGACAGGCGGGCCCGGTGCAGCGCGAGCAGGTCGGCCGGGCCCAGGTCCTGATCGACGTGCAGCGTATCGATGATCGGGCCGCCGCCAAGGAAATTGCGGCCGCGTCCGTTGGTGGTGACCAATTGCCGGCCGTCATCGAGCTCGGTGGCGATTTCCAGCAGCTCGATGGCGCCGACCGCCACGTGGGCCAGCACCGAGTCGCCGCTGCGATGCTGCCACAGGCAGAACAGCACCGGCTGGCCGAACTGCCGGCCGAAGCCGAGGTGCTCCAGGATGCCGAACCGTTCCAGGCCGATGCCGCGCAAGCCGGCCTCGGCCGCGACGACGCGCGGATCCAGCCGGTCGGCCAGCTGATCGCTGCGGTGGATACGCCATTCGGCCGGCGCGAATTCGACGGCACCGAGCACCCGCGCCGCGACCGTCTCGGCCAACGCTGCCATCTGCGCGATTTCCGCCGCGTCAGGCGCATGCGCACAGTGCTGCATGGCCACCGCCAGCTCGTCCAGCTGTCCACTCAGTTCGACCCGCCGGTGCTCGCTTTCGGCCTTCATCTGCGCCAGCATCCCGGCCAGTTCGTCGGGCAGGCCGACGCGTTCTTCGAACGCCTCGCCCAGCCCGGCCAGCGCTTCGTTCATCTGTTCCAATTGGCGGTCGGCCAGCGCGGCGCGGCCGCCATCGCAGCTGCGGGCCATTTCGGCCGCGTCCTCGGCCCGGGCCTCGAGCTCTTCGCGCTGCGGTACGTCGCGGGTCTCGCGCGCCGCCGCGCGGAAGGCCGCCTCGGCGGCCCGGAAATCGACCGCAGCATCGGAAAAGCGGCTGATCTCGATCTCGAGCCCGGCTCGCTGCTCGAGCAGCGGGCCGTCTTCCCCCGCCTCCGCCAGGCAATCGCCGAGGGCCTCCAGTGCGCGCTCCGCGATCTGCGCATCGTGCATGCCCTGGTGCGCGTCGACCGTAAAGCCCATCGGCACCTGTCCGTCCGCCAATTCGCCTGCCGGTTGCTCGCCGACCAGTGCCAGCCAGGCGCCGGCCAGGTGACTGCGCAGCGCCGGATCCGTCGGCCGGTGGGACAAGGCGCGCAACACGAAATACAGCCGCAGCCAGGGTTGCCAGACGGCGTGTTCCTCCCACCCGTCGAAGAAGCGCAGCATGAAATCGCGATCGGACGCGTGGGCTTCGCCCAGGCGACGCAACGACTCGAGCGCCTCCCCCTCCAGCGCCGCCAGCCGCGGATCGACTTGCTCATCGTCGTCGTCCTCGGCCAACTCGTCCCGGCAGTCCTCGTCGTCCAGCAGCAGGAAGGCCCAGCGGTGCAGGCCGAGCGCATAGTCGAGTTCGATCTCGCGATCACCCACGGCGAGGTCCCGCAAGGCCTTCAAGTCGAGCAGGCGCTCGACCTGCATGCCCAGCGCCTGGTAGAGCCGCGCTCGCAGGCGGCGCAGGCCGGCATCTGCGGGGCTGCGCTCGACGGCCTCGTCGAGTTGTTCGAGAGCGTCGTCCGGATCGTCTTCGCCGGCCAGCGCGGCCTCGACGAGCTGATGCAGGTGTGCGTTCATGACGAACTCCGGCGGGCCCGGGCGGGCCGTGGCGCGAATCAGCGCGAGGCCCCGAGTATAGGTCGGTCGGCAGCCGCGAGAAATGACATTCGACTGGATCCTGACCGGCGGGCGGCGCCGTCCGATCGAAGGATCGGGCGGCCGAGCACCGCCGGCGGCGTCAGTCGTCGCCGGCCGCGCAGGCGTTCTGCGCTTCGATCGCGGCCTGCACGACGGCGTCCGGATCGGCCCCTTCGCCGCACACCGGGCAGGCTTCGTCGCGGCTGATGCGCACCTTGTGCCAGTCCATCGACTGGGCGTCGAACAACACCAGCTCACCGTCCAGCGGACTGTCCTGCCCCAGCAGCAGGCGGATCGCCTCGGCGGCCTGCAGCGTCCCGATCACGCCGACCAGTGGAGCGAAGACACCCATCACCGCGCAGCGCTCGCCGTCGTCGCCGCCGAGAGCCGGGAACAGGCAGTGGTAGCACGGACCGCCCGGCTTGCGCCGGTCGAACACCGCCACCTGGCCCGAGAAGCGGATGCCGGCGCCGCTGACCAGCGGCTTGGCCTGCTTGACGCAGGCGGCATTGATGGCGTGGCGGGTGGCGAAATTGTCGCTGCAATCGACCACCACGTCGGCGGCGGCGACCAGGCTCGCCAGTTCGTCCGGGCCGACCCGCTGCCGCACCGGCTCGACGTGGCAGTCCGGGTTGATCTCGGCGATCGCGCGCCGGGCCGACTCGGCCTTGTTGACGCCGACCGTGCTCTCGCGGTGGATGATCTGGCGCTGCAGGTTGGTCAGGTCCACCTCGTCGCCGTCGCAGATCGTCAGCCGGCCGACGCCGGCCGATGCCATGTAGAGGCCGGCCGGCGCGCCCAGCCCGCCTGCGCCGATCATCAGCACGTGGCCGTCCAGCAGGCGCTGCTGCCCCTCGATGTCGATCGGCGCCAGCATGATGTGGCGGCTGTAGCGGATCAGTTGTCGGTCGTCCATCAGGCTCGGTCTCCAAAGGCTTGCACCAGCACGGTCTGGCCGGCGGCCACTTCGAACTGGTCGGGGGCCAGCACGATATAGCAGTTGGCGGCGCTCATCGAGCACAGCCGCCCACCCTCGATACGGCTGGGGCGCACCAGCCAGCGGCCGTCACACTCGTACATGATGCCTTGTACGTACTCGGTGCGTCCGTGCCGCTTGCCGAGCGGCTCGGCCAGCGTCATCGGCAGCCTCGGCCGCTGTGCCGGCACGCTCTCGCCGCCGAGACGGCGCAAGGCGTCGCCGACGATGCCGATGAAGCCCGACATCACGCCGGCCGGCTTGCCGGCCAGCGAGAAGATCCAGGCTGCACCGATGCGGCCGAAGGCCATCGGCCGCCCGGGACGCATCGCCACGCGCCGCACCAGCAGTTCGCCCTCGGCGGCCAGCGCGTCGCACACCAGATCCGCGTCGCCGGCCGATACGCCACCGGTGGTCAGCACCGCATCGCACTGCTGCGCGGCCTCGGCCAGCAGGCGGCGCAACGGCATTGGCCGGTCGGGCGCCCTGCCGCGGTCCACCAGTTGCACGCCGCATCCGGCCAGCAGGCCGAGCAGCAGGTAGCGGTTGCTGTCATGGATCTCGCCCGGCGCCAGCGGCTCGCCGAGCGGACGCAGCTCGTCGCCGGTACACAGCACGGCCACCCGCGGCCGGCGGAAGACCGTCAGCTCGACGCGGCCGCCGGCCGCCAGCAGGCCCAGTTCGGCAGCCCCGATGCGCCGCCCGGCCGGCAGCGCGTCGCATGCCTCCGCCGCGACGCGGCCGATGGCATCCTTCAAGCTCACCCGCTCGGCGCCCGCCAGCGCTTGCACGCGGGACAGCACCTGTTCACGTACGGAGGACGGATCGAGCGCCAGCTCGCGCCCGCCACTGTTGCAACCCGGATCGGAGTGCATCGTCGGCAACCTCGTTTTGCTTTATGCGTCGATTTGCCTATACAAACCATATACCACCGGCGATTGTGGAACTTGCGCGCCGTAGATGCCGGTGGCAAATATGCAATGGACCCGCAAATGGGCCGCAGCCTGCCCAACAACTGCTCCACATCTGAACAATTGCTCAACATTGCAGCGTCTCGAATATGCGTTCGAGCCTCGAATTCGCGGTGGTTTCTGGCAATTCGAGCATCCATCTGCGAGGCATGGGAATTGCGCCTGTCGCAGCCGTTGGAAGAGACGTTTGCTCCAAACCCGAGAATCCGGAGGACCAGCCCATGATGAAATCGCTGCACCTCGACCCCATGAAATGTACCGGCTGCCTGCAATGCGAGATGGCCTGCTCGTACGAAAAGACGGGGGTCGTCAATCCCGCCAAGTCGCGCATCAAGATCTTCAACTTCGAGGCCGAGGGCCGCAAGGTGCCCTACACCTGCACCCAGTGCTCGGAAGCGTGGTGCATGGCTTCGTGCCCGGTGGACGCCATCCGCCTCGACAAGAATACCGGTGCCAAGGTGGTGTTCGAAGACACCTGCGTGGGCTGCAAGGTGTGCACGATCGCCTGTCCGTTCGGCACGATCAACTACATGGCGGACGTCGGCAAGGTGCAGAAATGCGACCTGTGCGGCGGCGACCCGGCCTGTGCCAAGGCCTGCCCGACCGGCGCGATCACCTACATCGACGCCAACTGGACCGGTCTCGACAAGATGCGTGCGTGGGCCGAGAAGACCAACGCTGCGGCCCTGTAAGGAGAAGATAGATGGGATGGAATAGAAAAGTCCTGCGGGTCAACCTCACCAATGGCACCTGCAGCGCCGAACCACTCAACATGGAGTGGGCCAACGACTACCTCGGTTCGCGCGGACTCGGCACCAAGTACCTGTTCGAAGAGACCGATCCGAAGGTCGATCCGCTGTCGCCGGAAAACAAGATGATCATGGCCACCGGTCCGCTGACCGGCACGATGGCCTCCACCGGCGGCCGCTACACCGTGATCACCAAGGGCCCGCTGACCGGTGCGATCGCCTGTTCGAACTCCGGCGGCTATTTCGGCGCCGAGTTGAAGTTCGCCGGCTGGGACATGATCATCTTCGAGGGCAAGTCGCCGAAGCCGGTCTATCTGTACGTCGAGAACGACAAGGCCGAATTGCGCGATGCCGCCGACCTGTGGGGCAAGACCACCTGGGAAACCGAGGAACTGCTGAAGGAAAAGCACCAGGATCCGCAGCTGCGCATCTCCTCGATCGGACGGTCCGGCGAGAACCTGGTGTTGTTCTCCTGCATCGTCAATGACCTGCACCGGGCGGCCGGCCGCTCCGGCGT
>JBNLET010000076.1:0-6423 GCA_050305135.1 Rhodocyclaceae bacterium | reverse complement strand
CAAGCGGCTGCGGGCGGCACCGCTGCTATACACCGTGGCACAGGCCCTGACGAGTCTCAACCGGCTGCGCCCGGTGCGCTACGACGACGAGTGGTCGCCGCACCCGAAGGCGCGCTGCCGCTTCCGCGAGGCCGGGCACATCCTGGGCTCGGCGATCGTCGAAGTCGACATCGAGGTAGGTCCGGGAGGCCGGACGCGGCGCCTGGTGTTCAGCGGCGATCTCGGTCAGCCGGATCGGCCGGTGCTGCGCGACCCGGAGGTGGTGAAACACGCCGACGTGCTGTGTGTCGAGTCGACCTACGGCGACCGGGTACATCGCGCGCTGGCCGACACCGAGGCGGAGCTGGTCGCGGTCTTGCACGACACGCTCGAGCGGCGCCGCGGCAACGTGATCATTCCGGCCTTTGCGGTCGGCCGTACGCAGGAGCTGATCTTCTTCCTCGCCGCGCTGGTGCGCTCGGGCCGGGCGCCGCCCTTGAACGTGGTGGTGGACTCGCCGATGGCGACCGAGGTGACCGAATTGACGCTGGATTTCGGCGCGCTGTGGGACGAGCCGACGCGCGATTTGCTGGCGTGGATGCAAGCCCACCGGGATCGCTTCACGGTCCGCTTCGTGGCCGACGTGGAGGAGTCGATGGCGCTCAACTCGCAGCGCGCCGGCCTGGTGGTCATCTCGGCCAGCGGCATGTGCGACGCGGGCCGGATTCGCTACCACCTCAAGTACAACCTCGGCCGCAGCGAATGCAGCATCGTCATCTGCGGCTTCCAGGCGGCAGGCTCGCTCGGGCGGCGGCTGGTCGACGGGGCGCGCCAGGTCAGCCTGTTCGGCGAGCGGATCGCGGTGCGGGCCCGGGTCCATACCATCGGCGGCCTGTCGGCCCATGCCGACAGCAAGGCGCTGCTGGCCTGGCTGGCGGCGTTCGAGTCGCCACCACGGCACACCTTCGTCGTGCATGGCGAGGCGGGCGCCTCGGCCGCGCTGCGCGACGCGCTGACCCGGCAGCTGGGGTGGCGCGCGGTCGGCATCCCGTGCCGCGGCGAGCCCTACCGGCTCGACTGAGCGCTGCGCGCGGCGGCGGGCCGCGGCTCTCTCCGGCGGGCTAGCGCTCCAACACGTAGCTGCCCGGCGCGGCACCGAGGGCCGGGAAGTCCGCATGGTCGTGGCCCGGCCGCGGCGCGGCGACCCGGCCGCTCGATTGCGACTCCAGCCAGTCGGCCCAGGCCGGCCACCACGAGCCGGATTGCGGCGCCGCGGCGGCATACCAGTTGTCCGGATCCACGTATCGTGCGTCGTCGTCGGCATGAACGATGCGGTAATGGCGGTGCGGATGGCCGGGCTCGCTGACGATGCCGGTGTTGTGGCCGCCGCTGCACAGCAGGAAGCTCAGCTTGGTGTCGGCGACCAGCTTGATCTGGTAGACCGAGCGCCATGGCGAAACGTGGTCGCGCTCGGTGGCGACGACGAACATCGGCGCGCGGATGTCGCTCAGGACCACCGGCCGGTCGCCGATCTTGTAGCGCCCTTCGAACAGTTCGTTGTTCAGGAAGCAGCGCCGCAGGTACTGGCTGTGCATCCGGAACGGCATGCGCGTGGCGTCGGCGTTCCATGCCATCAGGTCGCTCATCGGCTCGCGCCGCCCGAGCAGGTATTCGTTCACCATCCGCGACCAGATCAGGTCGTTCGAGCGCATCAGCTGGAAGGCGCCGGCCATCTGCTTGGTGTCCAGATAGCCCTGGTCCCACATGATGTCTTCCAGGTAGTCGAGCTGGCTGTGGTCGATGAACAGCGACAGCTCGCCCGGCTCGCTGAAGTCGGTCTGGGCGGCGAGCAGCGTGACCGAAGCCAGCGCCGCTTCCCGCTCGCGCGCCAGCCAGGCGGCCGCGATCGACAGCAGCGTGCCGCCGAGGCAGTAGCCGACCGCGTTGACGCTGGCGTCGGGCACGATCTTGCGTACCGCCTTGAGGGCGTCGAGCACGCCGAGGCGAAGATACTCGTCCATGCCCAGGTCGCGGTCGACGGCGGTCGGGTTGTGCCACGAGATCACGAACACGGTGTGCCCGCGCTCGACCAGGTAGCGGACCAGCGAGTTGGCGGGCGAGAGGTCGAGGATGTAGTACTTCATGATCCAGGCCGGCACGATCAACACCGGCTCGGCGAACACCTCCTTCGTCGTCGGTGTGTACTGGATCAGTTCGATCAGCCGGTTGCGAAAGACCACGTTGCCCGGCGTGACCGCGACATCGCGCCCGACCTGGAAGGTGTCGGCCCCGACCGGTGCCTTGCCGCCCACCGCGCGCTCCCAGTCCTCCCACAGGTACTGGGCGCCGCGCGCCAGGTTCTCGCCGATTTCGCGCACCGTCGCTTCCTGCACCTCCGGGTTGGTGGCGATGAAATTCACCGGCGAGATCATGTCCAGCAACTGCCGGGCGAGGAAGGAAACCACTTGCTCGTGATGGCGGGACACGCCGCCGATGCCGGTGGTGGCGCTGTACCACCACTGCTGCTGCAACAGGAAGCCCTGCCAGACCAGGTTGAACGGCCATTGCTGCCAGTGCGGTCCACGGAAGCGCTGGTCCTGCGGCAGCGGCTCGATGCAGGGCGGTACCGTCGGGTCGGCGGCCGAGCGCATGGCGTAGTTGCCGTAGCGCACCAGCTTGCGCAGGTATTTCTCGCCCATCCGCTCCCATTTGCCGGGCGACATCGCCAGATGAAGGATCCAGTCGCTCCAGGCGAGCAGCAGGCTGGCCGGCGAGATCCCCATCGTCATGCGGCCCATGCCCGCATGCAGCAGGCGATCCACGCTGGCCGGCGGATCGATGTCGGGGAAGGCCGGATCCTCCCGCGACGGCCCTGACCGCGTCGGCGCCACGCCGCTTTGCCAGGCGCGCATGCCGGGCCAGCTGCGCATCCATGCCGCAGTCATGTCGCGAGCCTGTTCGAACAGCGCCGCCGGGGACATGGCCGGGGCTGGCGGGATCTGAGGGGAGCCGGTATCGCGCGTGTTCATTTCACAGCCCTCCGCGGTAAGCACAATTGGATGCTAGTGCCCACCGCCGATCCCGGCCATGCGCTGGGTCAACAGGCTGTTCGGCGACGCGGCGCGGATGACGCGCGCATGACGTTCGTACCGGACTGCTGGTCGGTCACCATCATGAGCCGCTCCTCTCGATGCCATAAGGGGGTGGCAATAGCCGGTGTCGTCCCCGGCCGCCAGCTCTCGTGCAAGTCTTCCAGCAGCGGCCGGCAGATCGATCAGCCTTTCGCTGCACTCAAGCTTCGCCGCGCTGCGCGTAGTACTGCGCGATCGCGGGGATGGCGGCGATGCGCTGCAGATACGCTGCGAGCTTCGGTGCCGCGGTGGCGATCAGGCTGGTGGGGATGTGGTCCAGCATGCCGGAGGCGAGCCAGCGCAGTATCGCGAAGGCCTTCAGGTCGGCGATGGTCAGCCGGTTGTCGGCGAGGAACTCGCCGCCGTGGCTGCCCAGCTGATTCTCGAGCCAGCGCAGATAGCGCGGCAAGACGCCGGCGGCCAGCGCCTCGCGGGCGATCTTGAGGTCCTCGCCGGTCAGGCCGAAGGTCGCACCGACCTTGACGTTGAGGTCTTCCAGCGCGCTCATCACTTCGTCGCACAGCAGCGCCTGCAGCTTGTCTTCGGGATACAGGCCGGTCAGTTTGCCGGCATAGCGCGTGATGGCGTCGCTCTGCGTCACCTGCAGGCCGTCGACGTGCAGCGTCGGCACCTGGTTGAGCGGCGTCTGCTTGCAGATCTCGGGGAACTGGCTGGGCGGGAATCGGAAGTCCTCGAACGGAATGCCGCCGATGTGGAAGGCCAGCCGCGCGGGTTCGGCGCGGCCGCCGGAAAAGTCGAAATAGGTGAGCTTGAGTTGGGGCATTTGTCGTCCTTCGATCATTTCGCAAGTGGGTGGTCGCGCGGCGCCCGAGGGGGCATTCCGGCCGTCGCGGGCAGCGGCGGCGGGATCCACCTGATACCTATAGGCGGCGCCCGCTCAGCGCGCAAGACGACGCGGCGAAGGCGCGCCCGCCGGGCCGGCGATCGCGCTGCATGTCCGCGGCAGTCACGCGAGCCATGCTTGGACGCATGCTACGCGACAGTCCTGACAAGCCTGTCGCATCGGCGGGCGAACGCCCTGCGCCTGCTCATTGCCAAGTCCAGCTGTGATCGATGGCGATGACGGCGCCCCAGGCGATCAGCGCGATGCCCAGCGGTTTGCCGAGCCGGTTGCCGAGCGGCAGGTTCTTCTCGATCGCCATGATCGCGCCGAGTACCAGCATCCAGCCGATATTGCCGGTGCCGACCGCGAACATCAGCAGCATCAAGGCCCAGCAGCAGCCGACGCAGTAGATGCCGTGGTGCGCGCCGATCGCCAGCGACTGGCGGGCCGGATCGCCGCCGCGCCAGTGCTGGATGACGAAGCCGGCCGGCGCGCGACAGCGCTCCAGACAGCGGTACTTGAGCGTGCTGAACTGGAACAGCCCGGCCAGCAGCAGCGGGCCGGCGCCGAAGATCCAGGGGTTCATCTGCAGCCAGAAGACGCGCTCCAGGGCTTCGTGCAGACAGAGGTCGAACAGGTGGGCCGCCACGCCGAAGGCCAGCCAGACGCCGAGATAGCCCGCGACCAGCCAGGCCACGAGGCGCACGCGGTCGCTCCGCGCGGCGGTCAGGCGGCCGAAGGCGGCCAGCAGCGGCAGCGTGGTCGGCAGCATCATCGCGACGCACATCAGCACCCAGCCCGCGACGTACAGCCCCGCCTGCGCGGCGATCTCGCCGAAGCTGTTGCCGCTGCCCGCCAGTGCGGCCAGCTCGGCGTGGTTCAGGTAGCGGCCGTAGGGCGAGGCCTGCCACACCCACAGCGCAGCCCACGCCAAGGCGGCTATGGCGGCCAGCGTCGGCAGCAGCAGCCGAAGCGGATCGGACGCGACGCGCAACCGGCCGCTCGCAGGCGGCCGGCTACCGCCGCTGGCGGAAGGCATCACGGCAATGCGCCCGCGAAACCCTCAGGCCTCGAAGACGAAGCTGCCCTGGACCGAATTGTGCCCGGCGAGCTCGACGTCGATGCCCAACTCGTCGTCCTTGGCACTGTAGCGCGGCGCGCGGCCGACGTAGGCCGGCGAACCCGGAATGGTCGAGAAGACCGTGTCCGAGAGCGTCGTCGGCCGGCCGTCCGGAGAGCGCGCTACTTCGAGATCGGCTGCGATCTGCTTGCCGATGCGCAGCCGGCCGGAGCCGGTCTCGACGTCGAAGCTGATCGGCACCCGCTCGACGCCGACCACCTCACCCACCAGCTTCGCCAGTTCTGCCACCGGCCCGCCGAGCTGGCCGGTGAAGACCGACAACAAAGCCTCCTGCTGGGCAGGACTGGCACGGTCGTCCACGAAGGCCCGCGCGCGCCAGTTGCCGTTGAAGACGTTGCCCGGTATGTGCGTCAGCATGCAGAAGGTCAGGCCCGAGACGTCGGTCTCTCCGACCTGGCCCTTGTCGATGTGCCAGGCCAGCGTGCCGTCGCAGCTACCGCCGTCGGGGTCGTCGCCGATCCAGCAGGGGCAAAGGGTGTTGCAGGTGCAGACTTCCAGCAGCTTGCCTTCGAGTCGGTATGCCATGGTCTCCTCCCCGGTTATCGGTCGTCTTGTGGGAATGGCCAAACGGGCACTTCGATCGATCGCGCCTCGAGCGTCGCGATCCTGATACCGCTCCCGCTCATTGTGAGAGTGCGTCTCACTACCCCTTTATAGCCGCGCATCCCCCCTCGTCAATGCAGCTTCGACGCCGCTCGGAAATCGTGCCGATTGCCGCGCCGGTCCGGGCGGATGGCCGCCGGTCCCGGCCGCAATGGCGCCCTCCGGGCCGGCGCTACGGCGCAGCGCAGCCGCTCCTGCAGGCTTGTGCGACACGCGAAAGAGGTCGGCGGGAAAAGAAAAGGCGCTGATCTCTCGACGAAATCAGCGCCTTTCGATGTTTGGCGCGCCCGGCGCGATTCGAACGCACGACCCCTGCCTTCGGAGGGCAGTACTCTATCCAGCTGAGCTACGGGCGCCTGGGGCTTCCCGGCGGTGGACCGCCGGAGGGTTTCCTTGCCTGAGTTGCCGCACGCGGTGCTCCCAGGCCGAAGGGCGAGGAGGATAACCCGTTTTCCGCGGCCCGTCCAATGCCGCCGCGCCTGACCTGTATACTTGCCGCTGATCACAACAACCTACAGAGAGAGATCCCAATGAACGACAACGCGAACGCGCTCCTCCGGCTGTCGGCCGCGGCGGCCATCGTGGCGGCGCTGGCCGCCTGCGGCAGGGCCCCACAGGTCGATCCCGAAGCCACAGCGTCGGCGATCCTGCCGATCGGCCAGGTGTCGATCGAGAAGGTCAAGGTGGAGCCCGGCAAGCGCAGCGGCGAGGAGATCGTGGCCAGC
>JBNLET010000075.1:0-35328 GCA_050305135.1 Rhodocyclaceae bacterium | reverse complement strand
GCTTCAGAAGGTCGATGATCTGTCCGTTGACGATACGCGCGTGGCCGCGGCTGCCGCGGCGCAGGAATACCGTGTCGTTGCGCGCCGCCAGCCAGCCGACCAGTGGCCAGTGGCGGACCTCGGCCTTGGATACGAAGGCCGCAGGCGCGAGCGCATTCAGGGCGAAAATGTCCACCCACGAGACATGGTTGGCGACCAGCAGGCTGCCGCGCGGTGGCAGCTTCCCCTCGACCTTCAGTTGCAGGCCAAGGGCTGACAGCAGCCGCGCCGACCAGCGTCGGCGCAGAGACAGCCGCAGCCGTTCCGGGATCAGCGGGAAGGCGGCCAGCACCGTCGCCGCTCCGCCCATCAGCAAAACGGCGAGTTGCAGGTAGCGCCACGCTCGCAGCGGCCCGGAAGCGACAGGAGAGTTCAGTTTGAGCGATCCATGAAGTGTCGGGCGTATTTTGTCTCGACCCGGTTCATCTGCATCAGGATGGGTAGATCGGCGGTATTGAAGTCGGGATCCCAGGCCGGCTCGCCGCAGATCCAGGCGCCGGCCCGCAGATAGCCCTTGATCAGCGGTGGCACCGCGGCCGGCAATTCGTCGCGCAGCGCGTCGAGCGGCAACGGGCAGCGCGGGAAGACGCGGTACTCCGGCGGGCTTTCGTACTCGCGGGCGAGCCGTCGGTAGATGCTGGCGGCGGCATGTCCGCCGTCCGCCATGCTGATCGAGGCGCAGCCGAGCAGGTAGTCGTAGCGGTTCTGCTGCATGTAGCGCGCCAGGCCGGACCACAGCAGCGCGATCACCGCGCCGCTGCGATAGCCGGGGTCGATGCACGAACGGCCGATCTCGACCACCCGCGGACGCAGGTGCTGCAGCCGGGTCAGGTCGAATTCGTTCTCGGAATAGTAGCCGCCGACGCGGCGCGCGGCATGTGGCGACAGGATGCGGTAAGTGCCGACGATGCGCCCGTGCGCTTCGTCGCGTACCACCAGGTGGTCGCAGTAGGGGTCGTAGATGTCGCGATCGACGCCCGGCGTGCGCGGATCGAGGCGGGCGCCGAGCTCTTCGGCGAAGACCCGGTAGCGCAGCTTCTGCGCCGCCAGGATCTCGCTGTCGCAACTGGCGATGGCGACGCGCAGTGCGGCTTTCGACGCACGGCGGGGTGTGAGGGAGGTCTGCAGCATTGGATTTGCCCCATGCAAATTGTCTGCAGGCAAATCTAGGAGCCGCGCATTTCAGCCGCGTGAACGCCAGGTGACGCGGCGGTTACCCCCGCGACGCTACTTGCGCCACGGCGGCCGCCCGTCGAGCAGCTCGGCCACCCGGGGCAGGATCCTGCGGCGTACGCGGCGGCCGAGTGCCGCGTGCCAGCCGGCGACGAAGGTGGCGCCTTCGCGCAGTACCGGGTCGTCGCCGGCCCAGCCGGCCAGCCGGGCGTTGCCGACCTCGACGTCGTTCAGGTAACCGAGCGCCTCCTGCGCCCGGCTGAGGGCGCCCTGGAAGGTCTTGGCCCGCCGCGGCGGGAACAGCGGTGCGAAGAATTCGATCGCGTAGCGCAAGCGCTTCAGCGCGATGCGCAGCTCGTGTAGCGCGGCCGCGTCGCCGCCGGCGGCCCGTCGCCAGCGTTTGCGGGCCCGCTTGCGCAAGTCGTCCAACTGCAGCCGGGCGAAGGCGGTCAGATCGGCCGAGGCGTCCAGCGTGGTGCCGCACAATTCGGACGCTTCGGCTGCGAAGCCCAGCATGCGGCGGCCCTGGCCCGGCCCGTTGAGGTGCGAGCGCACGTGCCGGCGGGCTTCGTCGCGGGCGGCGATGACCTGGCCGGCCAGTGCCTGCACGGTCGGCGGGCAGGCGTTGTCGGTCAGGATCGGCGCCAGCAGTTCTTCGTGCAGCACGTCGATGTCGCGCGCTTCGCCCAGTTCGTCGGCCGCCTGCCCCAGTTCGTCCGACCAGTGCTGCGCCCACACCGCCGGCAGCGCCGGCGCGAACAGCTTCAGCGCCGAGCGCAGCCGGCGCAGGCCGACCCGCATCTGATGGACGAATTCCGGCGCGTCGCTGACGGCTGCGCCGGAGCCGTTGCGCTGCCATTGCCGCAGGCAGTCGAAGGCCACCGCGCGGAAGGCCTGCAGCGGCGATTGTCCGGCTGCCAGCGGCGACGGGCCGGCCTTCAGCGGCAGGCGTGTCTCGTCGCGGTACAAGCGCAGGCCGCGCTCGGCCTTGCTGTCGTCTTCCGGCCGCAGCGGCAGGGTCTCGGCCAGCGTGCGTGCCAGCTTGTAGAGATCGCCGGCGCTGCCGCGGACGAGCTCGAGCTCGAGTTCGCAGATCGCTTCGCTGCGTTCGCCGGCGGTGATGCTGCCGCGGTCCAGCATCAGCAGGATCTCCACCTCCGGCGCCGGGCGCAGGCACCGCGTCTCGCGGCGGAAGTCGGTCGTGAATAGCGGCGTCAGCGCATCCGCCCGGGCTTCCAGTTCGTGGCGCGTGGTTTCGTCGTCGACGTGGGAGAAATCGAAGGCGCCCAGGTAGGGCTGTTCCCATTCCGGGCGGCTCGACAGGCCGCCGAGCGAAGCCCGGTAGCCCTTGATGGTCTGCAGCCAGCGCCGGCCCTGCTTGCGCGTGCGCAGTGCGATGCGGGCATCGGACAGCGCCATCTGCGGCGTGTCGTAGTAGGTGTTGGCCAGCGTGACCGCGCGGCCCACCGCCTCGGCCTGGCGCAACAGCGGATGCTTCTTCAGCGCCGGCAATGCTGCCGCCGGCAGGGCGAGTTTCAGTTCGACTTCCTGGCTCACGGTCGCGCGGCGCTCGTCGCTTGCATCGACAACGGCCCTCCAGGGCAAATGCCGGGGAAAGGCGCACGATCATACGCTTTTCGCGCGAGAAGAGTCACCGCAAGCGCGTTACGAACTGTCGAGATAGGCATCGATGTCGACGTGATCGATCTGCTGCGGGCTCAGGTAGCGCTCCGCATAGCGCAGATGCAGGCCCGAGCGCAGGAACAGTGCGAACAGCTCGGCATCGATCGTGCCGCGATCACGGAAGCCGGCCAGCAGGCCGACCGCCTCGGACAGCGTATTCGGTCTGCGGTACGGGCGGTCCGGCGCGGTGACCGCTTCGAAGATGTCGGCGATGGCCATGATGCGTGCCGGAATGCTCAATTCCTCGGCCGACAGGCGGCGTGGATAGCCGGTGCCGGTCAGCGTCTCGTGATGGGTGCCGGCATATTCGGGGATGCGCTTCATGCCTTCCGGGAACGGGATCAGTTCCAGCATGGCCAGCGTATGCATGACGTGGGCGCGACTGAGGAAGCGTTCCTCCGGCGTCAGCGTGCCGCTCCGCACGCTCAGGTTGTGCAGTTCGCCGTGGTCGAAGCGGTGCTGCGGCACGTCGATGCGGAAGCCGCGCGAGAACAGCTCCTGGTCCCGCGGCGTATGCGGCACCTGGTGTTCGACCCGGTCCTGCAGCAGCCGCTCCCGCCGCGGCAACGGTTCGGGCAGCTCGGGATCGCCGTCGAAGCGGCGCAGTTCGCCGCTGGTCAGCCCCTGCCGCCGATCGAAATGGGCCAGCCAGGTGGTGGCCCCGATCTGCCGCAGGCGCTCGAGGTCGTCGTGGTCCGCCCGTTCGCAGCCCAGGTTCAGCTTGGCCACCAGCTTGAAATCCTCGTCGAGCTGCCGGCAGCGCCTCGCGAACTCGGCTTCCGCCTGCTGTGCCTCGGCACCCTCCAGGCGCGCCTTCAGCATCGCAATCTCGGCATCGCGCCGCAACACCTCGAAGCGGGTGCGTATCTCGTGGATGCGGTTGTAGAACATCTCCAGCTTGGCACCCTTCTCGAGCACCTCGTCGGGGGTCGTGATCTTGCCGCAGTCGTGCATCCAGGCGCCGATGCGGAACTCGCGCCATTCGTCGCCGGACTTGAAGCGGAAATCGCGCAGCGCGCCCTGCTCGCTGGCCGAGGCGGTCTCGGCCAGCATCATGGCCAGCGACGGCACCCGTTCGCAGTGCTCGCCGGTATGCGGGCTGCGGGCGTCGATGGCACTGGCGATCATCTGGATGATCGAGTCGATCAACTGGCTGCGGCCCTCCATCAGCGCGTGGTTGTCGATCGCGACGGCGGCCTGGGCGGCCAGGGCCTCGGCAAACGGGACCAGCGAATGGCGGAACGGCTCGATTTGTCCGTCCTCGTCCAGCGCGTTGAGGAACTGCAGCACGCCGACCACGACGCCGCTGCGCGAGCGCATCGGCACGGTCAGCATCGACACCGTGCGGTAGCCGGACAGCCGATCGATCTCGTGCGTGCCGCTGAGGTCGAAGCGGGGCTCGTCGTAGGCGTCGTCGATGAGCACCGCATGGGGGTGGAGCGCGACCCAGGTGGCGAGGTGGCGCTCGTTCGGGGCGCCGCTGACGGGGTCGTGGAGATGCAGGTGGCCGACCGGCAGCGCATCCCCCCGGGTGCGCAGCGAGAATGCCAGCCGATCGTCGTCGGTGACCAGGTACATCGTCGCCGCGTCGCACTGGCACAGCCGGCGCCCGTGCTCGAGGATCAGTTGCAGCAGCTTGTCCCGATCGCGCTCGGCGGAGAGGGAAATGCCGATTTCGATCAGGCTGGCCAGCCTGTCGATCGACTCGGCATCGGCGCTGATCCTGGCGAGCTTGGACATCGTCATGGCGAGCTTCCCCGTCGGCGGGCCATGCGGGTGCGCTTGTCGAGGCGCCGAGGCGCTACAATTCGGTGGTCTAGCGCAGCCGGATGGGAAACGATCATGTTCGACCGTCTCAGGTCCATGCTTGTGGTCTTGGTCATGGGTTTCGCGATTACGGCAGCATACGCCCAGGAAAGGCCGATCGGGTACATCAAGACGCACGCAGGTGCGGCATTCGTCGTATCCGGCGAGCAGACGCTGGAAGCCGTGCCCGGTCTGGCCCTGAGGCGGGGCGACGTACTGCGCACCGGCGAGGACGGCCAGCTCGGGCTGACCCTGCTCGACAACACCGTGATGTCGATCGGACCGAACGCGGAGATGGTGATCGACGAGTACCTGTTCGAGCCGAGCGCGGGCCAACTGGGCCTCGGCGTCCGATTGCTGCGCGGCACGCTGCAGTTCATCTCGGGCGTCATCGCGAAGCTTAAGCCCGAAGCGGTCAAGGTCAAGACCTCGACCGGCACGGTCGGCGTGCGCGGGACCCGTTTCGTCGTGCGGGCGGAGGACTGAGCGATGAAAGTGCCGCCGTTGTATCGCCGTCTGATCGCGCTGCTGAGCGTGCCGCTGCTCGCAGCCTGTGCTGCGCCGAAGGCCTGGGTCGTGCTGCTGCCGAACGAGGACGGCAGTACCGGCAGCATCATCGTGTCGGGCCCGGAGGGCCAGACCGAGGTCGATCAGGCGGGCATGGCGGCCTCGCTGGACACGCCGGTGCCGCAGACCTTCACGGTCTCCGAGCAAGAGGTTGCGAAAACCTTCGGCCAGGCGATCGAGGCCCAGCCGCCGCTGCCGAGCGTGTTCACGCTGTATTTCGAGCTCGGCGGCACCGACCTGACGGCCGAGTCCCAGGCCCTGCTGCCCGAGGTGCTGGCAGAGGTGGTGCGGCGGCCCGGCGCCGACATCTCGATCGTCGGCCACACCGACACCGCCGGCAGCGACGAAGACAACCAGGTGCTGGGCATGGAGCGGGCCGAATACGTACGCGACGAGATCATGCAGATCGGCCTGCAACTGGAGCGGATCTCGGTCGAGAGCCATGGCGAAGGCAATCCGCTGATCGGAACGCCGGACGAAACGCCCGAGCCGCGCAATCGCCGCGTCGAGATCGTGGTCCGCTGAGCGGAGGCCGGCCGGCGCTCAGCCGCGCGCGTCCACCAGGTCGTCGTGCCGGCCGGCGCGCAGGCGATGCAGATGCAGCCTCACCAGCGGGTCCGCGGGGCGGGCGAGGGCCAGCGCTTCGAAACGCGCCAGAGCTTCGTCGCTGCCGCTCTTCATCAGCTCGAAGGCCTGCAGGTACTCGGGGTCCGGTTGCGCCACCGGCTCGTAGGCCTGCAGCGGCTCGTCGCGGCCGCGCAGCAGCAATCGTCCGACCGGGCGGGCACAGGCGCTCGGGTTTGCTTCGATCGTCCGGGCCGAAACGCACACCCGGCTGCCGAGCGTCTTGTTGACGGCCTCGAGGCGGGCGGCCGCATTGACCGGATCGCCCAGCGCCCGGTATTCCAGCATCGCGCTGCCGCCGAAGCTGCCGACCGTAACCACGCCGCTGTGCACGCCGATGCGGGTCCTGCAGAACGGCTGGCCGGCCGCCGCCTGCATTTCCGCGAAGCCGCAGGCGAAGCGGTCCAGTTCGAGTGCGCAGGCCAATGCCCGCGCGGCATGGTCCGGCTGCTTCACCGGCGCCGAGAAGACCACTGCCAGCGCGTCGCCGGCGATGCCGACCAGCGTTCCGTCGTGGCGGAACACGATCGCGGTCATGCCGTCGAGGTAGCTGTTGATCAGGCCGGCTGCGCGTTGCGGCGGCGTATGTTCGATCAAGGGCGTAAAGCCCTCCAGGTCGGTGAACACGAAACTGCATTCCCTGCGTGATCCGCCGAGTTCCAGCGCTTCGGGATGGGCGACCAGATGGCGCACCAGGTTCGGCGAGACGAAGCGCGAGAAGGCCTGCCGGATCCAGCGCTGGCGCAGGTCGCTGAGAAACACCCGCGACAGGCTGGCCAGCACCAGGCAGCTGGCCCAAGCGAGAATCGGGCTGACCGGGTCGGCGATCAGACCGGCCTCGACGAAGGCCGCAACGCTGGCGGCGACCGCGGCCGGCGGCAGCACGACGGCGAGCAGCGCCAGTTGCCAGACCTGGGCGCGGTTGGCGACGAAGATCAGCAGCAGGCCGCCGCCGAGCAGCGCCAGCAGCTCCACGCCGAGCATCCACTGCGGCCTGGCGAGCCAGTGGCGATCGAGCACCTGCTCGATCAACTGGCGGTGGATGTCGACGCCGGGAACCTGTTCGCCGAGCGGCGTGATGCGGTTGTCGTGCAGCAGCATCGCCGAACTGCCGACCAGCACCATCTGTCCGTCCAGCCGCGGCAGCGCCCCGTCGTCGGCGATGACGCGCCATGCCGGCAGATAGGCGCCGGCCCGCAGCGGCTGGTAGTGCAGCCAGATCTGGCCGTCCGCCTCGAGCGGAATCCTCAGCTCGCCGAGCGAAACCGCCGCCAGTGCCTGGTCGTCGCCGGTCTCGAGCCGGTACGCACCGGCATGGCGAGCCACGCGCAGCATTTCCAGCGCGAGGGCCGGCACGCGCTGACCCTCGGCGATCGCCAGCGCCGGCACCCTGCGCACCACGGCGTCCGGCTCCTCGATCACGGTGAAGTGGCCGAGGCCGCTGGCAGCCCGCTCGAGCAGGGGCAGCGAACCGAGCCGTCCGCCGAAACGGTGCAGGCCGGCGTCCGGATTGCCCGCGCCGGTCACGACGAAGCCCGCGGCCGGCGGCATCGGCGTGCGCGGCAGCGCCTGCAGCGCGTAGCCCAGCACGACCCGGGCCTCGCCGATCGCGTCGGCGAAGCTGCGATCGTGATCCGGCAAGGCCGCGATCTCTCGGCGCAGCCGGGGCGTCAGCGGCCACAGGTCGAGGACCGCCATCGGGCTGCTGCGGTCCGGCTCGGTGAACACCATGTCGAAACCGACCACGCTGGCGCCGGCGGCATGCAGCCGGCGGACCAACGCGGCCAGCCGGGTGCGGGGCCAGGGCCACTGACCGATCCGTTGCAGGCTCTGTTCGTCGATGTCGACCACCGTCACGTCGGAGCGCGTGCCGGGACGCGGGTGCCAGACCTGCAACTGGTCAAAAAAGGCGTTCCTGGCGGCGGCCAGCGGGGGCGGATCGAGCAGGTAGAAGAGGGCGCCGAGCAGCAGCGCCGCGTAAGGCAGCAGGCGGGCCAGCCGGCCGGCCAGCGAGGTCTCGGGTGCGGGGCCGCCGAGGCCCGCACGCAGCATCGATCAGGCCTCGTCGGCGACCCAGTGGCCGGACTTGCCGCCCTTCTTCTCGAGCAGCCGGACCGCCTCGATGACCATGCCGCGATCGACGGCCTTGCACATGTCGTAGATGGTCAGCAGACCGACCTGGACCGCGGTCAGCGCCTCCATCTCGACGCCGGTGCGGCCGACGGTCTCGGCCGTCGCCCGGCATTCGATGCGGCTCGCCGCGACGTCGATCTCGAACTCGACCGCGACACGGGTGAGCGGAATCGGATGGCACAGTGGAATCAGCTCGGCGGTGCGCTTGGCGCCCTGGATCGCGGCGATCCTGGCGATGCCGATCACGTCGCCCTTCTTGTTGTCGCCGGCCTGGACCATGGCCAGCGTCTCGGGGCGCATGCGGATCATGCCGCCGGCGCGTGCGACGCGCTGCGTCTCCGACTTGTCGCCCACATCGACCATGTGGGCCTTGCCGTCGCCGTCGAAATGGGTCAGCACCTTGCTCATCGCGTAGATCTCCGATTGTCGGTACTTTAGGTATGCGGGGCGGTTGCTGGGAACGCTTCCGGAAGGGCCGCTATCATAGCATCGTGAAAAAACGAGCCACTGCCTTCCTGCTGGCCGCCCTGATATCCGGGCGTGCGCTCGCCGCCGGCCTGCCGGATCTCGGCGAGGTCGGCGCCGGCGATCTGAGCCCGCTTGCCGAACGTCGCGTCGGCGAGCAGGCGATGCACGAGATACGTCACGAGAGTGCCTACGTCGACGACCCGGAAGTCGCCTCCTACCTGAACCGACTCGGACTTGGCCTGGCGGCCCATGCGCCGAGCAGCAGCCAGAATTTCAGCTTTTTCGCGGTGCGCGACGGCACGCTCAATGCCTTCGCGCTGCCGGGCGGCTTCATCGGTGTGCATACCGGGCTGATCGTCTCGGCCCAGAGCGAATCCGAACTGGCTTCGGTGCTCGGCCACGAGATCGCCCACGTGACCCAGCGCCACATCGCGCAGATGGTCGGCAACCAGGGGCGCACCGGGCTGATCCTGCTGGCCTCGCTGATCGTCGCGGTGCTGGCGGCCAACAGCAATCCGCAGGCGGCGGAAGCGGCGATCGCGACCGGTTCGGCGGCGGGGTTGCAGTCGCAGTTGTCCTACAGTCGCGACTTCGAGCGCGAAGCCGACCGGGTCGGCTTGCAGATCCTCGACGCCGCCGGCTTCGACGTGCGCGGCATGGCCAGCTTCTTCGAGCGCCTGCAGCGCAACAGCCGGCTGTACGAGAACAACGCGCCGGTCTACATGCGCACCCACCCGCTCACCACCGAGCGCATCTCGGACATCGAGAACCGCATCCATGGGCTGCGCTATCGCCAGGTGCCGGACTCCCGGACTTTCGGTTTCGTGCGTGCGAAGCTGGTGGTCGATGGCGGTGACGTCGGACGGGTGGCCGAGAGGCTGGAAGTACTGAAGGACGAAAGCGCCGAGGTGCGCGGTTATGCCGGGGCGCTGGCGGCGCTGCGCGCCGGTCGGCTCGACGAGGCTGCCCGGAAGGCCAAGGCCCTGGCCGCTGAGGCCGCGGATCACCCGATGATCCGTTCGCTGGAAGGCGAGATCCTGCGCACGCGCGGCCAGTGGGAGGCCGCCGTCGAGCACTACCGGTCGGCGTCCGAGCGCTTCCCCGACCAGCCGGCGCTGGTCTACGGACGGATCGAATCCCTGCTCGGTGCCGGCCGGCCCGCCGATGCCGTCGCCCTGTTGCGCACCCGGCTGACGGCTACGGCCGACGATTCGCAGTTGTGGTCGATGATGGCGCGTGCGCAGGCGCAGGCGGGCAGCAACTCGGGCAGGCACCGGGCGCAAGCCGAGGTCTATCGATTGCAGGGCGCGCTGAGTGCCGCGGTGGAACAGCTCGAACTGGCCCGTCGTGCCGGCGATGCGGATTTTTACGACGCCTCGGCGATCGATTCGCGCCTGCGCACGCTGCGCCGCGAGCTGGAGCAGGAACGTCAGGAACAGAAGGCGGCACGCGGCTGAGCGGACGCTGCTGCGGCGCGCGCTAGAATGCGGCATTCGGAATCATCGCGGCCGTCGCCGGCCGCAGTGGCGAGGCTGTGCAGATGGTGAGTTATTTCGATAAGGAAGTGGACGCGCGCGGACTGAATTGCCCGTTGCCGATCCTGCGCGCCAAGAAGGCGCTGGCGACGATGGAAGGCGGACAGGTGCTGCGGGTGCTGGCCACCGATCCGGGGTCGGTGAAGGATTTCGCGGCCTTCGCCAAGCAGACCGGCAACGACTTGATCGGCCAGGGCTCCGTCGACGGCCAGGCCGATGCCTTCGAGTTCTTCCTCAGGCGCAAGGCCTGACGGCAAGGCAGCTCCGCTGCCGGGCGTGCCGGTTCCAGGCGCCGTGCCGCGCTTGGGTGGTGCCCCGGGTCGTGGACCCGGGGCACCTTGCGGTCGACGGGAATCAGACCGGCAAAAAACGGGTCCGGAACCCCGATCAGCCCTGCAGCAGCGTCAGGACGTTCTGGGGCAGCGCATTGGCCTGCGCCAGCATCGCGGTACCGGCCTGCTGCAGGATCTGCGCGCGGGTCAGAGCGGCGGTCTCGGCTGCGAAGTCGGCATCGAGAATACGGCTCGCGGCGGCGGTCTGGTTTTCGCGCGACACCTCCAGCACGGCGATCACGCCTTCGAAGCGCACCTGGGCCGCACCATAGGTCGCGCGGTCGGTGTTCACCTTGTCGATCGCGGAGTCGAGCGTCGAGATCGCCGCAGACGCGCCACTGGCGGTGCTCACCGTGGTGGTGGCCGAGGCGGTGGCGGCAGACACCGCGCCGCCGGAAATCGCCGTCGTCGTCACCGAGACCGTCTCGCCGGCGTTGGCGCCGATCTGGAAGACCTGGGTGCCGGCATCGGAGTCCAGGATCTTCAGGCCGTTGAAGTTGGTCTGTGCGCCGATGCGATCGATCTCGGCCTGCAGCTGGTCGAATTCGGATTCCAGCGCCGCCCGGTCGCTGGACGAGTTGGTGGCGTTGGCGGACTGGATCGCCAGATCGCGCATGCGCAGCAGGTGTTCCTTGATCTGGCCCAGCGCACCTTCGGCGGTCTGCGCCAGCGAAATGCCGTCGTTGGCGTTGCGGATCGCTACCGTCATGCCGCGCGCCTGGGCGGTCATGCGGGTCGCGATGGCGAGGCCTGCCGCGTCGTCCTTGGCGCTGTTGACCCGCAGACCGGACGACAGCCGCTGCAGCGCGGTGGCAAGGGCGCTCTGCGAAGTGTTCAGGTTTCGCTGCGCGTTCAGCGAGGGGATGTTGGTGTTGATGATTGCAGCCATGATTTCACTCCTTGTCGGATTCCCGTCCTGTGCGGGCAGTGCAGATGCCGTTGTGCGACTGCGGCTGCCCGGTCAGCGCTCTGCAACAAGGGTGCCAAGATTGCAATCAGTTGAAATGTAAAGGATTTTTTGAAAATGTCGGTGCGCCGCCGGCAAACGACGGCCGTCAGCCGGCAAGCCGGGCGGCAAGCGAATCGGAGAAAATTGCCGCTGTGGCGGTGGGGTTTGCCGCTTGCGGCAGCCTAGACGCTGCCGAAGCGGCGACCGGAGAGGTGGGGTCTGGATTGGCCGTCGGGCCCGTAGGTGGCGCCCGGCTGGGATGCCGCGGCCATCAACACGGTCAGCGCCTGCTGGTTGTTCTGCATGCGCTCGCCGATCAGGCGGCCGTTGATGTGGTTCTGCTCGCTCGCCTGGCGTGCCAGGCCGACCACCTGTTCCCAATCCTCGAGGGCCGCGTCGTCGCCGGCCAGGGCCCGCTTCATGGCCTCGTCGTCCGGTTCGACGCGTGCCCGGGCGAAGGCGCGGGCACGCTCGTCGGAGAGAAACTGCAGGCGGCGGTACATGCGCGTTTTCTGCTCGGCCAACTCGAGCAGCGAGTCGGTCTGCCCTTCCATCAGCAGGTGCTCTTCCCGCTTCAGCAGCGAAACGAAATCGAGCAACAGCGCCGACTCCTCGCGGAGCAGGCGCGCCAGGACCTGTCTGTCCGGGCCGCGCGAAGTCACCTCAGACCTTGTTCGGCTGCGCGGCCAGCATCTGGCGGACGCTGTCGATCAGGCCGTCGGCCACCTTGTTGGCGTCGACCTTGAAGCGGCCCTCTGAAATGGCCTGCTTGATTTCGTCCACGCGCACCTGGTTGACGACCGGAGTCGACTGGATCGCATTCTCGGCCTTCTGCAGTCCGGAAGACAGCGACGACAGTTCCACTCGATCGCCCGCCGGTGCAGCCGAAGGCGGGGCGCCGCTGGAGGCGGCCGGCCTCGGCCGCGCTTCGCCGGTGTCGAGGTTGCCGACCGGCTTGACGGAGTTGTCGATTTTCACAGCGTGGTACCTCAGTAGGAATCTGTCTGACGTAACGGCTAGATCCTGGGGTAACTTTAGACCGATTTACCCCTTCGGCACCGCACTCCGCGCGCCAATTCGTAAAAAAATTTGGCTCGATGTCCGAATACTTCACGCCGGCACGGCGGCGGGATTCAAGGGGCGATCCGCACCGCTCCATCCTCGCCCGCGGTACCGGACAGAACCTTGCCGCTGGCGAGCCTCACTCTCACCAGCTGTCCGGCGGCCGCATCGTTCAGCGCGCGGCCCTCGTTGGCCACCGTGAAACCCCGGCCGGTGGTCAGCACGCGCACCTGCTGGCCACGCCGGACGACCGGCGGCAGACGCAGCATCTCCCGCTTCAACGGCTGGCCGGCGGAAACCGCGAAGCGGGCCGGATAGCCGACGGCCTGGGTCGAATCGATCAGCGCACCGGCGCCCTCGGTGGCCAGGTCGCCGCGCCTCGTTTCCAGGTCGTCGGGCGAGACGATCTGCCCCGGTCGCAGCGGCTTCGACAGCACCAGGTATTCGCCGACCACGCGGACCCTGGCTGCAACGTAGATGGTCCATTCGACCGGCGCCTCGCAGCGCACGCCGACCGAGGTTCGACCCCAGGCGCGACGGCCGTTGGGCATGAAAGCCGCCAACCGGTCGCAGGGCGGCAGGTGGTTGTGAGTGTCGATGTCCTCGACCTCGACACTCACTTCGCCGGCGAGCGCGTCGACCCGCTGGTGCAAGAACGACTCGACCACCCGGCGCACCGGTGGCTGGGGCTGCTTCGCGGGCACCTCGGCCGACAGGCTGGCCAGCAGGGCGGCGAATGGAAGAAGCGCTGAAGTGGGGAATCTCATCGGTCTATTGAACCACGACACGGCCATCGACGCAGGCCGTGGCGGCATCGCCGCGCGGCCGGCAATTGCTGCCGCCGGCTGCCGGTTCCGATTGCCGGATTGCCGTCCGGCGGGCGCGAAACTGGTGCCGAATAGCGCGGCTAATCGGCGGATCGCCATGGACTGGGCGCCTCTAGCATGTCTGGCATGGAAGCTGCACTTGCCTGTTTGCCGGGCGCATCAATGTGCTTGCCGCGGCCGGTGCGGAAACTTGAGGAGCCAGTCATGAAAGCCAGACTCGACCAGGAATTGTCGTTCCACCAGACGGCGCTGAATCTGCGCGCCTACCGGCAGGAACTCCTGGCCTCCAATATCGCGAACGCCGACACGCCGAACTACAAGGCGCGCGACATCGACTTCGGCAGCGCGCTGCAGGGGGCGCTCGGCAATCGCCTCGGACCGCTGGCGCTGACCCGCAGCTCGGCCGGCCACCTGTCCGGCGCCGCAACGCAGCCGCTCGACCGCTTCGCCCAGTACCGCAGCCAGACGCAGCCGAACGTCGATGGCAACACCGTCGACATGGACGTCGAGCGTGCCGCCTTCGCCGAGAATGCGCTGCACTACGAAGCCAGCGTGACCTTCATCAACAGCTTGCTGTCGGGCATGCAGCGGGCGATCGTCGGCCAGTAGCGGGGGGCATGAGCCATGAGCAGCATGATGGATGTCTTCAAGGTGGCCGGTTCGGCGCTGCACGCGCAGTCCGCCCGACTCAACGCCACCGCCTCCAACCTGGCCAACGCGGACAGCGTGGTCGGCTCCGACGGGCAACCGTACAAGGCCAAGCAGGTGGTGTTCGCGGCCCGGCCGGTGGCGGGCTCCAGTGCGGTCGGCGTCGAAGTGACCCAGGTGGTCGAGAGCGCCGCCCCGCCGCGGCTGGTGTATGACCCGAGCAGCCCGGCGGCCGACGAGAAGGGCTATGTGGCGATGCCGAACGTGAACGTGGTCGAGGAGATGGTGAACATGATTTCCGCCTCCCGCGCCTACCAGAACAACGCCGAAGTGATGAGCACCGCGCGCACGCTGCTGCAGCGCACGCTGCAGATCGGCCAGCAACAGTAGCAGTAACGGACGGAGTACGGCATGAACACGAGCGCGGTTTCCAACAACACCACTGCCGACGTGCTGGCCTCGCTGACACGCAGCGCAGAGGTTGCCAACTCGCAGGACGAGGCCCAGAGCAAGTTCCTGACGCTGCTGACGACGCAGCTGAAGAATCAGGATCCGCTGAATCCGCTGGACAACGCCGAAGTGACCTCCCAACTCGCCCAGATCAGCACCGTCGATGGCATCGAGCGGCTGAACCTGACGATGGGCAAGTTGCTGGAAGGCTTGAACGGCAACGAGACGATGCAGGCCGCCGCACTGGTCGGTCGCTCGGTGCTGGTGCCGGGCGAACACGTCGCGCTCGGCAGCGAAGGCGCCAGCGGCGGGCTGGTGCTGGAGGAACCGGCCGACGCGGTCACCGTGACGATCCTCGACGGCAATGGCCTGGAAGTTGCTGTGCTGGACCTGGGGGCGATGGATGCAGGCACGCACGGTTTCAGTTGGGACGGCACATCGCAGAACGGAACCCCGGCCGCCGAGGGTAGCTATCGGATCTCGGTATCCGCCCGGCTTGGCGACGAGCCGGTCAAGGCGACGGCACTGGAGCGCGGCACCGTGACCAGCGTCGTGCGGGGAAGCGACGGCGTCAGCGCGGAAGTGGGTTCCCTGGGCATGTTCGGCATGTCCGAAATTCGTCAGATTCTCTGAGCAGGAGCAGGAAAATGGGCTTCCAGACAGGTTTGAGCGGACTCAACGCGGCGTCCAAGTCGCTGGACGTGATCAGTAACAACGTCGCGAACTCGGGCAACGTCGGCTTCAAGTTCGCGAACACCCAGTTCGCCGATGTCTTCGCCTCGGCGCTCAACGGCGCGACCGCCGGCGTGCAGATCGGCATCGGCACCACGGTCGGCGCGGTTTCCCAGATCTTCAGCCAGGGCAACATCTCGCCGACCAACAACCCGCTCGACGTGGCGATCAACGGCGCGGGATTCTTCCGTGTCGAGCAGACCGACGGCTCGATCGCCTACAGCCGCAACGGCCAGTTCGAGGTGGACAAGGACGGCTTCATCGTCGGCGGGCCGGGCTACCGCCTGACCGGCTATACGGCAAATGCCGCCGGCGTGATCCTGCCGGCCCAGCCGGCGCCGCTGCAGGTGGATACCGCCGACCTGCAGCCGAACGTCACGACCGAGGTGCGTTTGGGCATGAACCTGGATTCGCGCGCGGCGGTGTTCGATACCGCCGCCGGCGATCCGGCCTTCGACGCGATCGACCCGACCACCTACAGTTCCTCGACCTCGGTGTCGGTATACGACAGCCTGGGCAATGCCCACGTGATGACGCTGTATTTCCGCAAGATCGCGGCGAGTGCGGCCGGCGTCGGCGATTGGGAGATGTACACCCAGGTCGATGGCGGCACCGCTTCGACTACTCCGATCAGTGTGCAGTTCGACAGCTCCGGCGCGCTGACCTCGGCTTCGCCGACCACCATCACGATCGATTTCGACAACGTGGCCTTTGGCGGTGCGACCGACTTCGACATCGAGCTGTTCATGGATTCCACCACCCAGTACGGCAGCGCATTCGGAGTAAACAGCCAGACGCAGGACGGCTACGCCTCCGGCCGCCTGTCCGGCGTGACGATCGACCGCGACGGCATCATCCAGGGCCGCTACTCGAACGGCCAGTCGCGTAATCTGGGCCAGATCGTGCTGGCCAACTTCCAGTCGCCGAACGGCTTGCTGTCGCTGGGCGGCAACCTGTGGTCGGAGGGGCCGAGTTCGGGCCAGCCGCTGATCGGCGCGCCGGGGACCGGCAGCCTGGGCCTGCTGTCGGCCGGCGCGGTGGAGGAGTCGAACGTCGATCTGACGCAGGAACTGGTGAACATGATCACCCAGCAGCGTGCCTACCAGGCCAACGCCCAGTCCATCCGCACCCAGGACCAGATCCTGCAGACGCTGGTGAACCTGCGCTGAGCGCTGAACCGCTGAACGGAGAATCGACATGGACCGCCTGATCTACACCGCCATGACGGGTGCCAAGCACACGCTCGGGCAGCAGGCCGCGGTCTCGAACAACCTGGCCAATGCCACGACCACCGGTTTTCGCGCCGAGATCCACCGCTTGCGCGCAGTCCAGGTGCAAAGCGACGCACCGCTGCCGACCCGCGCCTTCGTCGTCGATGCCTCCGCCTACAGCGATTTCTCGCAGGGGCCGCTGCAGGAAACCGGGCGCAGCTTCGATGCCGCGCTGCAGGGGCCGGGCTGGTTCTCCGTGCAGTTGCCGGACGGCAGCGAGGCCTATACCCGCAACGGCAATTTCCAGCTCTCGCCGAACGGCGTGCTGGAGACCGCCAACGGCCTGCCGGTGCAGGGCGAGGGCGGTCCGATCACGGTCCCGCCCGACAACCAGGTGCTGATCGGCGGCGACGGCTCGATTTCGGCGTTGCCGACCACCGGCGCGCAGAACATCGTCAACGTCATCGGCCGGCTGAAGCTGGTCAATCCGCCGGCCGGCGAGCTGGTGCGCGGCGAGGACGGCCTGTTCCGGCTTCGCGCCGGCGGTGCCGCGCAATCGGACGAGAACGTCCGGGTCGTCGGCGGCCAACTGGAAGGCAGCAACGTCAACGTCGTCGATCAGATGGTGAACATGATCTCGCTCGCACGCCAGTTCGAGATGCAGACCCGGCTGCTGACCACCGCCGAACAGGACGACCGCACGGCGACCCGTCTGCTGGCGAGCAGCTGAGGGCGTCGATAAGCCCGGTTTTTCGGGCGATGTTCGGGCCTTCGCCGCTGCCGGCCCGGCCCTAACATGAAACCGTCCGCTGCCCCGCCCGCAGGCGGCGCCCACGACGACTGAACAGAACCTGGAGCCCACCATGATCCGCTCGCTATGGATTGCCCGCACGGGACTGGATGCGCAGCAGACCCATCTGGACATCATCTCGAACAACCTGGCCAACGTCTCGACGGCGGGCTTCAAGCGCTCGCGGCCGGTGTTCGAAGACCTGGTGTACCAGAACATCCGCCAGGCCGGTGCCCAGACGACGCAGCAGAACCAGATCGCCACCGGACTGCAGATCGGTACCGGCGTCCGCCCAGTGGCCACCGAGCGGATCCACACCCAGGGCAACCTGAACCAGACCGGCAACGACTTCGACGTGGCGATCAGCGGCAAGGGCTTCTTCCAGATCACGCTGCCGGACGGCACCACCGCCTACACCCGCGACGGCTCCTTCCAGCGCGACAACACCGGACAACTCGTCACCGCCGCCGGCTACCCGCTCTCCGACGCGATCATCATCCCGGAGGACGCCCAGTCGGTCACGATCGGTCGCGACGGCACGGTCAGCATCACGCTGCCCGGCCAGTCGGCCGCCAGCCAGATCGGCAACATCCAGCTCGCAACCTTCATCAATCCGACCGGCCTGCAGGCGGTCGGCGAGAACCTGTTCGTCGAAACCGCGGCCAGCGGCACGGCGACGCCGAACACGCCGGGGCTGAACGGTGCCGGCGTGCTGAACCAGCAGTTCATCGAGACCGCCAACGTCAACGTGGCCGAGGAACTGGTCAGCCTGATCCAGACCCAGCGCGCCTACGAACTCAATTCGCGGGCGATCCAGACCTCGGACCAGATGCTGGGCCGGCTGACGCAGCTGTAAGCGGTCGGAGACGGGCATCATGCGCACACTCCTTGCCATCCTCGCCGCGCTGCTGTCGGCCTGCTCGAGCCTCGAGCCGACCGCCTCGACAGCGGTGCACCAGCCGATGTCGGTGCGGCCGGTACCACTGGCGCAGAGCGCACCGGCCAATGGCGCGATCTACCAGCCGAGCCAGGTACGGCCGCTGTTCGAGGACCGGCGTGCGCGCCTGCTGGGCGATACGCTGACCATCAACCTGGTCGAGAGCAACAACGCGCAGAAGGCCTCGAACTCGAGCGCCAGCCGCGAATCGAGCATCTCGGGCGGCATCACCTCGGCCTCCAAGGTGCCTCTCGCAGGCCTCGTCGGGCTCGGCGTCGAGGCCGGCACGACCAGCGACTTCACCGGCCAGGGCTCGGCCGCCGCCAACAACCGCTTCAACGGCACGATCACCGTCACCGTGGTGGACGTCTACCCCAACGGCAACCTGCTGGTGTCCGGCGAGAAGCAGATCGCCATCAACCAGGGCAACGAGTTCATCCGCTTCTCGGGCGTCGTCAATCCGAGCTACGTCACCGGCTCGAACACCGTGCAGTCCACCCAGGTGGCGGATGCACGGATCGAATACAAGTCCAGCGGCTACATCAGCGAGAGCCAGGCCATGGGTTGGCTGCAGCGCTTCTTCGTGGCCCTGCTGCCGTTCTAGGAGTCGATCATGAAACCTGTCGCATGGCTCGCAGCCCTCTGGCGCCCGCTGCTGCCGGCCATCGCGTTGATGCTGTCGCTGGTCGGCGGCGCCCAGGCCGAGCGCATCAAGGATCTCGCCTAGGTGGCCGGCGTGCGCGGCAACCAGTTGATCGGCTACGGCCTGGTGGTGGGCCTCGACGGCAGCGGCGACCAGACCACGCAGACGCCGTTCACGGTGCAGAGCATCATCAACATGCTGGGCAACCTGGGCGTGCAATTGCCGCCCGGCACCAATCTGCAGCTGAAGAACGTGGCCGCGGTGATGGTGACCACCGACCTGCCGGCCTTTGCCCGGCCGGGCCAGCAGATCGACATCACCGTATCGTCGATCGGCAATGCCAAGAGCCTGCGCGGCGGCACGCTGCTGCTGACGCCGCTGAAGGGCGCCGACGGTCAGGTCTACGCGCTGGCGCAGGGCAACGTGCTGGTCGGCGGCGCCGGTGCCAGCGCCGGCGGCGCTTCGACCGTCATCAACCACCTCTCTGCCGGCCGCGTGCCGGGCGGTGCGACGGTCGAGCGGGCTGTCGCGACGGCGCTCGGGCAGGGCGAGTTCGTCCAGCTCGAGCTGAACGACACCGACTTCGGTACCGCGCGCCGGGTCGTCGAGGCGGTCAACGCCGCCACCGCGCCGGGTACCGCCGCGGCGCTCGACGCGCGCACGATCCAGGTCCGCGCGCCGCTCGACTCGACCGCGCGGGTGGCCTTCATCGGCATGCTCGAGAGCCTGCCGGTCACGCCGGCCGTGCAGACCGCCAAGGTAGTCGTCAATTCGCGTACCGGCTCGGTCGTGATGAACCAGGCGGTGTCGCTGCAGAGCTGTGCGGTGGCCCACGGCAACCTGTCGGTAACGGTCGGAACCGAAACCCAGGTCAGCCAGCCGCCGCCGCTGTCCGGCGGCCGCACCGTGGTCGCGCAGAAGGGCAGCGTGTCGGTCGAGCAGAGCCCGGGCAGCCTGATCAGCGTGCCGGCCGGTGCCAACCTGGCCGAGGTGGTCAAGGCCTTGAACGCCGTCGGCGCCAATCCGCTCGACCTGGTCAGCATCCTGCAGGCCATGAAGGCGGTCGGCGCGCTGCGCGCCGAACTCGAAGTGATCTGATGCGATGAATGCCTCCGACGCCGTCAATGCCATCGATCCGCGCAGCTTCAACGAACTGAAGCGGCTCGGGCGCGAGGGCAATTCGAAGGAGGCGATCCGCGCTGCGGCGCGCCAGTTCGAAGCCCTGTTCCTGCAGATGGTGCTGAAGGCGATGCGCGATGCGTCACCTAAGGACGGGTTGTTCGAGAGCGACCAGTCGCGCCTGTACCAATCGCTGCTCGACCAGCAACTGGCGATGCAGCTTGCCAACAGCGGCGGCGCCGGCCTGGGCGACGTGATCGCGCGGCAGCTGGGCGCCGGGCCGGACAAGGACGCCACGCGTCCCGCCGCCGCGCCTGCGCCGGCCACCAGCTTCGACGCGCTGGCGGCTTTTGCCGCGCGGCAGGCGGCAATAGATGCCGGCCTTGCCGGCAGCGGCGGCGAAAGCTTGCCGCAGGATGCCGTCCGCGCCGTCACCGGCGCCGCGCCGGCCAGCGTGCCGGACGACGCGAAGGCCTTCGTGGAGCGCGTCTGGCCCTACGCCATGGCGGCCAGCCGCGCGACCGGCATCCCGGCCCACTTCATGGTGGCGCAGGCCGCGCTGGAGACCGGCTGGGGCCGCCACGAGCTGACGCGGTCGGATGGCTCGCCGTCGTTCAACCTGTTCAACATCAAGGCCGGCCGCGACTGGCAGGGGCCGACCGTGGCGCTCGACGCGGTCGAATACCGCGACGGCGGGGCTTATCGCGAGCCCTCCCGCTTCCGCGCCTACGCCGACTACGGCCAGGCTTTCCGGGACTACGCCCGCCTGCTGAGCGGCAACCCGCGCTATGCCGCGGTGCTTGGCCAGCAGGACGCGGCCGGCTTCGCGCGCGGCCTGCAGCAGGCCGGCTACGCCACCGATCCGATGTACGCCGACAAGCTGGAACGCATCATCGGCGGCACCACCTTGCGCGCGGCCCTGTACGGCGATTGAAGGGGCCGGTCCGAGCTGGCAAAGGTTTTGCATTCAGGTGACGTAACTACACCTGCAGCGAAGGAAGCGAGATGGCCAGTCTGCTCAACATCGGAATCACGGGTCTCAACGCCGCCCAGGCGGGGCTGGTGACGACCGGGCATAACATCTCGAACGCGGGCACGCCCGGCTACAGCCGCCAGAACATCGTCCAGAGCACGCAGGATCCGGTCTTCTCGGGCGCCGGCTTCTTCGGTACCGGCACGCGGGTCGACACCGTCAAGCGCGCCTACAGCCAGTACCTGGAGAACCAGGTGCTGTCGGCCGACACCAAGCGGGCGGAGCTGGAGACCTATTCGAACCAGATCGGCGAGCTGGACAATCTGCTGGCCGATCCGTCGGTCAGCCTGTCCAGTGCGCTGGACGAGTTCTTCAAGGGCGTGCAGGACGTGGCGGCCAACCCGTCCAACGTGCCGGCGCGCCAATCGCTGCTGTCCTCGGCCGAGGCGATGATCTCCCGCTTCCAGACGGTCAGCGGCAAGATCGACGAGGTGCGCAGGAGCACCGAGGACCTGATCGCCGGTTCGGTGGACGAGATCAACGCGCTGGCGGACGAGATCGCCGCCCTGAACGCCCAGATCACCGCGGTCCAGGTCGGCGGCCCGCAACTGCCGGCCAACGACCTGCTCGACCAGCGCAATGAGTTGCTGCGCCAGCTGAACAAGCTGGTGCGCGTCAGCGCGGTGCAGGAGTCGAACGGCTCGGTCTCGGTCTTCGTCGGCTCCGGTCAGGCACTGGTGATCGGCGGTGAGGCCGCCTCGCTGTCGGCCTTCCCCTCGCCGGACGATCCGGAGCGCCTCGCGGTCGGCCTGAATACCCCGTCCGGCGGCCTGGTGGTGTTCCCCGAAGGCCTGCTCGACGGCGGCCAGCTCGGCGGTGCGCTGTCATTCCGACGCGATGCGCTGGATCCGGCCCAGAACCAGCTCGGCCTGATCGCAGCCGGCCTGGGATTGGCGTTCAACGAGCAGCACCGCCTCGGCATCGACCTGGACGGCGCGTTCGGCGGCGATTTCTTCACCGGCCTGGCCCCGACCGTCAAAGGCGTCAACGGCGCCACCAGCTCCGTCACGGTGGGCTTCGACACCGCCTCGCCCGAGAACCTGACGTCCGACGAATACCTGCTGACGGTCAACTCCGCCGCTGCCGGCGGCTACACGCTGACCCGGCGCTCGGACGGGCAGGCGGTCAGCGCTGCCGACGTGGGCCTGACGGTGACGCTCGGCGCGGCCGCCTCGCTGACCGATGGCGACCAGTTCCTGATCCAGCCTACCCGCAATGCCGCCCGCGACCTGACGCTGGCGATCCGCGACACGCGCCTGGTGGCGGCCGCCGACCCGGTGGTCGGCAACACCACGCTGAGCAATGCCGGCACCGGCAGCATGAGCGAGGTGCATGCGCTGCGGATCGGCGGCATGGACGGCGCGCCGATCGACAACAAGCCCGATTTCAACGCCATCACGATGAGCTTCGCCGCGGCCGGCAACGTCCTGACGCCGAGCGCCGCCGGCTTCACGTTCGCACCGGCGACGCTGGCCTACGACCCGGCGACCGATTCGGCCGGCAAGACCTTCTCGCTGACCGCCATCACCAGCGGCGGATTGTCGTTCGACGTCGAATTCCGCATCGACGGCGTGCCGGCCGACGGCGACACCTTCACGCTGTCCGCCAACCAGGGCAGCGGCGGCATCGGCGTCTCGGACAATCGCAACATGGTCGCGCTGGGCGCGCTGCAGTTCAACAAGTCGATGCTGGTGCGGCGCGATGCGAGCGGTGCGCCGGTGGCCGGCACGGCGACCGCCACCTTCCAGTCGGTCTATTCGCAGATGGTGGCCGACGTCGGCAGCAAGGCGCGCGAGGTGCAGGTCGGCGAGGCTGCCCAGGAGAAGCTGCTCGATCAGGCCAGCGCCTCGCGCGAAGCCCTGTCCGGCGTGAACCTGGACGAGGAGGCGGCCAATCTGGTGCGCTACCAGCAGGCCTACCAGGCGTCGGCGCGGGTGATGCAGATCGCCGGCCGGCTGTTCGACGAGATCCTGGCGATCGCCCAGTAGCGAAGAGGCATAGGAGCAGATCATGAGAGTCAGTACTGCACTGATCCACGATACCGCGGTAGGCAGCATCCAGGACCAGCAGAGCAAGCTGCTGACGCTGCAGCAGCAGGTCGCCACCGGCCGCCGCGCCGTCAAGCCGTCGGACGATCCGATCAGCACCGCGCGGGCGCTGGAGGTGACCCAGACGAAGAGCATCAACAATCAGTTCCAGCTCAACCAGGGCAGCGCCAAGGAAGCGCTCGGACTGGTCGAAAACAAGCTCGAAGGCGTCAAGGACGTAATGACCT
This sequence comes from Rhodocyclaceae bacterium, assembly GCA_050305135.1. Taxonomy (GTDB): domain Bacteria; phylum Pseudomonadota; class Gammaproteobacteria; order Burkholderiales; family Rhodocyclaceae; genus Cognatazoarcus. The sequence goes on along the minus strand of JBNLET010000075.1, from coordinate 12,292 downwards.
ACATCCGCGACCAGATCGTGTCGGCCGGCAACGGCACCTACAGCCAGTCGGAGCGCGACGCGATCGCCACCGATCTGCGCGCCCAGTTCGACGCCCTGCTGGCGCTCGCCAACAGCCAGGACGGCAAGGGCGAATACGTGTTCTCGGGCTTCAAGGGCGATACCCAGCCGTTCTCGGGCGGCTTCGCGGGGGTCGGCTACGACGGCGATCAGGGCGAGCGCACGCTGCAGGTCTCGGCCTCGCGCGTGATGCCGGTCTCCAACAGCGGCGACGAGGTCTTCATGAAAGTGCCGGGCTCGAGCCAGAGCCTGTTCGGCGTGCTGTCCTCCTTCATTACCGACCTGGAGAACCCGGCGGCCTCGGTGCCGAACGCCGTCAGCACGGCGCTGACCGACCTCGATTCCTCGCTCGACAACGTCCTGCGGGTGCAGGCCTCGGTCGGCTCGCGCATGCACGAGGTGGAATCGCTGGAGACCGTGTCGGACGATCTCGACCTGCAATACGCCCAGACCATTTCGCGGCTGCAGGACGTGGATTACGCCGAGGCGATCAGCGACCTGACGCTCGAGCAGACCTTCCTGCAGGCGGCGCAGCAATCCTTCCTGCGGGTCGCCAACCTGTCGCTGTTCAACTTCCTGAACTGATGAAGGCGCTCGCATTGCTGATCCTCGCGCTGCTGCCGCTGGCGGCGGCCGCGGACAACGACGCGAGCCTCGACCAGCAGGCACCGCGCGAGGCATCGACGCAGGCGAGCCAGGCGGACGAGCGGCAGCAGGACGAACTCGATACCGGCCGCTGGTCGCTCGAAGAGCAGGACCTCGGTGGCGGTCGGCATCTGCTGAGGCTGGCACTGGATCGCCTGCATACCGGCGGCGACGGCGACGCGCGGATGCTGGTACTGCGCTGGGCCGAGCAACGGGCGCGGCGGCAACACATGGCCGGCTTCGAGCTGCTGCGGCTGGAGGAGGGCGTGCGCTCGGGCCGGTTTTTCGGTCAGCGCTACGCGACGGCCGAACTGCGCTTCTATTCGTCGGCCGGTTTCGGCAGCTTCTGAGGCTGCGCGCCGCGCCCTCAGCGCAGTGACTGCATCAACGCGTCGACCGCCTCGAAGCCGCGGTCGAAGAAATGCTGCATGGCCGGCGCGAAGGCCTCCATCGACAGCATCAGAACCAGGAAGCCGGTCCCCAGCGTGACCGGAAAGCCGATCGCGAACAGGTTGAGCTGTGGTGCCGCGCGGGTCAGCACGCCCATCGCGATGTTCACCACCAGCAGCGTCGCCATGATCGGCATCGCCAGCAGCAAGCCGGCCGCAAACAGTGTCGTGCCGAAGCTCACCACCGACATCCAGCCGCCGCCGTGCAGCGGCGTGGCGCTCACCGGCAGCCACTCGAAGCTGCGGATCACCACGTTCACCATCAGCAGGTGGCCGTTCAGCGCCAGGAACAGCAGACCGGTGACGAGGCCCATGAACTCGGCCACGACCGCGGTGCGGCCGCCCGAGTCCGGATCGAAGAAGGCGGCGAACGACAGGCCCATCTGCAGGCCGATCAGTTCGCCGGCAACGTCCACGGCGGCGAACACGATGCGCATCACGATCGCGATGCCGACGCCGATCAGGAACTGCTGTGCCATGATCGCCAGGCCCAGCCCGGAACCCGGCGAAACCGGCGGCATCGGCGGCAGCGCCGGCAGCACCGCGAGCGAGATGCCCAGTCCGATCGCGACCCGCACGCGGACTGAGACGCCGCGATTGCCGAACATCGGCGCCGAGCTGATCATGCCCATGACGCGCACCAGCGGAAACATCAGTGCGGCCAGCCAGGCCTCGAGCTGGAGGTCGGTGACGGTGAGCATCGAGCGACCGCGGCGCTAGCCGATCATGCCGGGTATCGAGCCGAAGAGGCGGTGGATGAAGTCGGTGATCTGCATGATCATCCACGGGCCCGTCGCGATCAGCGTGACGAAGATCGCCACCAGCTTCGGCACGAAGGTCAGCGTCATCTCGTTGATCTGCGTGGCGGCCTGGAAGACGCTGACCAGCAGGCCGGTGACCAGCGCGGCCAGGAACAGCGGCGCCGAGACGAGCAGCATCAGCTCGACGGCCTGGCGGCCCAGGTCGATGACGGCGGTCGGTGTCATGATTTCCTCCTGTCCATCAGCCGAAGCTGCGCACCAGCGATCCGACCAGCAGCGTCCAGCCGTCCACCAGCACGAACAGCATGATCTTGAACGGCAGCGAGACGATCACCGGGCTCATCATCATCATGCCCATCGACATCAGCACCGAGGCCACCACCATGTCGATGATCAGGAACGGCAGGAAGACGATGAAGCCGATCTGGAACGCGGTCTTCAATTCGGACGTGACGAAGGCCGGCACCACCACGGTGAGCGGCAGGTCCTCGGCCTTGTCCACCGGCTCGGTGCGCGACAGCGAGGCGAACAGCTCCAGGTCCGGCTGGCGCACCTGGTGCAGCATGAAATCCTTCATCGGCGTGGCGGCCCGCCGCAAGGCCTCCTGCAGCCCGATCGAGTTCTCGGACAGCGGCAGGTAGGCCCTCGTGTAGACCTGCTCGGCCACCGGCGACATGATGAAGAAGGTCAGGAACAGGCTCAGGCCGAGCAACACCTGGTTCGGCGGCGAAGTCTGGGTGCCCATCGCCTGGCGCAGCAGGGAGAAGACGATGATGATGCGGGTGAAGCTGGTCATCATCAGCACCACCGCCGGCACGAAGGTCAGCAGCGTCAGCAGCACCAGGGTCTGGACGGTCAGGCTGTAGCTGGTGCCGCCGCCCGAGGTCGGGGTGCTGGTCACGGCCGGCAGCGCCTGGGCGAAGGCGCCCGAGGCGTAGGCCAGCATGGCCAGCAGCAGCAGGGTGGCGGGCAGGCGGCGGCTCACTGGCGTTTCTCCATCAGCTGGCGCAGCCGCTCCGCGAAACCTTGCGGCGGCAGCGGCTGATTCGCCTGCAGGCTGTCGCGCGGGAATTCCGCCGCGTCGAAGGTGTGCAGGCCTTCCACCTGTCCGGGGGCCACGCCGAGCACCAGCAGCTTGTCGCCGACCTCGACCAGCACCACCCGCTCGCGCGGGCCGACGGCGGTGGCGCCGACCACCTTCAGGCTCGCGGCGGCGGGTCCGCGCGGCAGCGACAGCTTCTTGATCAGCAACAGCGCGCCGAACATCAGCGCCAGCACCAGTGCCAGGCCGAGCAGCATCTGCCCGATCGTGCCGGCCATCGAGACGGGTTCCTCGGCCGCCAGCAGCGGGGCCGGCATCGACAGGCAGGTAAGAATCAGGAGTCGCCGCACCGTGGCATCTAATCCGAGTAAGTTGTTGCCACGTTAACTCGCAGAGGCGGCAATTGTTGCCGCAATTAGGCGGCAAAGAGGCGCCCATTTCCGCCTTTCGACGCGGGGGGCGGGGGATCGATGCCCGATCGGTGGCGCATGGACCGGTGGACACCGCGGTTGCCGACCCGGGCCGAGCGCGGTCATCCGCGCGGTGGACGGCGGCTACGCGCCGTGTCCGGCGGAGGCCCGTGCCGCCTCGGGCATTTGGTCCGGTGGGCGGGCGCTGGCCGCGTCGGAATCGTCGGCAGTCGCCGGCCGCGTGCTGCGCCAGTAAACGATCTCCAGCTGGCCGTCGAAGTGCTCGACGACTGCCGTGCAGCTGTCCACCCAGTCGCCGCAGTTGACGTACTCGATACCTTCGATGCGGCGCTGCGAGGCCCAGTGGATGTGGCCGCAGATGACGCCGTCCAGGCCGCGTTGGCGCGTCGCCCGCGCCACCGAGTCCTCGAAGTCGAAGATGAAGCCGACCGCCTTCTTGACCTTGCGCTTGGCATAGCCGGCGAGCGACCAGTAGCCGGCCACGCGCAGCAGCCGCCGCAGCCGCGACAGGCCGTGGTTCAGCCGCACCAGCAGGTTGTAGGCGGCGTCGCCGAGGACCGCGATCCAGCGGTGGTGCAGCGTGACCTGGTCGTACTCGTCGCCGTGGATCAGCAGGTAGCGACGGCCGTCGGCGGTGCGGTGCACCCATTCGAGCTCGACGCGGATGTGGCCGAAGGCGGTGCCGGCGTGCTCGCGCAAGGCCTCGTCGTGGTTGCCCGGGATGAAGACCACGGTGTCGCCGTGGCGCGCGCGCCGCAAAACTTTCTGGACGACGGTGTTGTGGGCGGGCGACCACTGCACGCTGCGCTTCATGGCCCAGAAATCGACGATGTCGCCGATCAGGAACAGGTTCTGCGACGGGTAGGCGCGCAGAAAATCCAGCAATTGTTCGGCCTGGCAGGCCCGCGTGCCGAGATGGACGTCCGACACGAAGACCGAGCGGACTTTGTGGTTCACCGCAGTTCCTCCGCCAGGCGGGCGGACGGACTGGTCGCCGGCAGTCGCGCGGCGCGCGCCAGCGATGCGGCGAAGGCGTCGTGGATGTGTTCCCAGTCCATCGCCTCGGCGCGCGCGCGGGCAGCTTGCGCCAGCCGCGCGCGCTGCGGGCCGTCCGCCGCCAGCTCGGCGGCGAGCGTGACGAAGGCCTTCGCATCGCCGGGCGGCACCGGCAAGCCGCTCGCGCCGGCGCCGAACAGCTCGGCCGCGGCGGCGTAGTCGAAGGCCACCACCGGCAGCCCGGAGGCCATCGCCTCGAGCGTCACGTTGCCGAAGGTTTCGGTCTCGCTCGGGAACAGGAACATGTCGGCCGAAGCGTAGTGGGCGGCCAATGCCTCGCCGCGGCGCATGCCTGCGAAGATCACGTCCGGCCGCCGCGCCTGCAGCCCGGCCCGGGCCGGCCCGTCGCCGACGAGGATCAGGCGTGCGGCGGGTTGGCGCTGCCGGATCGCGTCGAAGGCCTGCAGTGCCAGCTCGAGGTTCTTTTCCGGCGCGATGCGGCCGACGTTGAGCACCGCCAGGCCGTCCTCGCCGACGCCCCAGTCGCTTCGCAAAGCCGGATCCCTTCGCTGCGGCGCGTACAGCCCGCAGTCGACGCCGCGCGCGATCACCTCGATGCCGTGGTAGCCGGCATTGCGCAATTGTCTCGCCAGATCCTGCGACGGCACGTAGGTGGCCAGGCAGCGGTTGTGGAAGCGCTTCAGATAGGCGGACACCGGCTGCCGCAGCCAGCCGAGGCCGTAGTGGCTGCTGTAGTGGTCGAAATTGGTGTGGAAATCCGAGGTCACCGGCAGCCGCAGCCGTCGCGCCGCCGAGATCGCCGACCAGCCGAGCGGCCCCTCGGTCGCGACGTGCACCAGGTCCGGGCGCTGCAGCGACCACATGCGGATCAGCGCGTTGCGGGCCGGCAGGCCGAACTTCAGGCCCGCGTAGCGCGGGATGCCGATGCCGCGCACCAGCTGCTGTTCGAGTTCGCCGGACGCATCTGCCGCGTCGCCGCGGTGCTGGCGCGGGCGGATCAACTGCAACTGGTGGCCGCGCGCGAGCAGACCCTCGACCATCCGGCCCAGCGTCATCGCGACGCCATTGATCTCGGGCGGGTAGGTCTCGGTCACCAGCGCCAGCCGCAGATGCGGTGCGTGGCACAAGTCTTCGCTGATCAACTGCTCTTCATTCATCGCGCGCCAGTCTCGGCGCGGCAGGCGACGGCCCGATGACGCGGTGGTTACGATTGCATGACCAGTGCGCCGCTCAGCACCAGCGCCCACACCACGGTGAGGTTGCCGAGCGCCAGCAGCACCGCCGCACTGCCCATGTCCTTGGCGCGCTTGGCGAGCCGGTGGTCGTCCAGCGAGACCCGGTCCACGGTTGCCTCGACCGCCGAGTTGAGCAGTTCCACGATCAGCACCAGCAGCACCGAGGCGATCATCATCGCCCGGCCGGCACCCGACACTTCCAGCAGCAGCGCGGCCGGCACCATCAGACAGGCCAGCCAGACCTCCTGCCGGAAGGCGTCCTCGCAGCGATAGGCTTCGCGCAGACCGGCGATCGAATAGCCGAGCGCGTTCCAGACCCGGCTCAGACCGGTTTTCCCTTTGTACGGGCTCTCCACTGGGTGCTCCGTTGCATGTTGGCCGGTGCCGCCTCGAGCAGCGTCCGGTAGATCTCCGCCAGGCGTCCGGCCATTGCGTGATCGGACCACTGCGCGGCATGGATGCGGGCCTGCTCGGACATCACCCGCAGCGTGGCCGGACTGCGCAGCAGGGCGGCCATGTGGGCCGCGAAAACCGCGGCATCGTCCGGCGCGATGCGGCAGCCGCGTTCGCCGGCGAGGATCGAGGCGGTGCCCATCGAGGCCAGCGCGAGGACCGGCAGGCCCGACGCCATCGCCTCGAGCAGCACCAGACCCTGGGTCTCGGTGCGCGAGGCGAAGACGAACAGGTCGGCCGCGGCGTAGCAGTCCGGCAACTCGCCGGCGCGCTCCAGATAGCCGACGAAGCGGACCTGCCCGGCCAGGCCGCGGCTGGCGACGATGCGCGCCAGCTCGGCGCTCGCCGGTCCCTCGCCGGCGATCAGCAGCAGCAGGCCGGGAACGGCCTGGCGCGCCCGTTCGGCCGCCTCGAGCAGGAAGCCGATGTTCTTTTCGAACGCCACGCGGCCGACGTAGAGCGCCACTGGGCGCTCCGGCGCAATGCCCAGCCGCTGCCGGAAGCGGCTGCGGTTGCCGCCGGCAAAGGCGGCGGCATCGATGCCCGTCGGCAGCACGCTGATCTCGCTGCCGACGCCGTATTCGAGCAGGCGCGCGCGCATCGCTTCGGATGGTGCGATGACCCGTGCGGCGTCGGCGCACTGCCGCCTGGAAATGCTGCGCGCCAGCCACGCCGTCAGCGCCCGCGGCAGCAGCGGCACGTAGTGGTGCAGGTATTCCTCGAACAGCGTGTGATAGCTCAGCAGCAGCGGCAGCTGCAGTCGGCGCGCCAGTCGCCGGCCGGCGTAGTGGGCGACGAAGGGGGTCTGTACGTGGATTGCGCCGACCCCCCGGCGCTGCAGTTCCGACTCGCAGTCGAGCAGCGCGCGGTAGCCCATCAAGCGGTCTTCCGGATCCCGCGGCACCGGGCGCGAGGGAATCCGCAGGATGCCGGCGTCGGACGTCTCGCCGGCATAGGCCGGCGCGATCAGCAGCGTGTCGACGGCGTGCGCGGCGAGCCCGCGGCGGAAACTCTCGATCGAGGTGGAAACCCCGTTGATCCTCGGAAAATAGACGTCCGAGATCAGGGCGATGCGCATGGCGGGCTCCGTTCGTGGAGCCGGCATGCTAGTGGCGGCGCATTGCGCCCGGGTTACGCCGGCGTGACGTTCGGCTTACCGTGGCGCCGCGTCGACGGCGTTGCCGAACCGGTCGAGGAAGTCGCGGGCAATGTCGGACTCGAGGGCATGGGCGCGCGAGGTGGGGCAGAACAGCAGCACCCGGAAGACCAGCTTGGCGGTGTCGGTGGTGTGCAGCGTGACGACCGGCTCCGGGCCCGGCAGGTCGATGCCGAGCCTCTGGTCGATGCCGGCGCCGAGCCGGCGCGCCTCGTCTTCGAACTGCGTGAAGCGCTCCAGGCAGGCCTGTTCGAGCCAGCGTACGGCGGCGCCGGCGTGATCGACCCGGTCGACGACGATATCGAACTCGTGCAGCACGAAGTGCCGCAGCAGTTTCTCGTTGCGCACTGGACGGGTCAGGAAGATGCTGTTCGGCAGCACCACCCGGTGCCCGGTATAGCGCGAGCAGCGCTCGGCGCCGTCGATTTCCAGCAACGTCGTGGACAGCAGGTTGAAGTCGGTCACTTCGCCGCGCAGCCCATCCACCTCGATCCAGTCGCCGACCGAGAAGCTGTTTGCGCCGGTGCGCAGCGCAAAGCCGCTGACGCACATCAGCAATTCCTTGGTGGCCAGCACGATGGCGACCGTGACCGCGGTCAGCGACAGCAGGATGTTCTGCACCTGTCCGAGCCAGATCAGCAGTACGGCCAGCGCCAGCATCACGTTGAAGCCGCTGCGGACGTAGAACAACTGACGGCGCTTCTGCGGCGACAGCGCATCGTTCCGGCCGCGTACGCGGCGGACCGCGATGCGCCGTCCGAGGGTCAGCAGCATGACGATCGCCACCGTCGCGACGGCGCGCCAGAGGATCTGGTGCTCGAGCGGGAAACCGGCAAGGTCCATGGTCTTGCGAACGCGTGATCGAGGGCGCAGAGCATAGCGCCGATGGCGCAAGGGTGCGATCGCGCGTGCGAGTCGGGCCGCGACTCGGGCGGACCGACAGCGCAGGCTGGCGACGATGTGTCGGCGCGGGCGGCGGCGATCCTTGTGCGCTGGGCCTAAAGCTGAGCCGAATCGGGCCGTCAAAGTCGCATGAAGAAACGCAAGAAGCTGTTGCCGCTAGGCATCAAGAACCAGGTCAAGACGGAGCTGCCGGCCCTGATCGCGCTGGAAGCGGTGGGGCAGCCTTGGTTCTGCGAGGATCATCTGACCGACATGATGTCGGTGGCGATGGTCTGCATGGTGCTGGCCGGCAAGGGTTCCGAGATCCACCAGACGGCGTCGCAGCTGTTCATCGAACTGGGCAAGGCGGAACTCGATGCGGAAGTGTTGCGTCCGCTGGTCGGCAAGACCAGCGTCTGGCTGCAGCGCCAACCCAACGGCAGGGTCGAGCGCGCGATCGATGAACTGCTCGGCACCCACTGCAAGGAACCCTGAATCCGGCCTTGCCGGTGCGGGCTACAGCTCGCGCAGGTCGACCGCCGGCCGGTTGCCGAAGCTGTCCGACAACAGGTAGTCGACCAGCCGCCTGCCGGCGTCCTCGGGCCTCTGCAACAGGCCGTCGCGCTTCAGCGCCTCGAATTTCTCCCGCGCCGGAAAATCCTCGCGGCCGGTCGCGCGGATCGTGTCTTGCATCCGGGTGTCGATCACGCCCGGCGCCACGCTGGCCACGCGCAGGCCGCTCACGGCGTCTTCGGCCGCGGCCCGGGCATGTTGATCGAGCGCGGCCTTGCCGGCGCAATAGATGCTCCAGCCGGCGTAGGCGCTGCGCGACGCACCGCTCGATACGTGCAGCACGCGCCGGTCGGCGCTGTCGGACGTGGCCGCGACGAAGGCATCGCAGAGCAGCAGCGGCGCCGTCACGTTCACGCTCACGGCACGGGCGATGGCGTTGGCGCCCTGCCGGCCGGGCGGCGCGATCGGAGCCAGCACGCCGGCATTGTTGACCAGCAGCCGTGGACCCCCGCCTCGCACGAACGAGGCCCAGGCCGACGAGCCGATCAGGGCCGTCAGCGCGGCGGCCTCGCCCAGGTCGAGCGGAAATTCCACCAGCCGATCGCCGAAACGGCCGGCCAGCTCGACGTTCGTGCCGCGCGACAGCGCCAGCACGCGGGCGCCGCGCTGCAGCAGTTCGGCGCACACGGCGGCGCCGAGGCCGCGCGAGTGTCCGGTGACGACGGCTCTCACCTGTGGGCTCCATGAAGTCGGGACTCGGCCGCAGTCTGACGCCGCGAGCTGCCTTTGAACAGGGCTGCGGCGCGGCGCCTAGGCGGGCGGTCCGCTCAGTTGCGCAGCTTACGCATACGTTCGGCCGGGGTGATGATGTCGGTCAGCCGGATGCCGAACTTGTCGTTGACGACCACGACCTCGCCCTGGGCGATCAAGGTGCCGTTCACCAGCACGTCCATCGGTTCGCCGGCCAGGCCGTCCAGTTCGACCACCGAGCCGTGGGCCAATTGCAGCAGGTTGCGGATCGACAGCTTGGTGCGGCCGAGTTCGACCGTCAGTTGGACCGGGATGTCCATGATCATGTCGAAGTCGTTCAGCGCACCGGCGCTCTTGCCGGCGTTGCCGAAATCCGGAAAGAGCTGGCTGGCGGGCTTGGCCTGGAAGGGGGACTCCTCGGTGCCCGCGGCCGCGTCGCGGAGCGCGGCCTCGACGTCGGCATCGTTCATGTCGCCGCCGGGATCCTCGGACGCCGCCTGCTCCTGCATTGCCGCGGCCCAGTCGTCGTCGGTGATCTGGTCTTCGTCAGCCATCGTTCTCTCCTTGCGGCGGTGCCTCGGCGTCCGCCTGGGACAGGAAGGTTTCCACCTTGAATGCGTAGCGGCCGTTCTGCACACCGTAGTGGCCGAGCAGCACGCCGATATCGTCCACCTCGGCCTGGATCAGCTCCTCGATCTGCAGCGGGATGACGTCGCCGGGCTTCATGTGGACGATGTCGCCGAGCGTGACGGTGGCGCCGCCGAGCTTCGCCACCAGCTCGATCTCGGCCGATTGCAGCTGGCGTCCCATCATCTGCACCCAGCGGTTGTCCTGCGTCAGGTGGTCGCTCTGCATGGTCGAATACAGCATCTCGCGAATCGGCTCGACCATCGAATAGGGCAGGCAGACGTGCATTTCGGCCTGCGATCCGCCGAACTCGAGCGAGAACGTGTTCGATACGACGATCTCGCTCGGTGTCGCGATGTTGGCGAACTGCGAGTTCATTTCCGAGCGGACGTACTCGAAGCTCAGCTGGAACACCGGCGCCCAGGCGCGCTGGTACTCGTTGAACACGACGCCCAGCAGGCCCTGGATGATGCGCTGCTCGGTGGGCGTGAAATCTCGCCCTTCGACCCGGGTGTGGAAGCGGCCGTCGCCGCCGAACATGTTGTCCACCACCAGGAAGACCAGGTTCGGGTCGAACACGATCAGCCCGGTGCCGCGCAGCGGTTTGGCCGTCACCAGGTTGAGGTTGGTGGGCACCACCAGGTTGCGCACGAATTCGCTGTATTTCTGCACCTTGATCGGCCCGACCGACACCTCCGCGTTGCGGTGCATGAAGTTGAACAGGCCGATGCGCAGGTAGCGGGCGAAGCGCTCGTTGATGAGCTCCATCGTGGGCATGCGCCCACGGACGATGCGCTCCTGCGTCGCCAGGTTGTACGGGCGAACGCCGTCGGAACCCTGCTCTTCCTCCTCGGCGTCGTCGGACTCCCCGGTGACGCCGCGCAGCAGCGCGTCGACCTCGTCCTGGGAAAGAAAGTCCGATGACATTGCGCCCGCCTCGCCTACTGCACGATGAAGGAGTCGAACAGCACCGCCAGCACCGGGCCCCACGGGTCCTCTGGCGGATTGTGCCGCGCATGCTGCTTCGGCGGCTCGTATCCGAGCACGTAGTTGGTCTCGATCATGATTTCCTCGGCCAGCGTTTCCCGGCCTTCGATGTCCGCGATCTCGGACGGCCGTTTGCTGGACAGCAGCAGGTTGATGCGGTGCCGAATCTCGGGCATGTAGGTCTTCAGATCCTCGGCCACGCTCGGTGTGGTGACCTTGAGCTGGATCACCGCCTGCAGGTAGTGATCGCCTTCGCCGGGCTGGAGATTGACCGTGAACGCCTCCAGTGGCACGAAGGTCGGCGGCTTGCTCTTGTCGACGGTGAGCTTGGCCGACTCGACGGCGTGCGCTTCATCCTCCTTGTTGGCGCCGTGCTTGTTCAGCAGCAGATATGCCGCGCCGCCGCCGACGAGCAGCAACAGCAAGACCGCCACGACCAGAATGATCAGCAGCTTTTTGCCGCGCTTGGGTGCGGGTGCGTCGCCTTCCTCGGTTTCCGGTTTGGCAGGCGCTTTGGCCATGGTCTACTCCTATCTTGCTGCCTTCATTGTCACCCAGGCCCGGCCGCTCGATGCCCGAAATAGCGGGTGCCAAAGCCCGCTATTCGGCTGCCTCAGGCAAAGGTGTCGATCAATCCGTTGCCGTGGCGGACCCAATGCCCGGCGCCTGCGGCCGGAACTTCGGTGGCGCCGGCAAACGCGTCGCCGCGGCCGTAGCCACCGCTGCGGCCGCCTTCCCGGGCCTGTTGTTCGGAGCGCGTGCCGACGCTGCTCTCGCCCAGCTGGATGCCGGCTTCCGCCAGCATCTCGCGCAGCCGCGGCATGGCTTGCTCCAGAGCCTCCCGCGCGGCGTTGCTGGTGGCCAGGAATTGCGCCGTCGCCTGATCGGCCGAGAGCGTCAGCGAGACCTCGACGCGGCCCAGATGGGCCGGCGTCAGGATCAACTCGGCCTTGCTCTCGCCGCGGCCCGCGAACAGCGCCACGCGCTGGCCGAGTTCGTCGGCGAATCCGGCCTGATCGGCGGGCGTCGCGATGAACGCGGTCGGGTTGGGCGCGGGCGCCGTCGCCGGCTGGCGCAGGCTGGCCGGCGCCGGCCCGGCTGGCGATCCGGCTTGTGCCACGTCGGAACTTCCGTCGGCTGCAGGTCTGTGCGCGAGCGCGCCGGGCGCCGCGGAATCTGCCGCTAGGCCCGGCACATTGGCGTCGACGCGCTGCTGCGCCACCGCCCTGATGCGCGCCGGTGCAGCATGGGCCTGCTCTTCGGCCGGCGGTGCCGGCTCGGGGGT
>JBNLET010000074.1:0-10664 GCA_050305135.1 Rhodocyclaceae bacterium | reverse complement strand
GGCGTTCAAATCCAGTTGGTGCCGACGGTGAGACTCGAACTCACACGACTTGCGTCACCACCCCCTCAAGATGGCGTGTCTACCAATTTCACCACGTCGGCGCCGCTCAAAAAGCGGACGAAATTATATCTTGCTGCAGTGCCGAAGGAAAGTCTTTTAACTTACTTAGGAATCGACCCCGCCTTCGAATCGGCCGGTTCGGCAGGCGCCTCGACCGGCGTCGCCGGCGCTTCCGCCGGCACCTCGGGCGCCACGTCCATGACGCTCTGCGGCGCTTTCTGCCGGTCGCTCGCGAGATAGCTCAAGCCCAGGCTGGTAAGGAAGAACACCGTCGCCAGTGCGGCGGTCGTGCGGCTCAGGAAGTTCGCCGAACCCGAAGCCCCGAACAGGCTGCCCGACGCCCCGCTGCCGAAGGCCGCCCCCATGTCCGCACCTTTGCCGTGCTGCAGCAACACCAGCGCGATCACGCCCAGTCCGACCAGCACATGCACCGTCAGCACGGCGGAAAACATAAAACTACCCATTCTCGACTACCTTGAAGATCTCAGCGCGCCGCATTGGCGGCGCAGATTGATACGAATGCTTCGGCATCCAGCGACGCCCCGCCCACCAGTGCACCGTCGATGTCCTGCATCTCGAACAGCGACGACGCGTTGCCTGCATTGACGCTGCCGCCATACAGCAGCGGCAGCTCCGCGGCGTCCTCGCCGATGCGCGAACGCAGCGCGGCGCGGATCGCCGCATGCACGTCCTGCGCCATCTGCGGTGTGGCGGCCAGACCGGTGCCGATGGCCCAAATCGGTTCGTAGGCCAGCACCATCTTCCGCACCGCAGCGTCATCCAGCCCGGCACACACGGCCTCCACCTGCCCGAGCACGATCCGATCGGTTTCACCGGCCTCGCGCTGCTCCCGGCTTTCGCCGACGCAGACGATCGGCGTCAGTCCGGCCTGCAGCGCGCGGCGCACCTTGGCCAGCACCTGCGCGTCGCCCTCCCGATGGTAGGCGCGACGCTCCGAGTGCCCGATCACCACGTGGCTGCAGCCCAGGTCCACCAGCATGCCGGCGCTGACCTCACCAGTGTAGGCGCCCGCCTCGTGCTCCGACAGGTCCTGGCCTGCCAAGCCCAGCTTCGAGCCGGCCAGCAGGGCACCGACCTGGGCGAGATAGGGATGCGGCACGCACAGCACGACCTCGCCGGCGAGCCCGCCGACGCCGGCCAGCACGCCCTCGACCAGCGACGCGTTGGACGCCAGCGAGCCGTTCATCTTCCAGTTTGCCGCAACCAGCCTGCGCGCCACCGTCGGACCTCGCTCCAGGTAAAACCCGCGAAGTGTATTCGCTGCACCGGCAGCGGTCAAACCACGCGGGCCGGCGACGGCTCAACCGAAACGCCCGGTGATGTAGTCCTCGGTCTGCTTCATCTTCGGCCTTATGAACAGCTCGTCGGTGACGCCGAACTCGATCACCCGGCCCGAGTACATGTAGGCGGTGTGGTCGGACACCCGGGCGGCCTGCTGCATGTTGTGGGTGACGATGACGATCGTGACGCTGCGGCGCAGCTCCGAAATGAGCTGTTCGATGTTCGAGGTGGCGACCGGGTCGAGCGCCGCGGTGGGCTCGTCGAACAGCATCATCTCCGGTTCGGTCGCCAGCGCGCGGGCGATGCACAGGCGCTGTTGCTGGCCGCCCGACAGGCTGGCGCCCGGCGCATCGAGACGATCCTTGACCTCGTCCCACAGCGAGGCATTGCGCAGCGCCTGTTCGACCTTCTCGTCCAGCACCACGCGCGAGCGCTCGCCGCGCACGCGCAGGCCGTAGGCGACGTTCTCGTACACCGAGCGCGGAAACGGGTTGGGCTTCTGGAACACCATGCCGATCCGCATCCGCACCTCGATCGGATCGACGTCCGCGGCCAGCAGGTTGGTGTCGTCCGGATACAGCATCACCCGGCCGTCGCAGCGGTTGCCGGGATAGAGGTCGTGCATGCGGTTGAAACAGCGCAGCAAGGTGGTCTTGCCGCAGCCCGACGGGCCGATCAGCGCGGTCACGCTGTTCTCGTGGATCGCCAGGTCCACGTCGGCCAGGGCCTGCAGGCTGCCGTAGTAGAAATTCAGCCGGTGCACGGCCGCCTTGAGCCGGGACGGCGCCTGCAGGGGCTCCGGATTGCGTCGTTTCACCATCGGATCTGCCTTTGCAGTCTGTATCGGAGCCAGATCGCCAGCCCGTTCATGGCCAGCGTCATCAGCACCAGCACGAAGGCAGCGGCCGCGGCGTTGGCCTGGAAGGCAGGATCCGGCCGCAGCGTCCAGTTGAACATCTGCACCGGCAGCACCGTGAACGGCGCGCTGAGCCACTCCAGGCTGACGAAGGGAAAGCGGCTCTGGACCGGCGATTCCGGCAGGAAGGCGACGAAGCTCAGGGCGCCGATCGCGATCAGCGGCGCGGTCTCGCCGATCGCCCGCGCGACGCCGATGATGATGCCGGTCAGGATGCCGGGGCTGGCCGCCGGCACCACATGGTCGCGGATCGTCTGCCAGGTGCTCGCGCCGCAGGCGTAGGCCGCTTCGCGCAGGCTGTCCGGCACAGTGCGCAAGGCCTCCCGGCTGGTGACGATGATGATCGGCAGGATCAGCAGCGCCAACGTCAGGCCGGCCGTCAGCACGCTGCGGCCGAGGCCGAAACTGACCACGAACAGCCCCAGCGCCATCAGGCCGAAGATGATCGACGGCACGCCGGCGAGATTGGTCAGATTGATCTCGATCAGCGCCGTGATGCGATTGCTCGGCGCATATTCCTCCAGGTAGATCGCGGCGCCGACGCCGAGCGGGATGGCGGCGACCGCGGTTACCGCCATCACCGCCAGCGAACCCACCCAGGCGGGCAGGATGCCGGCCTCGCCGGCGTGCCGGGACGGATAGCCGAACAGGAAGTCGGTGCCGAGCCGCGGCAAACCCTGCCGCCCCATTTCGACGAACAAGGTGGTCAGCGTCAGCACGCCGAGCAGCAGGCACAGCAGCCCGACCGTGGCGAACACCAGTTCGGCCCGCTGCCTGCGCGCCAGCTGGGCGCGGGCTGGCGCCCCCTCCTTCCGCATCACAAGCCTCCCCGCCGCGCCAGGCGCTGGCGCAGCAGATGGCCGGCCACGTTCATCAGCAGGGTCATCAGCATCAGCGCCAGGCCGGCCACGAACACGGTCCGGTAGCCCAGACCGCCGTGGTCCACGTCGCCGAGCGCGACCTGCACGATGTACGAGGTCAGCGTCGCGGCCGAATCGGTCGGGTCGAAGGTCAGCCGGGCCTGGGATCCGGCGGCGATCGCGACGATCATCGTCTCGCCGATCGCGCGCGAGATGCCGAGCACGTAGGCGCTGCCGATGCCCGAGGCGGCCGACGGCACGACCACCCCGAGCGCCGCCTGCAGCCTCGTCGCGCCCATCGCGTAGGAGGCTTCGCGCAGAGCCATCGGCACCGCCCGCATGGCGTCCTCGGACAGCGAGCTGACGTAGGGAATGATCATCATGCCCATCACCAGCCCGGCCGACAGCAGGTTGAAACCCGGCAGCGAGGGCATCAGGAGTTGCAGCAGCGGCGTCACCGAGGCCAGCGCGAAATAGCCGTAGATGATCGTCGGCACGCCACCGAGCAGCTCCAGCACCGGCTTGGCCACGTCCCTGACCGGCGGCGAGGCGAACTCCGACAGGTAGATCGCGATCGTCGTGCCGGCAGGGATCGCCACCAGCAATGCGATCACGGTACAGGTCAGCGTTGCCGACATCAGCACGCCGATGCCGAAGTGCGGCCGCTCGAACAGCGGCGTCCATTGGCTGTCGGTGACGAATTCGCCCAGCGGCACCTGCGCGAAGAAGGCCAGCGACTCGGCCACCAGCACGTAGACGATGGCCACCGTCACCAGCACCGAAAGCAGGGCCGCGAGGAACAGCAAGGCCTCGATCAGCCGCTCGCTCGGCCGTCGGCCGCGGCGACGCCGCAGCCGCTCGCTGGCCGGTCCGGCCGTGGCCGCGCCAGTCATCGGGCGCTCTCCGGCCGCCGGCCGGAAGCCGTCTCGGCCAGGAAACGGGCGCGGCCGGCCCGGTAGCGGGCCTCCGACAGCGGCACGTAGCGCACCTCCTCGACCAGCTCGGCGGCCCGCTCGAGATAAAAGGAGATGAAGTCGCGCACCTCGTCCCGCGCTGTCGAAGCGCGGTTCGCGTAGATGAAGAGCTCCCTCGACAGCGGCCGGTAGCGGCCTTGCCGGACGTTGTCCAGCGTCGGCAGCACGGCCTCCTGGCCGGGTCCGGCGCGCACCGCCACGGCCCGCACCCGCGCCTGGTTCTCGAGGTAGTAGGCGAGACCGAAATAGCCCAGCGCGCCCTTGTCGGTCGCCACGCCAGTGACCAGCAGGTTGTCGTCCTCGGACGCCGTGTAGTCGCCGCGCGAGGCTCGCGCCCGGCCCATCACCGCGGCGGTGAAGTACTCGAAGCTGCCGGAGTCCGGTCCCGGCCCGTAGAGCTTCAGTTCGCGCTGCGGGTAGTCCGCACCGAGCTGGCGCCAGTTGGTCAATTGCCCCTGCGCCTCGGGCGCCCAGATGCGGCGCAGCTCGGCGATGTCGATCTCGCGCAGCGGATTGTCGATGCCGACCACCACCGTCAGCGCGTCGAGGGCGACCGGTATCGGCAGGTAGTCGACGCCGTTGGCCCGGCATTCGGCCTGCTCCGCCTCGGTGATCGGCCGCGAGGCGTCGACGATGTCGATCTCGCCGCGGCAGAACTTGCGAAAGCCGCCGCCGGTGCCGGAGATTCCAACCGTGACCCAGGTGCGCCGCTCACGCGCGCGCAGGAACTCCTCCGCCACCGCCTCGGTGATCGGGTAGACGGTGCTCGAACCGTCGATCGTGACCAGCGCGCGGGCTGCGGCCGGCAAGGGCAGCGCCGCCAGCAGCCCGATCAGGCATCGCAGCAGTGGGGTGGGAAGCGTCAATTCGGGCGAGCAGCGGCCGGAAGGTGTTCAGACCCGATTTTATGACCGTTTTCTTGCAGTTTCGTGACAAGCCGCCTCAGTGCTCCATCGCGCAGCGCACCGCCTCGGCGATCCGGTTGGCGTGGGCTTCGACTTCGGCCCGCTCGCGCCCCTCGACCATCACCCGCAGCAGCGGCTCGGTGCCGGACGGGCGCAGCAACACCCTGCCGCCGTCCGCCAGCGCCCGTTCGGCCGTCGCGCGGGCATCCTCGATGCCGCTGTCGGCGCGCCAGTCGAAGCCCGCCGCGAGGCGCACGTTGACCAGCACCTGCGGATAGAACTCCAGCCCGCCACACGCCGACGGCAGGTCTTCGCCGCTGGCCCGCAGCGCCGCCAGCACCTGCAGCGCCGAAATGATGCCGTCGCCGGTGGTGTGGCGGTCGAGGCACAGGATGTGGCCGGAGTTCTCGCCGCCGAGCTTCCAGCCCTTCTGCAACAGCAGCTCGAGCACATAGCGGTCGCCGACCTTGGCGCGCTCGAACGGCACGTCGAGCCGGCGCACGGCATGCTCGAAGCCGAGGTTGCTCATCAGCGTGCCGACCACGCCGTCGAGCCGGCCCTCGGCCCGGCGCGCGCGCGCGATCACGTACAGCAGCTTGTCGCCGTCGTAGATCTCGCCCTGCCGGTCCACCATCACGACCCGGTCGCCGTCGCCGTCCAGCGCGATGCCGACGTCGGCCCGGTGCTGCAGCACCGCCGCACGCAGCGCCTCCGGCCGCGTCGCGCCCACCTCGGCGTTGATGTTCAGCCCGTTGGGCTCGACCCCGACCGTGACCACCTCGCCGCCCAGTTCGTGGAACACGCTCGGCGCGATGTGGTAGGCGGCGCCGTGGGCGCAGTCGAGCGCGATGCGCAAGCCGCGCAGATCGAGTTCGTTCGGGAAAGTGCTCTTGCAGAACTCGATGTAGCGCCCGGCGGCATCCTCGATGCGGCGCGCCTTGCCGAGGCCGCTCGATTCCGCGCAGCCCATCGGTTCGTCGAGGCGCTGCTCGATTTCCTCCTCGACCGCATCCGGCAGCTTGCTGCCGTCGGCCGAAAAGAACTTGATGCCGTTGTCGTAGTAGGGATTGTGCGAAGCGGAGATGACGACGCCGGCCTGCAGGCGCAGCGCGCGGGTCAGGTGCGCCACCGCCGGCGTCGGGATCGGGCCGGCCAGCATCACGTCGGCCCCGGCGGCGGCGAAGCCGGCCTCCAGCGCGGCCTCCAGCATGTAGCCGGAAATGCGCGTGTCCTTGCCGATCAGCACGCCCGGGCGCTCGCCGTGCGGCAGGCGTTCCCGTCCGACCAGGGTCTTGCCGGCCGCGTAGCCGAGCCGCATGACGAAGTCCGGCGTGATCGGCGCCTCGCCGACCTTGCCCCTGACACCGTCGGTGCCGAAATACTTCCTTCCCATCGCTTTCCCTCGTTCGCAGGATCGCCGCCGACTATCCGAAGGCGGCGAGCAATTGCAATGCATCGCGCGTATCGGCCACGTCGTGCACGCGCAGGATCGCGGCCCCCTTCTGCGCCGCCAGCAGCGCCGCGACGACGCTCGGCAGCAGCCGCTCCTTGACGTCGCGTCCGGTCACCGCGCCCAGCACCGACTTGCGCGACACGCCGACCAGCACCGGCGCCAGCCGCGCCAGCCGCCCGATGTTGCGGAACAGTGCCTCGTTGTGTTCGCGCCGCTTGCCGAAGCCGAAGCCCGGATCGATGACGATGCGCTCGCGCGCGATGCCCTGATTGTGCAGCTCTTCGAGCTGGCGGCCGAGGAAATCCTCCACTTCGGCCACGACGTCGCCGTAGCGCGGATCGAGCTGCATCGTGCGCGGTTCGCCCTGCATGTGCATCACGCACAGCCCGACGTTCGAATCGCGCACCGCCTCGATCGCGGCAGGATCGCGCAGGCCGTTGATGTCGTTGATCATCGACGCGCCGGCCCGGACCGCTTCGCGCATCACGCGCGGCTTGACGGTATCGACCGAGATCGGCACGCCACAGCCGCGCAAGGCCTCGACGACCGGGATCACGCGAGCCAGTTCCTCCGCCTCGCTGACCGGCTCGGCGCCCGGACGGGAGGATTCGCCGCCCAGGTCGAGGATCTCGGCGCCTTCCTCGAGGCAGCGCTCGGCGTGGCGCAGCGCATCGCCGTGATCGCGGTGGTGGCCGTCGCCGGAAAAGGAATCGGGCGTCAGGTTGACGATCGCCATGATGCGCGGGCGGCTCAGGTCGAGCCGGAAATCGCCGCAGACGAGTTCTTGCATGGGTCGGACACTCAATGAAAAGGGGGCGGCATCGCCACCCCCGGGGTTCGTTCTTCGGACCGCTCAGGCGGCCGAGGTCGCGGCGCTCGGCTCCGGACCGGAGGAGTCGTCCTTCTTCGGCCGCGGCGGCTGGCCGGACGGCTTCGGCGGACGCGGTTCGCGGCCGTCCATGATGTCGTTGATCTGGTCGGCGTCGATGGTCTCCCACTCCAGCAGCGCGGCCGTCATGGCCTCGATCTTGTCGCGGTTGTCGTCGATCAGACGGCGCGCCAGCGCGTACTGCTGGTCGATGATGCGACGGATCTCGGCATCCACCTTCTGCATCGTCGCCTCGGACACGTTGCGGTGGGTCGTCACGGCGCGACCGAGGAAGATCTCGCCTTCCTCTTCGCCGTACACCATCGGCCCGAGCGCGTCGGACATGCCCCACTGGGTCACCATCCGCCGCGCGAGGTCGGTGGCGCGCTGGAAGTCGTTCGAGGCGCCGGTGGTCATCTGGCTCATGAACAGTTCTTCGGCGATCCGGCCACCGAACAGCACCGCGATGGTCTGCAGCAGCCGCTCGCGGTCCTGGCTGTAGCGGTCCTGCTCCGGCAGCTGCATCGTCACGCCGAGCGCACGGCCGCGCGGGATGATCGTCACCTTGTGCACCGGGTCGGTCTTGTCCAGCAGCTTGGCCACCACCGCGTGGCCCGACTCGTGGTAGGCGGTGTTGCGGCGCTCTTCCTCGGGCATCACGACCGAGCGGCGCTCGGCGCCCATCATGATCTTGTCCTTGGCGCGCTCGAAGTCGTCCATGTCCACCAGGCGCTTGTTGGCGCGGGCGGCGAACAGCGCGGCCTCGTTCACCAGGTTGGCCAGGTCGGCACCGGCGAATCCGGGCGTGCCTCGGGCCAGCACCATCGGATCGACGTCGGGCGCGATCGGCACCTTGCGCATGTGCACGCGGATGATCTGCTCGCGGCCGCGGATGTCGGGCAGCGGCACCACCACCTGGCGGTCGAAGCGGCCCGGCCGCAGCAGCGCCGGGTCGAGCACGTCCGGACGGTTGGTGGCGGCGATCACGATCACGCCGGTCTGGCCCTCGAAGCCGTCCATCTCGACCAGCAGTTGGTTCAGCGTCTGCTCTCGCTCGTCGTTGCCGCCGCCCAGGCCGGCGCCGCGCTGGCGGCCGACCGCATCGATCTCGTCGATGAAGATGATGCACGGCGCCTGCTTCTTGGCCTGCTCGAACATGTCGCGCACGCGCGCCGCGCCGACGCCGACGAACATCTCGACGAAGTCCGAACCCGAAATCGAGAAGAACGGCACCTTGGCCTCGCCGGCGATCGCCTTGGCGAGCAGGGTCTTGCCGGTACCGGGCGAGCCGACCATCAGCACGCCCTTCGGAATGCGTCCGCCGAGCTTCTGGAACTTGGACGGATCACGCAGGAAATCGACCAGCTCCGCCACCTCCTCCTTGGCCTCGTCGCAGCCCGCAACATCAGCGAAGGTGATCGAGTTGGCGGACTCGTCGAGCATCCGGGCGCGCGACTTGCCGAACGAGAACGCGCCACCGCGTCCGCCGCCCTGCATCTGGCGCATGAAGAAGATCCAGACCCCGATCAGGAGCAGCATCGGGAACCACGAGACGAAGATGCTCATCAGGAAGGATTGCTCTTCCTCGGGCTTCGCCGCGTTGACGTTGACGCCGTACTTCATCAGGTCGGACACCATCCAGATGTCCTGCACGCCCGGCGTGTATACGGTGATCTGCCGCCCTTCCTGGGTGGTCGCCTTGAGCACCCGGCCATCCACCAGCACCTTGGAGATACGGCCTGAGCGCGCCTCTTCCATGAACTGGGAGTACTCCATGGTGTTCTGGGCGACCTGGCGGGTGTTGAACTGGTTGAAGACCGTCATCAGCACGATGCCGATCACGACCCAGATCGCCAGATTCTTGAAAAGATTGTTCAAGCTGCGCTCCCGATGGCCCGCTGGGCCGACTGCACAATGGACTGATTCTATGTTCGAACGTTCCGCTCGGGCAAACCTGCCCGCTACTTTCTACCGGCGGCGAGGAAATACACCTCGCTGCTGCGGTCGCGCGAGGCCTTCGGCTTGCGCACCGCGACGCTCGTGAAAGCCTCGCGCAAGCGCGCACGGTATTCGTCGAAACCGGCGCCCTGGAAGACCTTGACCAGCAGGCGCCCGCCCGGCGCCAGGTGCTCGAGCGCGAACTCGAGCGCCAGTTCGGCCAGCGCGTAGCCCTTGGTCTGGTCCACCGTCGCCACACCGGACATATTGGGGGCCATGTCCGACAATACAAGGTCTGCCTGGCGTCCTTCGAGCCGCGCCTCGATTTCGCGCAACACCTCCTCGTCGTGGAAGTCGCCCTGGATGAACTCGACGCCGGCCAGCGCTTCGATCGGCAGCAGGTCGAGCGCGATGACGCGGCCGCGGCCGGACAGCCGCTTGGCCGCCACCTGGCACCAGGAACCGGGCGCGGCGCCCAGATCGACGACGGTCATGCCCGGCCGCAGCAGCCTGTCACGCTCGTCGATCTCGAGCAGCTTGTAGGCCGCTCGGGCCCGGTAGCCATCCGCCTTGGCCCGCTGCACGTAGGTGTCGTGCACGTGCTCGTTCATCCACGCCTTGCTGGTCTTGCTCGCTTTCATCGGAGTAGAATCGCGCCCCTTGTCCGGGAACTGCCGTCATGAATGAAATCTCTGCCGCCCGTCGCCGCGAACTGAAGGCGCAGGCCCACCACCTCGACCCGGTCGTCGCGATCTCCGGCAACGGCTTGTCCGAGGCCGTGCTGAAGGAGATCGACAGCGCGCTGCGGGCCCACGAGCTGATCAAGATCCGGGTCTTCGGCGACGACCGCGAGGCGCGCCGGCAGTACCTGGAGGAGATCTGCGCCCGCACC
Source organism: Rhodocyclaceae bacterium (assembly GCA_050305135.1). Taxonomy (GTDB): domain Bacteria; phylum Pseudomonadota; class Gammaproteobacteria; order Burkholderiales; family Rhodocyclaceae; genus Cognatazoarcus. The sequence goes on along the minus strand of JBNLET010000074.1, from coordinate 496 downwards.
GGCGCCGCGCCGGTGCAAAGAATCGGCAAGCTGCTGGTCGTCTGGCGCGAACGCCCGGCCGACCAGGAATCGCCTGCCGCGCCGCGCCGGCGGCCGCGCAAGGCGGTGGCGCTGACCAAGCGCGCCGCCCAAACGCTGGCCGAGGGCGGCGGAGCGCCGAAGGCCGGCAAGGCTCGCAAGCCGGCGCGCAGTGCCGCCGCCCCGTCCGGCAAGGCCCGCGGCCGCCGCTAGCAAGCGGTCCGGTGCGGCGCGGCCAGCACCGGCCCCGCCGCCAGCAGCGACTGCAACAGATAGAGCGCACTGGAGATGCCGTGCCAGAGCCCGAAGTTCTGTCCACCGGCCAGCTTGATCGCGTGCATCGTCGGTTGCAGGTAAAACAGCTGCAGCGCGGATAGGGCCGACATCGCCAGCACCACCGGCAACAGCCAGCGCGGCATCGAAGCACACCTGCGCAACGACGCGATCACCGCCAGCATCAGCAACCCGCAGGCCAGCC
>JBNLET010000073.1:0-5467 GCA_050305135.1 Rhodocyclaceae bacterium | reverse complement strand
ATGTATCAGAGCCTGACACCAAGCCCGACCGCGGCGCCGGCGCCGCGCCTGGCGCGCATCGCCGGCACCGGCCTGGCCGCGGGCGCCGTCAGGCTGGGCGGGAGCGGCGGGGTGAGCGGCCTGGATTCCGGCGGCGGCCCGGGCGGCGGCGGCACCCCACCGGTCGGCGGCGCGCTTCCGCAGGGCTCGTTCCGCATCGAAGTCCTGCCGGCCGCCACCGGGGCGGCGCCGATCGTGCAAGGCCCGGCGCCGTTGCAGTTCGTGCTGCCGCCACCGCCGCCGCAGCGGCTGCCGCCAGTGGTGGCGGCACGCGAGGGGGTCGCGCCCAACTGGAAGCTGCGGGTCACCAACACCACCGCGGTCCAGGCCTCCGGCCGGGCCTTCGTCAGCTTCGTGGGCAACCGGCCGATCCTGAACAAAACGCTGGATCTGGACGCGCTCAACCACCTGCTGTGCCGGGTGGTGTCGGGCTCGGCGCCGATCACCGTGGCGCTGGACAACAGCCGGACCAAGCTGCTCGGCAATTTCACCATCGAGACCACCAAGCTCGTTCTGCTGCCCGACCAGGACATGCAGCGCTATTTCGGCGTGCATGAGTTCGACCTGGGCATGAAGATCATCGATCGCCGCTACGAGTCCGAACCGCTGCGGGTGAAGCTGGTGGTCAATGAAGGACGCCTGGCGCTCAAGGCGCGCATCGACTTGCCCTACGGCGCCACGCTGCTGATCGAGAACCTGGTCCATGGCCTGATCGCGCAGGCGATCGGCCCGGCCGGCGGCAATATCGCCCTGGCGGCGGTCAAGGGCGCGCTCAAGGCGCTGGAAAATGGCGTGGCCGATGCCTTGGCCGACATGCTGCTGGGCAACAGCGAGGCGCTGATCAAGACCCTGTCGGCGGACGTCATGTTCACGATGCGCGACGGCCCGCTGTCTCCGCTGGAAGGAAATGCCGGCAGCTGCGACATCGTGCTGCGGCCGTTCATCGAGCTGGATGGCATCCCGCGCACGCTGACCCTGCTGGTGGCCACGCTGGTGGAAGGCTTCGTCGGTCGTGCCTACGATTTCGGCAACCCGGCCTACGATTCCCTCGCCAAGCTGCGCAAGATCGCCAAGACGATCCACGACACGCTGGGCCACTACCTGCTGGCGCGCGACCAGTTGGAGATCACCAGGCACTCGGCGCCGCAGATCACCTTGTCGTACGCCGGGGACCGCCCGACAGGCCCGGTCCTGAGCCAGGACGATGGCGGAGCGCCCGATGCGCCGCTGCCCGATCCCGGGCTGCTGGCCAACATCGACCACATCGTCGTGCTGATGATGGAAAACCGCTCCTTCGACCACGTGCTGGGTCACCTGAGCCTGCCGGTGTCCCTCGGCGGCCTGGGGCGCAGCGGCGTAAGCGGCCTGCACGGCACCGAGTTCAACCTGAAGGCTGACGGCTCGCGGGCCTATGTGTTTCCGTTCACCCGAGCGCCGGCCACGCTGTTCGGCTTCGATCCGGCGCACAGCTTCAGCTACCAGAAGATCCAGCGCGGCGGCCAGAAGCTGAAGCTTCCCGGCCAGTCGAGCCCCAAGCCCCATGGGGAGGACTTCGACGTCGACGAGGACTTCGAGCCGCCGCCCGACGAAGTCACCGTTCCACCGATGGGCGGCTTTGTGCTGGCCCATGGCGGGCGGCTGGCAGAGAAGTATTCCGCCGCGGAGCGGGCCGACAGCAGCCGCAACTACGGCAATGTCGCGACCGACATCATGGGCTTCCACCTGGCCGCCGACGTGCCGATGTATTCGTTCCTGGCGCAGAACTACCTGATCTGCGACCGCTGGTTCGCGCCGCATCCGGGCGACACCTGGCCCAACCGCTTCATCACCCTGACCGGCAATCTGGCACCCAAGCCGCCGCACGACCCGCACGCCGGCTTCCCGGAAACCGGCACGCCGGATCCGCAGGACTTCACCCCGGTGCACGTCGAGAACATCTTCGACCACCTGGATGCCGGCGGCGTCAGCTGGCGCTATTACGAACACGACCTGTGCATGCTGCGACTGTTCGCCGACTACACGCTGGGCCACCCCAACATCGTGCAGATCGACGACCCGGTGCAGGGGGTGGAAGTCGCCGCGCGCGCCGGCAGCCTGCCGTCGGTGGTGTTCATCGACCCCGATCTCACCGACATTCCCGCCGGCAACGACGACCATCCCCCCACCGACATCGCGCGCGGCCAGCGCCTGGTCAAGCGCGTCTATGACGCCATCGCCAACGGGCCGCAGTGGGACAAGACCCTGCTCGTCGTCACCTACGACGAATACGGCGGATTCTATGACCACGTGCTGCCGCGCGAGGTGAGCGATCCGAACGACCCGGAATACGTGTCGCCGATGTTCAGCGATCCGCAGTTCCCCGAGGATGCCCCGCCCGGGCCGTTCAACCCGCAGCCGGTGCACTACCGCGGCGTGCGCGTGCCGGCCTTCATCGTCTCGCCCTGGGTGCAGGCGGCCGGCGTGTCGCATCTCACCTTCGACCACACCTCCATCCTCAAGACCATCGTCACACGCTTCCTGCACGACAACCCGCCGCAGCTGGGCGAACGGGTGAGCCGGGCCAACGGCCTCGAACAGGTGCTGTCGGCGCCGCGGCCGAGCGTCGGCAGCGTGGGCGGTGCCGGCACCGTCGCCGCGCGGGTGGCGCGCGCCGCCGCATTATCGCCACGCCTGGCCCCGGCGCCCGCCGCCAGCGCCGCCCCGGCGATCGCCCCCGGCCGCGGCGCGGACGACTTCCGCAGCCTGATCAGCGCCGTGCGCGACCGCTTCGGCTTGAAGCCGGGCGGCGGCGGATTCAAAGACTAGTCTCCGAATCGGCCGGATCGCGCGATCACCCTGCGAAGGCTGCCCCGCGCCTGTTCAGCATGGCCGGCCCAATCCCCCCGGGCACACCGTACAAGGCTTGCGACCGAACCGGTGCGCCGTCCGAGAGGGTTCACACCCCACGGCCCAGTCGCCGCATCAGCTGCGTCGATCTTCGCCGAGGACCTTGGCGACCGGGTTGTGCCGCAGGCGAAAGGCATCGGGCATGCCCGAACCGAGCAGCGGGCGCAGGTACATGCGGAAGGCGTCGGTCACGTCGGTGCCGTTCCCGGCGATGAATTCGTCTTCCATCACGCGGGTCTTGCCGGCGACGGCTTCGAGCGGAAGCAACTCGTAGTCGGCGAAATAGAAGCCGGTGCGCTTGATCGCCACCGAGCCGTCCCGATCGCCCCACATCGCGTACTGCACGGCCTTCTCGCCGACTTCGCGCGCCTCGCGCTGGTCCACGTCGGAGACGCAGCCGATGAACGAGCGCTGCAGATAGCCGAGGGTGTCGCCGCGCACGCGCTTGATCTTGAGCTTCTGCTTGATCTCTTCGCACAGCAGGTCGGCCAGCGCGCCGGTGCCCGAGAGCTGGACGTTGCCGTGCGCGTCGTGCTCCAGGTCCTTGGCCAACTGGGCGGCGATCGGTGCGCCGCTGGCGTCGTGGATGCCCTCGGAAACCGCGATCGCGCAGCGGCCGTAGCGCTCGTAGGTGCTCTTGACGTCGGCCAGGAACTTCTCCAGCACGAAGGTGCGCTCGGGCAGGTAGATCAGATGCGGGCCGTCGTCCGGAAACTTCTTGCCCAGCGCGGCGGCGGCGGTGAGGAAGCCGGCGTGCCGGCCCATCACGACGCCGAGGTAGGCGCCGGGCAGCGCGGCGTTGTCGAGGTTGGCGCCGGCGAAGGCCTGCGCCACGAACCGTGCGGCCGACGGGTAGCCGGGCGTATGGTCGCTGCCGACCAGGTCGTTGTCGACGGTCTTCGGGATGTGCATGCAGCGCAGCGGGTAGCCGGCTTTGCGGGCCTCCTCGCTGACGATGCGCACGGTGTCGGAGGAATCGTTGCCCCCGATGTAGAAGAAATGCTCGATCTCGTGCGCCCGCAGCACCCGGAAGATTTCCCGGCAGTAGGGCAGGTCGGGCTTGTCGCGGGTCGAACCGAGGGCGCTGGACGGCGTGCTGGCCACCATCTCCAGGTTGTGGGCGGTCTCCTGCGTGAGATCGACCAGGTCTTCATCGACGATGCCGCGCACGCCGTGGCGCGCGCCATAGATCCGCTCGACGTTGCCGAAGCGGCGTGCCTCGAGCGCCACGCCGACGAGCGATTGGTTGATCACCGCCGTCGGGCCGCCGCCCTGGGCGACCAGTATCTTTCCGGATGCCATGGCCTTGTCTCCTGCCTCGCGCCGTCGAGTCGGGCGTTCAGCGGGAATTGTGCCTCGGAAGCACGGTCCTGGCACGGCCATCGTTCAAACCCGGTGCAATCGGCAGCGGCGGGCGCCACGCCGGGGGCCCTCGGGCGACGCACGAGCACCGCAGCGGGCAGCTGCGATGGTGCGTGGAACACCTCGTCGGCGAGCCGTTCCTTCCCCCTGCGAACGTGTTCGGTCATGGGCCGGGCGGCAGCGGGAAGGAACCGGAACATCGTCGCCGATCGGCTGCACGAAGCCGATCGGGTGGTCCTTGCGCAGCCCCGCTTCTGCCCGTCCCTGTCGGCGGCGTAGCGGGGGAACGGCGGGGCGCTGCGCGGCCGGCCTCGGAGTTCGGATCCGCCTCGATCCATCTGCAAACGGTGAGCCTGCGCCCTGAGAGCTCGCGCACCTGGCATCGGAGGGACAATCGATCGAGGGCCGCAAGCCACGCACGTCGTGGTTCTGCTTGGCGAGCTTGCGATAAGCTTGGCCGATGCGTATTCGGTCCTCCGCTGCGGATCGGTGCGAGAATCCGGACATCGAGGCTTGGATAGGCAACGGCGTGACGGTTGTCGCCCCCTGGGCTTGTCCGGACATCAGCGGGGAAAATGGCGGCTGCGTTGGCGGGTGCCGGACTTGGTGTCTTCCAGTAAAATTCATGCAAAACAACAGGATGTATCGGCCATGCTGCTGATGATCGAAAGTTTCGATGAGCGGCTACCGGCATGCAGCGGCGGCTACGTGCTTCGCGGAACCTACTGAATCAAAAAGAAAATAAGGCTAAGGCTGTCTACGTTCGACGAACGACAGCAAGCGAAAAAGCGGGTATACGTGCGGGTACCGTCCCCTGATACCCGCATTCGTGTCCCTCACCGACGTCAAGATCCGGCAGGCAAAAGCTTCCGACAAGCCCCGCAAGCTTGCCGACGGCAACGGTCTCTACTTGGACGGGAGGCCGAACGGCTCGAAGCTCTGGCGATATCGGTACAGAATCGTCGGCAAGGAGAACGTCTTCACAATCGGCGCGTATCCCGACGTGTCGCTCTTGGACGCGCGGCGGGCCCGCGATGAAGCTCGTGACCTGGTAAGGCAGGGGATCCATCCCTCCCACGCGAGGCAATCGGCCCTGGCGAACCAGATCGCCAGGAACGCCGATACATTCGAGGCAGTGGCCCGCGAATGGCTTGGGAAGAAGCGCGACAAGTGGTCGCCA
>JBNLET010000072.1:0-24968 GCA_050305135.1 Rhodocyclaceae bacterium | reverse complement strand
AACAGATGCTGTGGGCCAGCACCGGCACCAAGAACCCGGCATACAGCGACCTGCTCTACGTCGCACCGTTGATCGGCCCGGAGACCGTCAATACGTTGCCCGATGCGACGCTGCAGGCGCTACGCTCCCACGGCCGCATCGCCTCGACGCTGGGCGAGGGCATCGAGGAAGCGCAGCAGGTCTTCGCCCGCCTTGCGCATCTCGGCATCGACATGAGCGAAGTCGGCGAGCAGTTGCAGCGCGAGGGGTTGGCACAGTTCGAGCAGGCCTTCTCGCGCCTGCTCGAGACCACCGCCTGAGCGGCACGCCTCAGCCGGCGCCGCGGGCCCGTGACAGCACCAGGGCCAAGGCCTCGGTTTCGGACTGCAGGCTGATCAGCCGCAGGCGCAGCGCATCGAGCTGATCTTCCATCATCGTCAGCATCAGGCGGGTCGCGCGCAGCGGACTGCCGCTCTCGGCGCGCGCGCGATCGATCTCCGACTGGAGCGCCCTCAGGCGCTTGGCCTGTTCCGGCGGGTGGCGGCGAATGAAGCGCTCGATGACACGCTCGCGCTCGCGGAAATACTGCTCCGGGCGGCGCTGCGCCAGATCACACCAGGCATCGAAATCGATTTCTTCCACCGGCGGGCTCCGGTTCCATTGCAACAAAGATGTCGCACGTGGCCCATGCTATGGCAGGAAGCGGGGACGAGACAAGCCGCATTTCGCCACCGGCCGTGACGAAATGCGGCTGTTGCTGCCTCGCGCAGGCGAGGCCGAAGATGCTCAGGCGGCCAGCGCGGTGCGGGCGATCCGGGTCAGGTGGCTGCGCGGTACGCCGCGCTGCTCGCCGGTCGCGCCGAGCAGTTCCTTCATGTCGAGGATCAGCACGATCTGACCGTTGGACAGCGTGGTGACGCCCGCTACGCCCTTCGGACGGAAGTCGTCGAGCGACTTGATCACCGCATCCTCGCGGCCGGCGAAACTGTCGATGCCGAGCACGAAACTCTGCTCGGCGGTCTGCATCAGCACACCGTACTCGGGCGCCGCCTGCATCGGCCAGCCGAGCAGGCTGGCCAGCGGCAGGATCGGTAGCACTTCGCCGCGCACCACCATCGTCGCGCGACCACCCACCTCCTGCACGTTGTCGAGTTCGATCGGCAGGATTTCGCGCACCATCGACAGCGGCACCGCCAGCGGCTGTTCGCCGAGCCGCACCAGCAGCACCGGCAGGATCGCCAGCGTCAGCGGCAGGTTGATCACGAAGGTGGTGCCCTTGCCCGGCACCGACTTGATGTCGATCGTGCCGTTGAGCTTCTGGATGTTGGTCCGCACCACGTCCATGCCGACACCGCGGCCCGACACGTCGGAGACGTTCTCGGCCATCGAGAAGCCGGGCATGAACACCAGGTTGAAGCTCTGGCGCTCGTCCATCGTGTTGGCTTCCTCGTCGGTGATCAACCCCTTCGAGAGCGCCTTGGCGCGCAGCTTCTCGGCATTCATGCCGCGCCCGTCGTCGGCCACCAGGATCACGATGTGATCGCCTTCCTGGCGTGCCTCGAGACGCACGTTGGACTTCGTCGGCTTGCCGTTCGCGATCCGCTCGGCCTTTTCCTCGACGCCATGATCGACCGCGTTGCGGATCAGGTGGATGATCGGGTCCGACAGATCCTCGATCATCGTCTTGTCGATCTCGGTCTCCTCGCCGGCCAGCACCAGTTCGACGTCCTTGCCGAGGTTGCGCGCCAGATCCCTGGCGATGCGGGGATACTTCTGGAACAGCCGCCCGATCGGCTGCATGCGGGTCTTCATCACCGCGTTCTGCAGGTCGGAGACCAGCAGGTCGAGCTGGCTGACGGCCACGTCGAGCGCGTGATAGGTCTCGGTATCGGCGGTACCGGCCAGGATGTCGCTGCGCAAGGCGTTGAGCCGGTTCTTGGTCAGGCCGATCTCGCCCGACAGGTTCAACACCTGGTCGAGGCGCGAAGTGTCGACGCGGATCGAGTTGTCGCGGGCCTTTTCGCTGTCGCGCCGGCCGACCGGGCCGGAATAGCCCGGTTTGTCGCTGGCTCGCCGGCCGACGGCGGCCTTGATGATCTGCTCCGGCGTCTTGTTCGAAACGTCGGTATGCACCGGCAGCGGCGGGGCCTGCGGCTCTTCCTGCTTGGCCGGCACCTTGGCGACGGCCTGATGCAGCGCGTGCCAGTCGGGCTCGTTGCCCGCGCCCTGCGCCGGGGCGTCGTCTTCGACCAGCTCGCCGTCGGAGCGCAGCGGCTCGTCTCCCTTCAGCTCGCCGGCCAGGGCCGCCTTGAGGCTGTCGATCAGATGCGAGTCGGCTGCCGGCGGCTGCTGGGCACTCTCCAGGTAGCCGAACATGTCGCGCACCGCACCGGTGGCGGCAAGAATGACGTCCATCGTCTCCGGCGTGATTTCCAGTTCGCCGTTGCGCAGCTTGTCGAACAGGTTCTCGGTCAGGTGGCACAGCGTCACCAGCTCGCTGGCATTGAGAAAGCCTGCCCCGCCCTTGATGGTGTGGAAGCCGCGAAAGATGTCGTTCAGCAGTCCCCGGTCGTCCGGCGCCCGCTCGAGATCGACAAGCTTGTTGTCGACCCCGGACAGCAGATCGCCGGCCTCGACCAGGAAATCCTGCAGCAGTTCTTCCATTCCGGCGAAATCACTCATGGTTCGCTCCGAATTCGAATCGTCTCGCCCCGGTCAGAAACCGAGACTCTCGAGCAAGTCGTCCACCTGCCCCTGGCTCGTCACGACGTCGTCCCGCCCTTCGGCCTGGACCACCGGACCGTTCATCAAGCCCTCGTTGCGCTCCGATTTGCGGTCCGCCGGCATCGCTTCGATCAATACCGCCAGCATCTGCTGTTCGAGGTTCTGGGCCAGGTCCACCACCTTCTTGATGACCTGGCCGGTCAGATCCTGGAAATCCTGGGCCATCATGATTTCCAATAACTGCTCGCCGGTGGCCTTGCTGCCTTCCCGCACCTGCCCGAGGAACTGCCGGGTCTCGCCGGCCAGGGCCTTGAAATCCTCGACCGAAAGCTGGCTCGCGAAGAGACGCTCCCAGCGCGCTTCCAGGTCCGAGGCATCGCCCTGCAGCTTGTCCTGGATCGGTTTCGCAATGTCGGTGGCATTGAGCACGCGGCTGGCCGCCTGCTCGGTCATCTGGGCGATGTAGACCAGTCGTTGGCGCGCATCCGGAATCGCCTCGGCCGCTTCCTGTAGGGCCTGGTCGTAGCCCAGTTCGCGCAAAGTGTTGTGCAATTGCCTCGTCATCTGTCCGATACGGTTGTAGACCGCATCGCAACTGTGGTCCGGCGTGGCCGCGCCGTCTTCATCCATTGCCTCGGCGAGCGCATCGGCAGATTCCTGCACCGCGTCGTCGCCGTATTCCTCGGCGACGGAATCGAACAGCGCCTGCAGGTCATCGCTGTCGCCGGCGGCGTCCTTTTCTTGCATCACCTCGAGCTTCGGCTTTTCCGGCGCCGACGCGATGCTGTCGAACAGTGCCTGCAGGTCTTCGCTGTCCCCCGATTCGTCGAACTTGAGTCGTTTCGCCATGTTCTGACTCCCTCGCTGTTTCGAAACGACCAGCCGTCAGGCGGCGGCCTTGCCCATCTTCTCGAAGATCTTCTCCAGCTTCTCGGCCAGAGTGCCGGCGGTAAACGGCTTCACGACGTAACCGCTCGCTCCTGCCTGGGCGGCCGCGATGATGTTTTCCTTCTTGGCCTCGGCGGTCACCATCAGCACCGGAAGATGCTTCAGGCCGGCGGTGGCCCGGATCGTCTGCAGCAGCGTCAGGCCGTCCATGTTCGGCATGTTCCAGTCGGTCACGACGAAATCGAACGGCGTGCTCTGCAGCTTCTGCAGCGCGACGACTCCGTCTTCCGCCTCGTCCACGTTCGTGTAGCCCAGTTCCTTCAGCAAGTTGCGCACGATCCGGCGCATCGTGGAAAAGTCGTCAACTACGAGAAATCTCATCTTCGAATCGGCCATGTTTCTCTCCGCGGTCAGCCCCGAGCCCCTTTCAGCAGCAGAGGTCGCAATGTATCAGCCAATACGTCGGCATCGAATTTTGCGACGTAGGAGTCGACCCCCACACGCTTGCCCATGGCCCGGTTGGCCTCCGACGACAGGGAGGAATGCATCACCACCGGAATGCCTTCGAAGCGGCTGTCGCTCTTGATGTTCTTGGTCAGCACGTAGCCATCCATTTCCGGCATCTCGGCATCCACCAGGATCAGATCGAGCTCCTCGGTCAGCGGTCTGCCGGTGGCCTGGGCGTGGTTCGCCATGCCCTCGAGCCGGGTCCAGGCCTCCAGGCCGTTCATCGCGTGCTTGTGGCTGACGCCGAGCTTGTCGAGCACTTCCGCGATCTTCTTGCGCGCCACCGAGGAATCATCGACGAAGAACACGCTCACGTCGTGCTCCGCCCCCAGCGGCTGAATGTTGCCCACCAGCGCCTCGCCGAAGGTGTTGGCCAGGATCGTCTCGACGTCGAGGATCGAAACCAGCTTGCCGTCCGGCAGTTCGATGATCGCGGTGATGAAATTGTGGACCGAACTGGAGACGTTCTCCGGCGTGCGCACCTTGTCCCATTCAACGCGAATGATGCGATCCACTTCGTGCACCAGGAAGCCCAGCGTGCGCTTGCTGTACTCGGTCACCATCATCGAGGCGCCCAGCGGATCGCCCGGTTCGGCAAGGCCCAGCACATGGGCCAGGGCCAGCACCGGGATGACGTTGCCGCGCAGTGAGATCAGACCTTCGACGCCGTTCGGCATGTTCGGCGCCTTGGTGATGAAAGGCGTCTTCGACACCTCGCGCACCTTGAAGACGTTGATGCCGAAGGTTTCCTGCGTCCCCAGCGAGAACAGCAGGATCTCCATACGGTTCGAGCCGGCCAGCTTGGTGCGGCCATCGACCGCATCCATCAGCGTCCTTTCGGCCAGCGCTTTTTCGATATCCGCGTTCACGTTCGTATTCATGCTGCTTCATCCACGTCATCGCCGCTCAGGATGCGGCGCAGGGTATCGGACAGGCGCTGAGGTTCGAATTTCGGCACGTACTCGTCCACCCCGACCGACAGACCCAGCTGCTGGTTGGACATGCCGGACAGCGAGGAATGCATGATCACCGGTACGCCCTCGAAGCGCGGATCGGACTTGATCATCTTGGTCAGGATGTAGCCATCCATTTCCGGCATCTCGACGTCGGTCAGGACCAGCCGCACGATGTCCTTGACGCGGCGACCGGTGGCTTCGGCCGTCTTGGCGGCTTTCTGCAATTCGTCCCAAGCGGCCCGGCCATTGACCGCACCGACATAGCGGGCGCCCATGGCGTCCAGCGTGCGCTCGATCTGGCGCCGCGCGACCGACGAATCGTCGGCGAAGTAGACCGTCACGTCGTCGTCCGCCAGCGGCTCGATACCCTTGAACAGGAACTCGTCGTCGATCTTGGTGGTTTCCGACAAGACCTTCTCGACGTCCAGCATCATGATCAGCTTTTCGCCGGGCAATTCGGTGACCGCGGTCACCAGGCCGCCCAGGTTGGAGGTCATCATCTCCGGCGGCACGCGCATCTGGGACCAGTCCAGGCGCAGGATCGTATCGACCGCCTCGACCAGGAAGCCCTGCGTATGGCCGTTGTACTCGGTCACGATCATGATGTCGCGCTTGTCGTCCTGGCCGATGCCGACATACTTGGCCAGGTCGACGACCGGCACCAGAACGCCGCGCAGGCTGACCATCCCTTCGACCGAGGACGGCATCTCGGGAGCCGCAGTGACCGGTGGCGTGCGCATCACCTCGCGCACCTTGAAGACGTTGATGCCGAAAGTCTCCCGGCGGCCCGTCCGGCGATCGGTTCCGAGCGTGAAAAGCAGTATCTCGAGCTTGTTCGTGCCCGCCAGCTTGGTCCTGGCGTCAATATTCTTCAGCAGATTGGACATCAGGCATCTCCGTGAGACGCAGCCCTGAATGCTGCGCCGGGGCTTGATTTGTTGTTCCTCTTTACGGCAGGTGACACCCTGACTTGAGGATATTCGCCGCCCCCATGCGAGCCTCCACACGGTGCCCGGGCCGAACGAAACGGCCCGCACTGAGCGGGCCGGCGTCGTTGCTCCGAGCGAGCGAATTCAAGCCCGGTAGCCTATCCTGAAGCCGCCCCAGTGGCGGCCGCCGACGCACACCGGCGCCGAGATGTCGTGCATGATTTCGCCGGTGTCGCGCCGGTAGGTCTGGATCAGGAACGGCAAGGTGTGCCTGCCGCATTGACGTCCCACCGGATCGTCGAAGATCCGCTTGGTCCTGTTGCCGACGAAGTCCTTGTCGTAGTCGCCGGTCAGCGGCTGCGAGAAACGATTGTTGTGGGTCGGCACGTAGCCGCGCGTGTCGCAACCGATGGCATAGACCAGGTCGGAATCCGAATCCAGCAACGCCTCCTGCACCCGCGGGAAGAGCTTGTCGGTCAGCTCGTCGAAGCGGGTATGGAATTTCTGCGGCTTGGTGTTGCTGATCGGCTGGTAGTGCTCGTCGAACAGGGCCACCTCGTCGATCTGCCGCGCGGCCACGGCTTCTTCCAGCATGCGCTCGATATCCGCCGCGGCCTTCTGCACCAGTTCCGGCATGCGGCCGTGCTTGCTCATGGCCTTCTCGCCGGTCGCGCCCAGTTTGAAGACCTTGCTGATCTCCTGCAGGTTGACGGCCAGGCTCTCCAGCCCGCTGGCCTCGCTCAAGGTCTCGCCGGCGCCGTGCGAGTTGCTTTCGACCATCTCCATGATGTGCTGGACGTGGCCGGACACCACCGAAGACTCGCGGCACTGCTGCTCGATTGCGGCAGTGATCGCCGCGACGCTGTCCATCGTGCGCGACGCGCCCTGGCTGATGTGCTCGAGCGAATCGGCGGCGCGGCGCGCGAGTTGCGCCCCCGCATGGGCCTGCTCGCTGCCGGCGCGGATCGACGTGATGGCGCCCTGGGTTTCGTCCTGGATCGCGGTGATCAAGGTCGTGATCTCGGACGTGGCGGTCGACGTCCGCTCCGCCAGCTTGCGCACTTCGTCGGCCACGACCGCGAAGCCGCGCCCCTGTTCGCCGGCACGGGCAGCCTCGATGGCCGCATTCAGCGCCAGCAGGTTCGTCTGGTCGGCGATCTCGCGGATCACGTTGACGATGCCGCTGATTTCGTCGGAACGGGCGCCCAAAGCTCCGATCAGTTGCGCCGACTCCTCCACCGAGCGGGCAATGCGCTCGATCTCCGAGGACGCCTCGTTGACGATGCGAACCCCTTCCGACGACAGCGTCTGGGCCTCCTCGGCGTTTTCGGAAGTCTGGCGCGCATGATCGGCGACCGAATCGACGCCGCGGCTCATCTCTTCCATGGCCCGCACCATTTCCTCGGCCGCACTGCGCTGCTCGGACGAGCTCTCGGCCACCGAACCCGCGTGCCGGGACAACTGGTCCGCCGCTTCGCCGACACGGCGCGCATCGAAGATGACCTTGCCGACGATGCCCTGGAAGCTCTCGATCAGGGCGTTGAATTCGACCGCGATGCGGCCGGCCACGCCTTTGCCCTCGGCTGCGCGACCGGTCAGGTCGCCGTCGTGGCGCATCTGTCGGATGATTCGCACGATGTCGTCGAACGGCGCCACGAACAGCGCCTTGACTGCGACGATCGAAACGACCGCCACCGCTACGGCACTCACCGCGGGGCCGAGCACCATCGCCGCCCCACCCACGCCGCTCGCGGCGGCCGTACCCACTCCGGCCAGGAAGCAGATGCCCCCCAAGGCCAGCCCCAAATAAATCGCCATCGCCGTCTCCAGAACTCTTGCCCTTCGGGTGCGCTATTGCTGCGACCTCGAGTAGCCCCTCTTGGTTGACTGAACCGCCTTATCCCTCCATGTGGCACTGGACGGTGCTAGGTGAGGTTATCGGTGAAGAACGCTCTGACTTTAGAAATAGTAAAGCCCGGCGGACCGGGCAGAAATTGCGATGGCGGGGGCGCCGCTTCGCGGCGGCCCAGCGGCTAGGAAATCGAGAACAGCTTGCCGAAATTGGCGATATCGAGCACCTGCTTGACGGTGCCTTGCGCACCGGACAGCGAAACGGGCCTGTTGGCGGCCTTGGCCTTGTCGCGCAGCATCAACAGCATGCCGAGCGCCGAACTGTCCAGATAGGTCACGCCGCCGAGTTCCACCCGGATCTGCTTGCCGGCGCCCGTGGCGAGCGATTTGTCCACCGCGTCGCGAAACTCTCTGTGGGCGTTGAAATCGAATCGTCCCGCCAGCCGAATCACCGCGGCTTCATCGCTCGAATGTACTGATGCGTCCATCTCCAATTCTCCAGGTACTTGCCGTTTCCGAAACCCGACATCGGGCCATGTTCACGCACTCCGCTTGGCGCCGCCGGCGAGGCGGGCGAGCAGGTGCGCCGCGACGTCCTTCAGGCCGACGATCTCCACGGCCGCGCCGATCGCCGCCGCCTCCCGCGGCATACCATAGACGACGCAGCTCTCTTCGTCCTGTGCAATGGTCCAGGCCCCCGCCTGTCGCAGTTCCAGCAGCCCCCGGGCGCCGTCCTTGCCCATGCCGGTCAGCAAGGCCGCGACGATCCGGTTGCCCATCAATGCTGCGGCGGACCCGAACAAGACGTCCACCGAGGGACGATGGCGATTGACCGGCTCACCCTTCGACAGTTCGCACTGCAGCACCCCGCCCCGCCGGGCCAGCAGCAGATGCGAATGTCCGGGCGCCAGATAGGCCCGGCCCGACTGCAGGCGCTCGCCATGTTCCGCTTCCTTGACCTCGAGCGCGCACAGACTGTCCAGCCGGCGCGCGAACGAGCCGGTGAACATTTCCGGCATGTGCTGCACGATCATGACGGGCGGGCAGGCCGCCGGCAGCCCGGTCAGGACCTCCTTGATGGCCTCCGTTCCGCCTGTCGATGCGCCGATCAGCACCAGCCTGTCCTGCAGACTACCCTGATCCAGCCGGACCGCCGACTGCGGCGCTCTTGCAACCGGTGCCTTGCGGCCCGGTCTCGCCAAGTGGGCGGCCCGGATCTTGTCGCAGATCTCGTCACGGTAGTCGAGGATCTCGGCCGGACGGGCCGGCTTGGCCAGGAAATCGACCGCGCCGAGTTCGAGCGCCCGCAGCGTGGTATCGGATCCGCGTTCGGTGGACGACGAGATCATCACCACCGGCATCGGCCGCAGCCGCATCAAGCGCTCGAGAAAGAGCAAGCCGTCCATGCGGGGCATCTCGACGTCCAGCGTCAGCACGTCGGGATTCAGCATCTTGATCATCTCGCGCGCGACGATCGGGTCCGGCGCCGCACCGACCACCTGCAGATCCGGCGCAGCACCGATCAGTTCGGTCAGCAGATTCCGCATGACCGCCGAATCGTCGACTATCAGGACCTTGATCGGCATGTCGGTCAGTCGAATAGCTCCACGTCGCCGGCGATCGATTCTTCGCCCAAGCGCCTCGCGTAGGCCTTCTCGCGCTCGACGACGGTGTCGTTGTTGATCTTCACCAGCTTCTTCTGCATCACGCGCCCACTGGCAGGAAAGAAATAGACCTTGCGCGGATAGATGTCCAACAAGTCCTGCGCCACCACAGGTATCGACTCGGTCTCCAGGTAGTTGAGCACGAAGCGTGCGTTTCGCTCGCCGACCTGGCTTTGCCTGAGCGAGGCCATGACCTGGCCACCGCCGAAGATCTTGGCTTCGAGCGCCTGTTTGCGGGCACCGAGCTTGATCAGGTGGTTCAGCAACACCTCCATCGCGTAGGCGCCGTAGCGGGCCGAACTCGATGCCAGCCCCGGCTCGGCCCCTTCCGGCAGCATGAAATGGTTCATACCGCCGATGCCCTTCTGGGGATCGCGAATGCAGGCCGTCACGCACGAACCGAGCACCGTCACCATGACCAGGTCGGTGGTGGTGACGAAATACTCGCCCGGCAGGACCTTCACCGCATCACGCTGGAAGGTGCGGTCGAAGTAGCGGTTGCCGGCCAGATGCTCCGCGAAACCGTGCTCATGCATTGGCGAGGTCCGCCCGCTCGTACACGGTCCGGCCGCGGGAACGGAACAGGTCCGCGGCATGCATGAAGCTCTCCGAGTGGCCGGCGAACATCAGGCCGTCGCGCTTCAGCAGCGGCACGAAGCGCTTCAGGATCGCGTACTGCGTCGGCTTGTCGAAGTAGATCATCACGTTGCGGCAGAAGATCGCGTCGAACACCCCCTGCAGCCCCCAATTCGGCTCGAGCAGGTTGATCCGCTTGAAGCGGATCAGCTTCTGCAATTCAGGCCGTACCCTGGCGAAGCCTTCCTGCGTGCCCGTGCCCTTCAGGAAGAACTTCTGCACGCGCTCACGCGGCATCCGGTCGAGCCGGTCGAGCGCAAACACGCCGCGCTGGCCATGGGCCAGCACGCTGGTGTCGATGTCGCTGGCCCAGATCTCGACTTGCGGACTCATCGTGTTGAAGGTTTCGCAGGCCGTGATCGCCAGCGAGTACGGCTCCTCGCCGGTCGATGCGGCCGCGCACCAGATGCGCAGCGGCCTGCCGTCGGCGTGCGCCTTCAGATGGCCGGCGAGGATGTCGAAGTGGTGCGACTCGCGGAAGAACGACGTCAGGTTGGTGGTCAGCGAATTGACGAAGGTCTCCCACTCGGAGGAATCGCGCTCCAGACGGGCCAGATATTCCGCGAAGGTCTTGTCGCCCCGCGCCCTCAGCCGGCGTGCCAGCCGGCTGTAGACCATGTCCTGCTTGACCGGTGCCAGCGAGATGCCGGCGTGCTGGTGGATGAGCTGGCGGATCTTTTCGAAATCCGCGTTGGTAAAGGCGAACTCGCGCTCCCGGCCGGCCGCACCGCCCTGCGCCAGCTTGGCCTGCGCCTCGCGGCTCAGCTGCGCGGCCCGCAGTGCGGTACTCGTCGCGCTGCCGGCGAAGCGCGAGGGGGGCTGGGACTTGCCGCCGCCGCTCAAAATGCCTCCCATCCGTCATCGGCCGGCATGACACCCCGCTTGCCGGCGCCGACCGGCTTGACCGGGCGTGCGCCGGGCGCCCTCGCGACCCGCGGCGCGAACGCCGCCACGTTCGACGCGGCGACGCCCTCGCTCGAGCGGCCCGGCGCCTGGTCGCCCATGCTGAACATCGACACCGCCCGCTGCAGGCCCTGTGCCTGCTCTTCCAGGCTCTCGGCGGCCGCGGCGGCCTGTTCGACCAGCGCCGCGTTCTGCTGCGTCACCTCGTCCATCTGGCCGACGGCCTTGGTGATCTGTTCGATACCGGAACTCTGCTCGCGGCTGGCTGCGGCGATCTCGGTCACCAGCGCGGCGAGCCGGCGGAAGTTGCTGACGACCTCCTCCATCGTGCTGCCCGCGTCGTCCACCAGCACCGCGCCGTCCTCGACCTTGCCGACGGAGTCGTCGATCAGCCCCTTGATCTCCTTTGCCGCCTGGGCGCTGCGCTGGGCCAGACTCCTCACCTCGGAGGCCACCACCGCGAAGCCGCGCCCCTGTTCGCCCGCCCGGGCAGCCTCGACCGCCGCATTCAGCGCCAGAATGTTGGTCTGGAAGGCGATCGAGTCGATGACGCCGATGATGTCGGCGATCTTGCCCGAGGAATCCTGGATCGAACGCATCGTCTCGACCACCCGCTGCATCATCTCGCCACCGCGTTCGGCGACTTCGTTCGAGCGAAGCGCGAGATCATTGGCCTGGTGCGCGTTGTCGGCGTTCTGGCGCACCGTGGCATTGAGTTCTTCCATCGACGACGCGGTCTCCTGCAGCGAGCTGGCCTGCTCCTCGGTCCGCGAAGAGAGATCGACATTGCCGGCCGAGATTTCCTGTGCCGCCGAATTGATCGCCTCGCTCGCCTGCTGGATGCGTCCGACCACCTCCCGCAGTCGCGCCACGGTGGTGTTCGAGTCGTCCCTGATCTGGCCGAAAGTGCCCTGGTAGTCGCGGCTGATCGTCCGCGTCAGATCGCCCTGGCAGATGGCATCGAGCAGGCGGGCCACGTCCGCCAGGCCTTCGGCCGTGGTGTCCATCAGCTCGTTCAGGCCCTCGCTGACCTGCAGGAAGAAGCCCTCCTTGCCGTCGAGCGGGATCCGGCGCGTGAAGTCCCCCGCCGCCGCTGCGCCGACGACGGTCGACACCTCGTCTTCAATGGCCGCCTCGACCGAGCGGTCGCGCCAGATGCCGACCGAACCCAGGCGCGTACCATCGTCGGCGACGATGGGGCTGGTCGTCAGCGCATACAGGCGGCCGCCGATGACGATTTCCGAGCGCACCGTCTCGCGCAAGTCCCTCAGACGCTGCAAGGCGGCGCGCGGATCGTCGTAGAAGCGGGAGATGTTCGAGCCGATGAAGCCGGCCGGCGAGAAATCCGGGATCGTTTCGCGGATCACCGTCTGGTCGCGCTGCAGCACCTCCGTCAGGGCTCGGTTGGCGTAGAGCACTCGCCCCTCGCTGTCGGCGATGCGCACCGGATCCGGTACGTTGTCCAGGCCGATCTTGATCCGCATCGTTTCGGCCGCCCGCAGCTTCTGCTCCTGGACGTCGGCTCCGAGCTGGGTCTGCATGGCCTTCAGGCCGGCCAGCATCTCGCCCACCTCGTCGTAGCGGTCCGCCGGAATTTCGTTGCGAAACTCGCCGGCGGCCAACTGACGGACCGCTCGCAGCGCGCTCTGCAACGGTGCGCTGATCGAGCGGATGGTGGTCCAGCCGAGCAGCAGCAGGACGGCGAGCGCGGCCACCGCGACCCCCACGTCGATCATCTCGGATCGGCCGGCCGCAGCCCGGATCTCGTCGACCGCCGCGGTGGCACCCTCGAAGACGCTGTCGCGCAGGCCTCCGGCCTGCGATTGCACGCCTTCGTAGGCCGGCAGCAGAACCTGCACGATGTGCGCATTGGCGGCGTCGTAGGCGCCGCGGCGCAGCATGTCGACGGCCGGTTCGAAACCCTCGCGGCGCAGCGCCGCGGTGGCGTCACGATAGGCCCGCAACGGCGCAACGCGGGCATCGTCGCCGCGGCCGGCGGCCAGTTCGCCGAGCAAGTGGTCCAGCTCGGCGAGCTTGTTCTCGACCTGGCGCAAGTGCTGATCGACCGGGTGGCCGTGCAGATTGCTAGACGGCAGCACCGGATTGTGGCTGGTCGCGAGCTGCAGTTCAGCCATGCTGCCCATCAGCAGTTCGTCCACGTCGCCGAACTTGCCTGCCTGGGCGAGGAACACGTCATGCAGCCGCTGCACGGCCTCCGTGCCGCGTGCGCTGCCCTGCAAGCCATTCGCTGCAACCACCAACAGGCCCAGTCCAGCAGCGGCCATCAGCGTGCCGAGCCGCGCTCGCACGGTCAGCTTGCGCAGCGTCCGCGCGATCAAGCCGGGCGCCCTGCGCACCCGCCCGTCCCGGATTACGCGGCCATCCGCCTTGCCCTCGCGGAATTGCCGGTAGGCCTCTTCGGCGGCCCTCACCTGCTCGGCCTGCGGCTTGGTACGCACCGACACGTAGCCGACCACCTGGCCGTTCTCCCATAGCGGCGCGGCATTCGCCTCGACCCAATAGTAGTCGCCGTTCTTGCAGCGATTCTTGACCAGCCCGTTCCAGGGACGTCCGGCCTTCAGGCTGGACCACAGGTCCTCAAAGGCCTCCGGCGGCATGTCCGGATGCCGCACGATGTTGTGCGGCAGGCCGATCAGTTCCTCTTCGTCAAAGCCCGAAATCTCGATGAAGTCGCGGTTTACGAACGTAATCCGCCCCTTCAGATCGGTCTTCGAGACGATCGTGTGATGGTCGCCGAGTTTCACCTCGGTCTGACTCACCGGCATGTTGATCTTCATGGTCCGTATCTTCCCTCCGTCGTGGTCCCGG
Source organism: Rhodocyclaceae bacterium (assembly GCA_050305135.1). Lineage (GTDB taxonomy): Bacteria > Pseudomonadota > Gammaproteobacteria > Burkholderiales > Rhodocyclaceae > Cognatazoarcus. Next base: position 11,102 of record JBNLET010000072.1, on the reverse strand, counting down.
CTCGGCGCTCAGAACTCCTCCCACTCGTCCTGCAGAGCGGCAACCGATATCGCCGATCGGCCCGGCTTGACGATCGCCGTCGGCTTTCCGGCCACGCGCCGGGGCATCTCGACCGGCAGCGCGGCAGGCGGGCATTCGACGTGTGCCCGCAAGCCACGGATTTCCTGCGCGGTCGCGCTGTCGAGGCGCGAGAAATCCCCCCTCAGCAACCGTTCGGCTTCGTTCTTGTCACCGTTGTCGTGCAGGCGCACGATCTTCGCAGCGCAGCGGTGGAAGTCCGCATGGGCAGCGCGCAGTCTGACGAAGGACGGATCCTGCGCGTAGCGCTGTCCGGGTCCGCGGATCCAGCCTCCCAGCGCACACTCGTCGTCACGCTCGACGACCGCGGGGTCGAGGCGTTCGCCCTTGTCCGCGACGTAGTCCCGCAGCCGCCCCGTCCAGCGGCTGTGGGCATCGACGATCTGGTCGAAATCGGTGTCGGCCGGTACGGCCGCCGCGACGGCGTCGAGGCGGAACGCGCCGACCGCCTCGACCAGCGCCAACGCCTGCTCCTGCAGGCTCTCCGAGGCCGCGGCGGCCTGCTCGACCAGCGCCGCGTTCTGCTGCGTGACTTCATCCATCTGACCCACTGCCCGCGTCACCTGTCCGATGCCGCTGCTCTGCTCCTTGCTGGCCTCGGCGATGCCGGTCACCAGCCCGGTCAGGCCATGGATGTTGCCGACGATCTCGGCCATCGTCTTGCCGGTCTGGTCCACCAGTCCGGCACCGTCCCCGACCCTGCCGACCGAGTCGTCGATCAGGCCCTTGATCTCCTTCGCCGCCTCGGCGCTGCGCTGCGCCAGGCAGCGCACCTCGGACGCCACGACCGCGAAGCCGCGCCCCTGCTGGCCGGCGCGGGCGGCTTCGACGGCGGCATTGAGCGCCAGGATGTTGGTCTGGAAGGCGATCGAATCGATCACGCCGATGATCTCGGCGATCTTTCGCGAAGCGTCCTGGATCGAGTCCATGTTGGCGACGACCCGGCTCATCATCTGCCCACCGCGCTCGGCCACGGTGTCCGATGCGGCGGCGAGCTCAAAGGCCCGTGCGGCATTCTCCGCGTTCTGCTGCACGGTGGCATTGAGTTCTTCCATCGAACTGGCAGTCTCCTGCAACGAGCTGGCCTGCTGCTCGGTGCGGGCGGACAGATCGATATTGCCGGCGGAGATCTCTTCGGAAGCGCTCTTGATCGCGTCGGCGGAGTTCTGGATGCGCGACACCAGGGTGCGCAGCTGCGCAACGCTGGCGTTCACGTCGCCCTTCAGCTGCCCCAGGCTGCCGGCGAATTCCGACTCGATCGTGCGCGTCAGGTCGCCCCGGGCCATCGCATTCATGACGAGGCCGACCTCTTCGATGGCACTGGCGACGACGCCGGTCAGACGGTTCATGCCCTCGGCGAGCTGGCGGATGAATCCCTGCTTGCCGTCGAGCGACAGCCGGTGGTCGAAATCGCCTTCGATGGCCGCCTCGACGAGGCCGGCCATTTCCTTCTCCGCCGCCACTTCGGCGGTCCGATCGTTCCACTCCAGCACCGATCCGAGCCGCTGGCCGACCGCATCGATGACCGGGCTGGCCTTGAGCAGGAAGGAGTACGGTCCGACCTCGATCTGCGCCGCATGCGTACCTTCGAGCGTCTCCAGAATGCCTCGCTGGTGCGCGGGGTCGCGATGGAAGTCGTCGAAGTTGCGGCCGATCAGCGAATCCACCGAGAACGTCGGCAGGCGCTTGCGGATCTCGGCCTCGGCACCGGCCAGCATCCGCGCCACGCTGTCGTTCATGTAGATGATGCGCCCTTCGGCATCGGCCAGCATCAGGTTGACCGAGGCCCGGTCCAGCGCGTTGCGGATGCGCAGGTTCTCGACCGCAACCTCGCGATCGCGCGCGATGCTCTGCTGCAGGGACTGCCGCATCCCGTTCAGCGCCGCGGCGATCGCGGCGAATTCGTCCTTGCCCGAGCACTCGACCCGGTTCGACAGATCGCCGGCCGCCATCCGGGCTGCCGCTTCGGCAATCGTCGAGGCATTTCTGCCGACCGCAGTGCGCAGCGCCAGGAACAGGTAGACGGCGATGGCCAGCACCGCCAGCACGAAGGCGGTCACCTCCCAGAACGCGTATTGCATGGCGTCGATGCGCCGCTCCAGCGCGCCATCGAGTTGCAGCAGGGCGGAGGACCACAGGCGGCCGCCGCTGGAGGCCGCGGCCTGCGCTAGCCGGCGCGACTGGTCGGGGCCGATCTCGACGCGTTGCGGCAACACCGCTCGATCGAACAGGCCGCCGACGATCGCATCGCCGTCGCGCAGGAAGGCCGCGACCTCGCCCGACATCTGCTCGTCGAGGGTCGGATTGACCTGGCTGACCTTGACCATACCGTCCCGCAGGGCGGCGAGATTGTCGCGGAACACCGCCAGCGTACCGGCCAGTTCGATGCGCGCGGCCATGTCAAGGGTGCCGCCCGCCGCCATGCCGGCGGCCAGATGCCCGCCCTTGCTTGCGGCCTCGATCAGACCGGGCAGCCGGAATGCGGCCGCATCCATCAGGTAGTACGAATCGATGTCGGGATCGAGGGTCAGATTCGAGCGGTCGGCCGCCTCGACGATCAATCCCTCGACCTGCGCCAGCAATTCCGCGTGGGCATCGTAGTCGCGCGCCGGATTCGAGCCGGCGACCGCCGCCAGGCGGGCCCAGGCCTGGCCGATGGATCGCCAGCGCAGCGCCAGGCCGAGGCGCTCCAGCGCATCGTCGTGCGCGCTCATGCCGCCCAGCGCATCGTCCACCCGGCGTCGGGCGTCGGCAAGACCGCTCTCTGCGGCACGGCCTTCCGCCGGCAGGACCGCGCGCCGTGCCCGGTGCTCGCGCAGTGCCTCGCTCACCGCGACCAGCGGCTCGATCACCGCCACGCCCAGCTTTTCGCTGCGCGAGAAATCGAGCGAAGTCAGGTGCTGGCGCAGGAAGAATCCGTACAGCACCAGCACCGTCAGCATGAAGGCGCCGCCCAACACGACGATCTTGCCCGGCAGCGAAAAACGCCCGAAGAGGGCCTCCACGGGCTTGAACAAGGTGGATACCGGCATCTCGTCCTCCGCTCAGGCCGCGCTTTCGTCGACCAGAGCCATGTCTGGCGACAGCATCAGCTGCTCGATGTCCAATACGATCAGCATCCGCTCGTCCACGGTGCCGAGGCCGCGGATGAACGCAGCACCCACCTGGGAAGAGAAATTCGGCGCCGGACGGATCTGCTCGGGCGTCAAACCGATGACGTCGGAGACGCTGTCGACCACGACGCCGACCACGCGCTCGGTCAGATTCAGGATGATGACGACGGTGAACGGCGTGTACTCGACCTGCCCCACGCCGAAGCGGATCCGGAGGTCCACGATCGGCACGATCGTGCCGCGCAGGTTGATCACGCCCTTGATGAAGAGCGGCGCGCCGGCAATCGCCGTCACTGCATCGTAGCCGCGGATTTCCCGCACCTTCAGGATGTCGATGGCGTATTCCTCGGGTCCCAGCGTGAAGGTCAGGAACTCCTGCTCCGGCACGCCGTGCCCGTGGTCGCCGGCGACCGCCTCAGCGCCGTACTGCATACCGCTCTCCCGGTTCGCAACGCATACAGCAATTTACGGAGGCCAGCGGCGAAGCTGAAGGCCGGGATGGCCGCAAATTTCGCTCGCGCCGGCCGCGGCCGCAGGCGCCCGGAGCCGCCCGCAGAGCGCTTCAGGCGGCGGCCGGCATCGGCCTGCGGGACTGTCCGACCAGGGCCGCCGGATCGAGGATCAGCGCGACCCGCCCGTCACCCATGATGGTCGCGCCGGAGACGCCGGGGACCCGCCGGTAGTTGGCTTCCAGGCTCTTGATCACGACCTGGTGCTGGCCGATCAGCTGGTCCACGAACAGCGCCGCCTTCGCGCCGTCCGCCTCGAGGATGACGACGATTCCCTGTTGCCAGTCGGTGCATGCGCCCTCGATGCCGAAGCATTCGTGCAGGCAGACCACCGGCAGGTACTCGCCGCGCACCTGGATCAGCCGCTCCACGCCGGACACGCTGCGCATCATGCCGGCGCCGGGTTGGAGCGATTCGACCACGTAGTCGAGCGGAACGATGTAGGTCTCGCGCCCGACGCCGACCGACATGCCGTCCAGGATCGCCAGCGTCAATGGCAGGCGGACGGTCATGCGGGTGCCGACCCCGGCGAGCGATTCGATCTCGATGCGACCGCCCAGCGAGGCGATGTTTCGCTTCACGACATCCATGCCGACGCCTCGCCCGGAGACATCGGTCACTTGCTCGGCGGTCGAGAAGCCGGGTTCGAAGATCAACTGCCAGACCTCCGCGTCGCTCATTGCGTCGCTGACCGCCAGGCCCCTCTCCCGCGCCTTGACGAGAATCCTGTCGCGATCGAGGCCGGCCCCGTCGTCACCCACCTCGATGACGATGTTGCCGCTTTGCTGATAGGCCCTCAGCGTGATCGTGCCGGCCTCCGGCTTGCCGCACGCGAGCCGCCGCTCGGACGCCTCGATGCCGTGGTCGAGGCTGTTGCGGATCAGGTGCGTCAGCGGGTCGCTGATGCGCTCGATCAGGCCCTTGTCCAGTTCGGTGGCTTCGCCGCTGGTCTTCAGCTCGACCTGTTTGCCGAGTTTCTTCGAGACGTCCCGCACGACGCGCGGGAAGCGCGAAAAGACCACCGAGATCGGCAACATCCGGATCGACATGACGGATTCCTGCAGGTCGCGGGTATTGCGCTCGAGCTGCACGAGCCCGTCCATCAACCGTTCGTACACGGCCGGGTCGAGGCCTGCGGCGGACTGGGTCAGCATGGCCTGGGTGATGACCAGTTCGCCGACCAGGTTGATCATCTGGTCCACCTTCTCGACGCTGACGCGAATCGAACTGTCCGCGCCGCCGCGCGCCGCGGCCGATTTCCTCTGTGTCGCAGAGGGATCGCCGCCGGCCGGCGCTGCATGCACACCAGGTTCGGCCACGAGCCCGGCAGGCGTCGGCGACGTCGAGGCGGCCGCGAACAGGCCGTAGCTACCGTCCGGAGCCTCCTCGTCGCCGTCCGCCGCACTCGGCTGCAACGGCAGGAACAGGCCATAGCTGCCGTCCGGCGCAACGCTCTCCTGCCGCTCGCCGACAATCCGGGGCGCAGCGGGCGGGTCGAAGAAACCGTAGGCTTCGTCCGCCGCGGCCGACGCGGCCGGCTGTTCGAACAAGCCGTAGGCCGCATCCTCGCCGACGGCCGCCGCCGGAACCTCGGGCAGCGGCTCGAAAAAGCCGTAGCACTCGTCCGCTCCCGCCCGGTCGTCGGCCGGCGTATCGAACAGTCCGTAGGCGGCCGGCGTCTCGTGCACGGCCGGCTGCACCGATACCGAGCCGCTCTCGGCAACGAAGTCGGCGACCTCGCGCAGCGCATCGGCGGCGGCGCCAGTGTCGATGCTCAGCGAATACGGCTCGCCCGAGCCGGCCGGCGCCCGATGCACGTCGAGGACGCGCCCCAGGCGGCCGAGCTCCTCGATCAGGTTGTCGATCAGCTCGGGCCGCTCGCGGCAGGCCGCATCCGGGCGGAAGCGGATCTCGTAGCGAGCGGCGCGCACCGCCCCCGCTGCCGGCTGCGGCGTCGCGGCGGCCACGTCGTCACGGTCGCACAGACTCTGCAGCCGCGCCGTGGCGGTTGCCGCCGCGCTCTCGTCGGCATCCTCCTCGCCCATGTGCGCGGCCAGCAGATTGCGCAGCACGTCGCGGGCCCCGAGACAGGCATCGACGATTTCGACGGTCAGAGGGCGCTGCTGCTTGCGCACCTCGTCGAGCAGGGTCTCCATCACGTGCGTCACGTCGGCCATGTCGCCGAAACCGAAGGTGGCGCTCGAACCCTTGATCGAATGCGCGGCGCGAAACAATGCGTTGAGGTCTTCGGCGTCGGGTGCGTTCGGGTCCATCGACACCAGCAGGTTCTCGATCGACGCCAAATGCTCGGCCGCCTCCCCGAAGAACACCTGGTAGAACTGGCTCATGTCGATGGCCATCGCCTGCCTCCCGATTCGAATGCGTTGCGGCGCGCCTCAGCCGATGACCTTCTTGACGACCTCGATAAGCTTCTGCGGGTCGAACGGCTTGACCAGCCAGCCGGTGGCACCGGCAGCCCTTCCTTCCGACTTCATGCTGTCGGACGACTCGGTGGTCAGCATCAGGATCGGCACGCTCTTGTACTGCGGCGTGGCGCGCAGCGACTTGATCAGCGAGATGCCGTCCATGCGCGGCATGTTCTGGTCGGTCAGGACGAGGCTGAACGGGCGGGACCTGGCCTTTTCCAACCCGTCCACGCCGTCGTTGGCCTCAACTACGTCATAGCCCGCGCTCTTCAGCGTAAACGACACCATCTGGCGAATCGACGCCGAATCATCCACGGTCAGTACAGTCTTTGCCATCATTGCTAGTCCTGGGTTGAAGTTGTCGGTCCGGGCCCGATTTCGAACGCTGCGGCAAGCCCGCGGGCGGCCTCGCCGGCCCGGGCCGCCTCGATGGCGGCGTTCAACGCCAGCAGGTTGGTCTGCTTCGCGATCGACGCGATGTCCTGCAGGACGCCCTCGGCGCGACGCGAGATATGCTCGGTCAGTTCGACCAGTTCCATTGCCAGCTTGCTGTTGGCGATCACGCTGTCGACGATGCGCTGCATGACTTCGGAGGTATTCGCGACGAAGGCATCGAACTGGCTCGACGCCTCGGCCTGGGCGCTGGCACCGGACACTTCGCCGGCGAGCAGATGCCGGGCCCGGGTATGCTCGCTCATGCCCTGGAAACCGGCGGTCAATTCATCGATCGCCTCGCCCGGCAAGGTCTGAACGCGCTCCACTTCCTCGCGCAGCATGCCGGTCTGGCGGTCGAGGCCTTGCGCGCACTCTCGGCCGAGTGCGCGGATGTCGTTCCGACGGTGCAGGTCGGCGGCCGGGGCCGTCGCACCAGTCTCGGCCCGTGCCGCTACCGGCCGCAACGCACCTGCCGCCGCATGCCATACGCATGCCGTCAGGACGCCGCCGACGAGGGCCATCCACGTCGACGCCGGCACCAACGCGACGCCGGCCAGGACCGTCACGGTCCAGCCCAGCGCCAGCGTCGTCGGTCTTGTCGCAGCGGAAACCATCGGAAATGCTCGCTTCATCGGGTTGAAGATATATCGACCACTGCCCGCCCATCTTTACCCGGCCGTCCGACGATTGGATCAGTTGTGGTTCAAGGCTTCGTAGCGCTCGCGAAACGTGCGCCGCGGCGGCGGCTGCGGCGGCCGCTCCATGTCCTCGATGCGTTGCTCCACCCGGCCGTCGTCGAGTGCGTCGGGCCCTGTCAGCCCGATTTCGGCGGCAGCCTCTTCGGGCGTGCGCGTCAGCACCACGATGGCGATACGCCGATTCTGCGGCGCCGTCGGATCCTCCGGCAGGAAGGGCTGGGTATCCGCCAGGCCCACCACACGCGTGATCTTGTCCGGATTCAGCCCGCCGGCAACCAGCGCGCGCCGCGAAGCGTTGGCCCGGTCGCTGGACAACTCCCAATTGCTGAAGCCCCGTTCCCCTCCCGCATAGCGGGCGGCATCGGTGTGCCCGGTAAGGCTGATCCGGTTCGGCACTGCGTTAAGGCTGTGCCCGATCATCTGCAGCAATTCCGTCGTGTAGGGCTTCAACACCGAACTGGCCGAATCGAACATCGGTCGATTCTTTTCGTCCAGGATCTGTATCCGCAATCCCTCGGCGGTCAGGTCCATCATCAGCTGGTTCTTGATTTCGCGCAGCGAGGGGCTGGCCTCGACGAGCGCTTCTATCTGTCCTTTCAGATCGATCAGCCGAGCCCGCTCCTGCCTTTCCAGCAGCTTGCGCGCCTCATCGTCGACCGGTAGGCCGGCGACCTGGGCCCGGCCCTTGACCGGATCCTGGTAGGCCGAGTTGGTCGCGACGTCGCCGCGCTTGACCTGTCCGACCGAGCGGGTCAGGTCCTCGCCGCCGCCCTTGATCACGCTGGAGCTGTCCCCACTGCCGGAGCCGCCTTCCATCGCCACCTTGAGCGGCGAATTGAAATAGTCCGCGATGCCTTCGAGATCGCCCTGCGCAGTGGAACCGAGCAGCCACATCAGCAGGAAGAAGGCCATCATCGCGGTGACGAAATCTGCGTAGGCGATCTTCCAGGCACCGCCGTGGGCACCGGCACCGCCCTTCTTGATGCGCTTGACTACGATCGGTTGCTGGGAATCGTCACTCATGCCGCTGCGCCCTCATGGGGTTCCGGGTCGCGTTTCGCCGCCTCACTTGCGGCTCTTGATTTCTTCCTCGAGCTCGATGAAGCCGGGACGATCGGTCGAGAACAGCACCTTGCGACCGAACTCGACCGCCACCTGGGGCGCGTAGCCGTTCATGCTGGCCAGCAGCACGACCTTCATGCACTGGTAGATCTTGCCGCCTTCCTCCACCCGCTGCTCGAGCTGACCGGCGATCGGCGCAATGAAACCGTAGGAAATCAGGATGCCGAGAAAGGTGCCGACCAGGGCGCCGCCGATCATCTTGCCGAGCACGGCCGGCGGCTGCCCGACCGAGCCCATCACGTTCACGACCCCCATCACCGCCACGACGATACCAAAGGCCGGCGTCGAGTCGGCCAGCTTGGACACGATGTGCACCGGACCGTGGGATTCCTGGTGGTGGGTCTCCATTTCGGCATCCATCAGGTTCTCGATCTCGAACGCGTTCAGGTTGCCTCCCACCATCATGCGCAGGTAGTCGGTCAGGAACTCGAGCGCATGGTGATCGGCCACGAAGGCCGGATACTTGCCGAAGATCGGGCTCGATTCAGGATTCTCGACGTCGCTCTCGATCGACATCAGTCCTTCCTTGCGAACCTTGGCCAGGATCTCGTAGAGCATCGCCAGCAGTTCGACGTAGAAGGCCTTGTCGTATGAGGAACCCTTGAAGATGCCGGGCAGCGCGCCGACCGTGGCCTTGATGGCACGGATGCCGTTGCCGGCGATGAAGCCACCAATGGTCAGGCCAATGATGGCGACGTACTCGGTCGGCACCCAAAGGGCCGCAAGACTGCCGTGGATTGCGTAGGTCCCCAGCGATGCAGCGAGGACTACGACGTAGCCGATGATTAGGAACATCCGGTTGCCCTGTTTGAGTGCCCGAATGGCTCACGCGCGAACCGCGGCGCGGTGTCCAGTCACTGTCGGGCTATCGGCCACGGGGCGGGAAACTTGAGCCTGTGCCCGTTCCCGCGCCACGGGGGCAAAAAAAGACCGCCGGCGCGAACCGGCGGCTTCGAACCCCTTGCTTGGCAAGGAGGAGGTCAGAGGGATGTCGGGGAGGAATTCGATGCCTTGCGGCCCTTGCCGGCCCGCGAAGGCATGTTGCAAAGACCGCACAGGTAGTCGCCGACCGGATCGTAGGCGTGGGCAACGAAACGCCCTCCGCACGACGAGCAGGTGGCAAGCTGGAGCAGGTCGGCGTCGAAGAAGCGCACCAGCGTCCAGGCCCGGGTCAGGCTGAGGACCTCTTCCATGTCCTCCGCGGCGACGTGCTCCAGGTACAGGCGATAGGCCTTCAGCGTGGCGTCGAGCCCGCCGAGCCCGGAGGTGTCGCACATGAAGCGGAACAGCGACATGAACAGCGACGAATGGACGTTCGGCTGCCAGGTCATGAACCAGTCGGTCGAAAACGGCAGCATGCCCTTCGGGGGCGAAACGCCGCGTACTTCCTTGTACAGCTTCAGCAGGCGCTCCCTGCTGAGCCTGGTTTCGGCCTCCAGCATCTGCATGCGGGCACCCAGTTCGATCATTTCGACCGCCCGCCGGATGTCCTCCGCTTCCTGGATGACGCTCTTGTTCTTCATCGCCGCACCCGCGTCAGGCCAGTACTTCGACCGGCTTGCTGGCGGCGATGATGGCAGCGTGGATGCCGGCTGCGGCGCCCTGCTTGCCCTTGCCGGCCAGTACGCCGAGCATGTTGCTGTCGTCGAAGCGGAAGCGGCACAACAGCATTTGCCCGCCCGCCATCTTGACCAGTTGGGCCGGCGTCATCTCGTCCAGCAGATCGGCGACGTCGCCGCCGATACCGAGACGGAACATGGCGGCCGCCCGATCCTCTCTCAACATCTGCTGAGCGAGCATCAGGTAGGCGAGATTGAGATCCCGGATTTCTTCCTGTATCGCGCTGCCCCTCATCGCGACCTCCGCTGCTTTTTTCCTATTCGACGGTTGGCATTGTCCATTTCGGCCCGCAAGCACGCCATCGGGGGCTCTGGCAAAGTTGAGTGGGAATTGCCGGTGTTGTGCAGTAGGAATTTCTCTTACAAATTGAGAGCTTCAGTTACGATTTTCGGTCGCCAAGCGTGGATCCTCCCGCCCGCTCGCAGCGCTGATAAACTCGGACCATCGGATCGGGATCGGAACATGCGCTACTGCTCGAGCTGCGGCAACAACGTGACCCTCACGGTACCGGAGGGCGACACGCTGCCGCGCTTCGTGTGCGCGTCCTGCGGCACGATCCACTACCAGAACCCGAAGATGGTGGTCGGCTCGATTCCGGTCTGCGGCGATCGCATCCTGCTCGCCCGCCGCGCCATAGAACCGCGGCGCGGGTTCTGGACGCTGCCGGCGGGCTTCATGGAGAACAACGAGACGACCGGCGAGGCGGCGATCCGCGAGACCCGCGAGGAGGCTTGCGCGGAAGTCGCGCTGGAAATGCTGTTCAGCCTCGTGAACATCGCCCACATCAGTCAGGTGCACATGTTCTACCTGGCCCGCATGATCTCGCCGGAGTTCGCCCCGGGCGCCGAATCGCTGGAAGTGCGCCTGTTCGACGAACAGGACCTCCCCTGGGACGAGATGGCCTTTCGTTCATCGACGGTGACGCTGCGGCATTATCTGGCCGATCGGCGCGAGGGACGTTTTTCCGTGCACCTCGAAGATCTGCCGGCCCACCGTCGGCACTAACGTCGCGGTGGAATCTTGGCGGAGCCCATGGCGGCAGATTTTGAGCGCCGCTGGCCGGCTGAAGCCGGCCCTAAAAAACCGATCGAAGCATGTTTG
>JBNLET010000071.1:0-14293 GCA_050305135.1 Rhodocyclaceae bacterium | reverse complement strand
GGTCCATGTCGTTGGGCTTGCCGTCGGACAGGATCAGCATCAGCCGCAGCGCATTCGGCTGGCCGGCCAGCAGCGTCGTCGAGTGGCGGATCGCCGCGCCCATGCGGGTGTAGTAGCCGGGCTTGAGCGCCGCGATGCGGCCGCGCGGCACGGCGCCGTGCTTCTCGTCGAAGCTCTTGATGCGCTGGAAGCGGATGTGGCTGCGCTTCAGCGACGAGAAGCCGTACAGGCCGAAGCGGTCGCCGGTGGCCGACAGCGCTTCGGCCATCAGCATCAGGCTGTCGCGGATCACGTCGATGACCTTCATCTCGTCGCCGACGTGGGCGTCGGTGGACAGCGACAGATCGGCCAGCACCAGGCAGGCCAGATCGCGCTCGCGCCGCTCGCACTTCAGGTACCGGCTGGCCTCGCCGTGGGCGTGGCCGCTCAGCCGGTCGGTCCAGGCCCGCACGCAGGCGTCGAGGTCGGCTTCGCTGCCGTCGGGCTGGGCCTTCAGCCAGCGGCGCGAGGGGGTCAGCGCCTCGAACTGGTGGCGCAGCCGCTGCGCGGCGCGCGCCAGCCGCGGCGGTAGCGGACAGGGCTGGGCGTCGCGCGGCTCGAACACGGTCAGGCTGCACTGGTCCTTCAGCAGCCGTTGCTTCTTCCAGTGCCACTCCGGCAGCAGGATGCCGCGCGTGAGCGGCAGGTCGTCCACCGCCGCCGAGGGCAGGTCCAGGTCGAAGCGGATCGTCGACGCGGTCTCGCCGCTGCCGTCCGAGACCGCCAGCTCGTCCATGTCGTCGGCGGCCCGCGCGGCGTCCTCGTTCTCGTCCTCGTCGAGCGCCCGGTTGACGCGCACGTACTCGGCCCAGGACAGCAGGCTCTCGGCACGGAACGGCAGGATGAAGCCGTCGCGCCCGTCCGGATCATCCTCGCGCCGCGCGCTGCGGCGCTTGTCGCGTCCGTTCTGGGCCGCGCCGCCTCCGCCCGGCGCCGCGGCCGCGGCCTCGGTGCGCGAGCGGTGGTCGAACACCTCGCGGCTCGGGTACAGCCACAGCGGCACCGGCTGCGGCGGCCGGCGCGCCGACGGCAAGGCAGCGACGCTGCCGGGCTCGCGCAGGGCCTGCCGGATGGCCTGCTCGGCGGCCGCCTCGTCGGCCGGCAGGCGCCCGGGCGGCAGGCGCAGCTCGATGCAGGCCGCCACCAGCCGCCGGTAGCGCGACGCGAAGCCGGGGTATCGCGCCAGCGTGGCGAGCGTCGCCTGCTGGTTGGCCAGCAGCCAGTCGTCGCTGGCCGGCGGCGCGATCGCGGCCAGCGCGATCAGCCACAGGTAGAGGTCGCGGTTCGCGCCCTGGTCGGCGAACAGGTCGAGCTGCGGCGGCAGCCGCAGCGTCTCCTCGTCGCGGCTGGCATGGGCGGTCCGCTCCTCGGTACCGGCGATGCGCGACAGCCAGCGCCGCCGGGCGCCGTGCTCGACGTCCGCCGCCGCCGCCACGCGCAGGCCGGCGTCGCCGCCCAGCGCGCGGAACAGCGTACCGGCCAGCCGCTCCATGTCCTCCAGCCGCACCGCCGCCTCGGGATGGCGCCGCGTCGCCTTGCCGGTGATGAAGCGGTGCCACAGCCCGCCGACGTATTCTTCCATCTCAGTAGCTCCAGCCGCCGTGGCTGCCGGCTACCGCGCCGGCCACCGTCAGCAGCGAGATCGCGAGCAGCACACGGTGCATCCGCTCGATGCGGGTGAAGACGCGCTGCGGATCGCGTGCCGCCTGGGCGGCGAACCAGTGTCGCAGCACGAAGGGCTCGAGCACGAACAGCATCAGCGTGAATACCGCCCACAGCGCCACCATGGCGTACATCCACCACCATTCGAGCGGCGCCGCGAAGCGCCGCCAGGCATCCAGCCGGTAGGCCAGCCACAAGCCGGACAGCCCGGCCGCCAGCGTCGTCAGGCGGGCCTGCCAGGAAAAACGGTGCTCGAGCGATTCGAACAGCGCGATGCGCGTCTCGGGTTCGGCCTGCGCGCGGCAGGCCGGCAGCAGCGTGGTGGTGACGAAGGCCACGCCGCCGATCCACAGCAGCACCGCGACGACGTGGATCGCGCGGGCGATCGCGAAATCGTTCAGCGCGCTCACTCGTCCTCCTTCCAGTTCGGCCGGCGGGCCGACAGCACCGCCTCGTTGTGGCGCGCGGCCTCGCCGGCCACCCACTGCAGCAGCGGGCCGCTCGGGTTGTCGCGCTGGGTCGTCTCGCAGGCCGAGATGCACTGGGCGCACTGGGTGCAGGTGAACATCTGCTGCTTGACGTTGCGCGGCTTGAGCCGCATCGGGCAGGCGTGGTTGCAGGCAGAGTGGCAGCTCGCGCAGTCGGCCGCCCGGGCACGCTCGAAGCCGACCACCATGCCGCTTCGGTTGCCCATCCAGGCCAAGCTCTGGAACAGGCCGACGGCGCAGGCGAAACGGCAGAACAAGTGCCGCGCGAAGAGGAATTCGAACGACAGCGCGATCGTGCCGGCGGTGATGAAGATCAGTTGGTTGCGGGTCGGCGTGCCGGCCAGCAGGTTGCCGTACACCTCGAACGGCGGCAGCAGGTAGGTCAGCAGCACCACGGCCCAGACGAAGCCGAAGCCGATCGCCAGCGGCGCCGTCAGCAGCCACCAGCGCCGGTCGAAGACGATCGGCGTGCCGTCCGCTTCGTGGGGCGGGAGTTTTCGCTTGTCCCACACGCTGTGCTTGCCGATGGCGCGGATCATCAGCCGGTTGACCGTCTCGACGACCGAGAAGTGCGGGCACAGCCAGCCGCAGTAGAGCCGGCCCCAGCGCCAGGCGACCAGCAGCAGCAAGGCGCCGACGCCGAGGATCGGCACGAAGATGCGCAGCACCACGTTGGCGGTGATCTCGGCCAGGCCGATGCGGCCGGCCGAGAAGTCGTCCAGGCCGACCCGCCACTCCATGCCGAGGAACCAGGCGTGGCCGGCCACCAGGTCGTAGCGCAGCAGGTCGAACACCGGTGCCGCGACGAACAGCACGAAGAAGCCGGCCTGGGCCAGCCGGCGCCAGCGCTGGCGGCCCGGCACAGGCCCTGCGCCGCGGCCTTCAGCTTCCATCGCAGGGCCGCCCGAGCAACGGGTAGACATAGTTGCGGCCGGCCATCGCCCGCGCCAGCCCGATCGCGCCGAAGCAGATCAGGGTGGTGTGGCAGGTCGTGAAATACAGCACCGCGACGACCCAGGTGTGGGGCGAGTCGTAGCCGCCGATCAGCACGATCAGCGCGTTCGCCGCCACCAGCAGCACGCCGGCCCACAGGCTGGCGGCCATGGTCTGCGCCAGGTGGCAGCGGGCCAGCGGCGGCGCGCTGCGATGATGGCGCCGCCAAAGCCAGAACAGCACCAGGAAGGCGAGTCCGGGCGCCAGCATCAGGTTCACCAGGTAGATACCCTCCGCCGCCACCGCGATGGCGAAGCCGGGGCGCGCTGCGGGGTCTTCTCTCTCGTCGGCCATGGGGCGCTTCGGCAGATTCTGGAATGAGCAGGGTAAAGGGCGGCGCGTGTCGTTTCCTTGACCCGGAACAAGCGGGTCCGGCGTAGGCGCAGTCCGACAAGGCTATCGGACGCTGCCGATGCCGCGGCCGCCCCCTTCCTCCCTAAGGTGAACCCATCGGGACCGCGACGACCGGCCCGCGCCGAGCGGGCTCCGGGCGGCGATCCAGCCAGCCGGGAGGACGACATGCTTTACTATTCCGTGGTGTTTTTCCTGATCGCGCTGATCGCCGCACTGTTCGGTTTCGGCGGCGTCGCCGCAGGCGCGGCCGGCATCGCCAAGATCCTGTTCTTCGTGTTCCTTGCGATGGCGCTCGTCAGCTTCGTGATCGGCTTGCTGCGCAACTGAGCGCGGGGCGTCGCCAGGGCAGCGCCGTACGCGAAACGGAGGCAGGAGGGCGGAATGCTCAGAGTTGCAATCGTCGATGACCACCAGATCGTCCGCTCCGGCTTCCGCGAGATGCTCGGCGAGGAGATCGGCCTCGAAATCGCGTTCGAGGCGGCCTCCGGCGAGGAGGCCCTCGAGCGGCTGCGCGAGATTCCCTGCGACGCGCTGCTGCTCGACATCTCGCTGCCCGGCAAGAGCGGCATCGACGTGCTGCGGATCGTCCGCCAGCGCCATCCGGAGATGCGCGTGCTGGTGCTGAGCAGTTTCCCCGAGGAACGCTACGCGCTGGCGATGATCCGCAACGGCGCCGACGGCTACCTGTGCAAGGACTGCGAGCGCGAGGACTTGCTCAATGCGCTGCGCACCGTGCAGCGGGGCCGCCGCTACCTGTCGCAGCGAACGGCCGAACTGCTCGCCGAAGACATGCTCGGCGGCGGTGCGGCGCTGCCGCACGAGAGCCTGTCGGAGCGCGAGATGCAGGTCTTCCTGCGGCTGGCCGAAGGCGACAGCGTGTCCGCGATCGCGGAGCGCCTGAATCTCAGCGTCAAGACCGTCAGCACCTACCGTTCGCGCCTGCTCGAAAAGCTCGGCGTCGCGAGCAATGCGGAACTGGCCGCCTATGCCTTGCGCAACGGCCTGATCATGGAGTGACGAGGGGCGTGGTGGCTGCCGGAACGAATTCGCTGCGGATCCTGCTGGTCGAGGATTCCGACCTGCTGCGCAGCATGATCGGAGAGATGATCGGCGAGATCGACGGCGTCGAGCTGAGCGCCGCTGCGCGGGGCGAAGCGGCGGCGCTGGCGCAGCTCGACGGCGGCGGGGTGGACCTGGCGATCGTCGATCTCGAACTCGCCGAAGGCTCCGGCTTCGGGCTGCTGCGGCAAATGCGCGGCGAGCCTGGGCGCTATGGCAGAAGCCGTGTGGTGGTCTTCTCGAACCATGCCCATGCGGCGATCCAGCGCCGCTGCCGGGCGCTCGGCGCGGAAGCCTTCTTCGACAAGTCGGACGGCGTCGAGCCGTTGATCGATTTCGTCGAGGGCGCGGCCCGCGCAGCCGCCGCCGCGCCGCGCTGAGCGGCGCCGCGCGCCTCAGCGCAGCGGCAATTCCGCCACGATGCGGGTGCCGCGACCCGGCGCCGAGTCGATCTCGAAGCGGCCGGCATAGGTCTGCACGCGGTGGCGCATGCCGGCCAGGCCGTGCCGGTCGCTGGCGAGATGGGCCGGATCGAAGCCGATGCCGTCGTCGCGGATCTCGATTCCGACCACGTCGCCCCGCCGCTCGACCTGCAGGCCGACCGCGCTGGCGCGCGCGTATTTGCGCACGTTGGTGAAGGCCTCCTGCGCGATGCGGAAGATTGCCAGCGCGTGCTCCTCGTCGATGCCGTCGGCCGCCTGCGGCAGTGCGCAGTCGACCCGGATCTCGCGGTCCATCGCGAAATCCTCGCACAGCGCCCGCAGCGCCTCGATCAGGCCCAGGTCCTTCAGCAGCGGCGGCCGCAGGTCGTCGATCAGGCGCCGCTTCAGCGCGATGCCGGAGGACAGCGTCTGCAGCAGGCGCTCGATCCGGTCATGCCACTGCTCGCGCAGCTCCGGCGGCAGCTTGCGCCGCATCCAGCCGGCGTCGAGCTTGGCGGCGGTGAGCAATGCGCCGAGTTCGTCGTGCAGTTCGCGCGCCAGGCTTTCCTTCTCGGCCTCCCGCGCCACGGTCAGGTAGCGCGCGAGCTGCGACAGTTCCGCGGTGCGCGCGGCGACCTGTGCTTCCAGGCGGGCGTTCTCGGTGCGCAGCAGCTCCGCCAGCCGCCCGCGCAGCAGGTTCTGCCGCCTCATCACGGCGAACAGCGCCAGCAGCAGCGCGAGCGAGCCCAGCGCCAGCATGATGCCGATCGCACGCGTGAGCCGGAAGCCGCCGGTCGACACCTGGATGCTGTGGGCGATGTCCTCGTTGATCAGGCCGCGCAGGTCGGCGAGCTGGTTGCGCGCTTCGTCCATCAGGATCTTGCCGACCAGGTCGTCCCGCTGCCGGCCCTCCATCGTGCGGCGCGCGACCGCTTCGGCCATCGCCTCGAGCTTGGCCTTCACCAGGCTCGCCAGCGCCTCGACGCGGTCGTGCTCGGCCGGCCGACCGGCCATGTCGCGCCGGATCTGGGCGATCGCCTCCGGCAGCAGGGCCGCCGCCTGTTCGTAGGGCTCCAGGTAGACCGGCTCGCCGCTCAGCAGATAGCCGCGCACGCCGGTTTCGGCGTCCACCATCAGCATCTGCAGGCTGTCCACGCGATCGAGTCTGGCCGACTGGCCGAGCACCTCGTCGAGCGCCTGCAGGCCGAGCGAGGATTGCAGGTAGCTGGTGACCAGCAGCGTCAGCGCCAGCAGGCAGCCGCCGGCCAGCAGCAGGTACTGGCGCGGCGCGCTGGCCCGTGTCCGGCCGCCGGCATCGCCGATGTCCTCGCTGTCTTCTCGTGTCCCGCGTTCGCCCATGACGCCTCCGTCGCAGTGCACCGGCGCCCGGCGCGTGGTCGAACGGAATGGTAGCAGCGCGCGCGGCCGAAACCGCTCAGCAGGGCGCCAGCCGCCCCATCCGCGCCATCAGCGGCTTGGCGCTGATGCCGTGCAGCAGGATCGAGAGCGTGATCACGACCAGCGTCAGGTGCACCAGTTCGAGCGCGATCTCGCGCGGCAGCCCCTGCCCGATCGCGTACATCAGGTAGTACAGCGAACCGATGCCGCGCACCCCGAACCAGCCGGCCATCCAGCGCCGGCGGCGCGGCGTCCGGGTCGCCGCGAGGCCGACCAGGACACTGATCGGGCGCGCCACGAGAAACAGGAACAGCGCCAGCCCGAGCGCGCGCCAGCTCCACGAATCGAGGAACAGCGAGCCGCCGACCAGCAGCACCAGCACCAGCTCCGACAGGCGTTCGAGATGTTCCTTGAAGACCAGCGAAGCGGTGCTGACCTGGGCCACCGCGGGCGCGTCCGCCGGCAGGCCGAGCTGTCGCGCGCGCTGCCTCTCCTCGGTCTGGCGCAGCGCCACGGCGGCGAAGAAGACCGCCAGGAAGCCCCACCCGCCGAGCAGGTCCGAGATGCCGTAGACGACGCCGATCAGGCCCAGCCCGAGGAAGTCGTCCATCAGCTCGTGCTGGCCGTGGCTGCGCCGCAGGGCCGCCGCGGCGAGCGCCATCAGGCGGCCGCAGGCCAGCCCGACCGCGACGCCGGCGGCCGTCGCCCACAGCACGTCGCGCAGCAGCCAGTGCAGTCCGGCGTCGCCGATCTCGTGCAGGCCGAGCAGGCCGAGGCCGAGCATCACGAACGGAAAGGCGCTGCCGTCGTTCATGCCGGCCTCGCAGGTCAGGTCGAAGCGCAGGCGGTCGCGGTCGCCCGGATGGCGCACCTGGATGTCGGTCGCCAGCACCGGGTCGGTGGGGGCGACGATGGCCCCCAGCAGCACCGCCGCGCCGGCCGGCAGGCCGAGCGCGAAGTGCGCGAAGGCGGCCACCAGCAGCACCGTGACGGCCATCGATGCGGTCGCCAGCAGCAGCGGCGCGCGCCAGCGGGCGAAGCTGAACGGCACCGGCATCTTGACGCCGGCCGCGTATAGCGAGATCAGTACCGCGGCCTCGGTCAGCAGTTCGAGCAGCGCGGATTCGCGCAGCGGGTTGAAATGGAACAGGCGCAGCATGGTCGGGCCCACCAGCAGCCCGAGCGCCAGGTAGATGATGGCCGAGGTCACCGGCAGGCGCCGGATCAGCGGGGCGGTCAGGCCCATCGCGACCAGCACCGCGCCGACCAGCAGGAACCACTGAGGTCCGCTCATGGAATTCTCGTCTCATGGTCTCGTTGCGGATGGCGAGGCGGGTGGACACGCAGCGCGCAGGACATGTCCTGCGCGTGCGAAATCCGCCCGGCGCCCGCCTCGGTGGACGGCGATGCGGGCCGTTTCAATGGTCGGTCAGCGCATTCTCGACGCGGCGCACGCCGTCGATGGCGCCGGCGACGGCGATCGCCCGCTCGACCTCCTGCCGGCCATCGACACGGCCGCTCAGCGTCACCACGCCGCGCGTCGTTTCGACCTCGATCTCGCTCGCCTCGGTCACGTCGTCGATCGCCAGTGCGGTCTTGACCCGCGCGGTCAGCGCCGAGTCGTCGATGTACTGGCCGATCGCGCCGGGCTCCTCGTCGCTCAGCTTGGCGGCCAGGAAGAGGTGGTTCCTGACCCCCTTGACGCCGTCGACCGCGAGCACGACGCCGATCGCCTGACGCATCTCCTCGCCGCCGTCGACGTAACCTGCCAGCGTCACGACGCCGCGCGTCGTGCTGACTTCGATCTCGACCGCTTCGGTGACCGGGTCGGCCGCCAGCGCCGCCTTGACCTTGGCGGTCAGCGCGCTGTCGCCGAGGTAGCGGGCGACCGAGCCGGCGCCGTCGCGCGCTGCCGGTGCAACGATCTCGAGCTCGTTGTTGACCGCCTGCACGCCATCGATCCCGGCAGCGACCCGGCCGGCCTCGGTGGCTTCGTCGAAGCTGTCCACCACGCCGTGCAGGGTGACCGCGCCACGGGTCGTGCTGACCTCGATGTCGAGCGCGTGGGTCGCCCCGTTGACCGCCAGCGCGGCCTTGACGCGGCCGCTCAGGCCCGAATCGCTGATCAGTTGTCCCATCGCGCCCGGCTCGGCGGGCTTGTCCGCGGCCTGCAGCGGCAACGCAGGCAGGCTCAGCAGGCTGGCGGCGACGGTGGTGGCGATGAAGGCGCGTTTCATGATCGGTCTCCTTTGTTCTTCGTTCCCGGCGCCGAGCGGTCGCAACGGTGCGACGCGGCCGGGAACCTGATTTGCAGCTTAGGGAGACGGCGGGGGAGACCCTATCGGAGGGCGGCGCGATCGCTCGTAGGCGGGCTCCTACAGCGCCCGAGTGCCGGCCGCGGCGGACCGCAGGGGCACCCGGCGCCACCCGGTGCGCTTCACCGCGGGGTGTCGTGGTCGGGTAAGATCGGGTCGCGCGATTCGAAGTCGGAGGGGGCAATGAACGGATTGAGGGATATCCTGCCGGTGGTCTTCCTTGCAGCGACGTTGTCGGTCCTGCCGGGCTGTTCGGCGGAGGTGGGCAGTGAGCGGTGGTGTACGCAGATGAAGGACAAGCCGAAGGGAGAGTGGTCGGCCAACGACGTTGCCGATTTCGCCAGGCACTGCGTCTTGAAAGGGGGGAACTGAAATGGATCTGAGCTCGCTCCTGATATTTCTCGCGATCGGGGCCGTGGCGGGCTGGCTGGCCGGCACGCTGATGAAGGGTGGCGGTTTCGGCTTGCTCGGCAACATCGTGGTGGGGGTCGTCGGCGCCGTGATCGGCGGCATGGTGTTCGGCCTTCTCGGCATATCGGCCAGCGGAATCATCGGCTCGCTCGTAACGGCGGTCGTCGGTGCCGCGCTGCTGCTTTTCGTCGTGGGCTTGCTGAAGAAATAGGCCCGGCGGTCGTCGCGGGGCCGGGCAGGCGGAGGGCCGAATTCATCCGGCCAAGCAATGCCGCGCCTCGCCGGCGCGATGCCGCGTCCGAGCTGTCAAGTGCCCAGCGCGATCACCCGGTCGCCGGGCATGGGGCGGCAGCCGTCGGCCACCGGACTCCAGCCGCGACGGACGACGATCCGCCTGTCGTCGTGGCAGATTTCGACGCGCTCGCTGGCCGGAAACCGCTGGCGGACGAATGCCTCGATCGAGCCGGGCAGACTGACGCGAAAGGCCAGCGCGAATTGGTCGCCCTCGGGGTGGTCGTCCACGTGCACGAGCGGCACGAAGACGGACGCGAAGCGTTGCCAGTTCGAGACCGGGATTGGCCGCGGCGCATATCCGGCCGTGCGCAGCCAATCCTGCGCGCTGGCGCGCAAGCCCTCGCCGTCCGCCAGATTGCCCCACGCCGTCGCCAGCAGCTCGACCAGCCACTGGTTGCAGTTCTGGTAGCGCAGGCCGAAGGCAAACGCGCTGGCACTGTAGTCCGCGGCCAGCAATCGCAGCGCGCGCGGCGTGTCCAGGGCAGTGCGGCGCAACTGCGCCGCCGCGTGCGATGGAATCGTGACGATCGAGACGTAGCCCTGCGTCGCGTCGTCGGTGCCGATCACGAAGCCGGCAATGCCCTGGTCGTAGAGCCGGGGCCGACCTTCATCGCAGGCGTAGTAGAGCTGCCGCGCCGTCCACGCGCCGGCCTCGCTCCGCCAGGCGATCGCCGCATGCGAATAGCGGATGCGGAATTGCGACAGGTCGACTCCGGAGCGGCTGAGCAGCGCGACACCGTCGCCCGCGGCCGACAGCTGCTCACGCACGATCGCCGCGAAGCCCAGCAGCCTGTCCTGCACCGCTGCGGACATGGGCTGCGATCGGTCGCAGAACTGTTGGCTGCCCGACGATCCGGACCGTGCGGAGCCCGCCTCGGCCGCGCCGGCAAGCGCGCATGCCGCTGCAGCAACTGCGGCCGCGAGCAGCCGGCGTGCCGTCACAGATTCTTCAGCGGGCGGGCCGCCAGCTCGCCATACCATTCATCGTTGAGCACCAGGTAGAACGCGTCGCGCGCTTCGCCACGGGCGAACTCGAAACCGTAGGGGCGGGGCTCGACATGGACCAGGTCGCCCGCCTTCAGGCCTTGCTCCGTCCACACCGCAGCGGGCAGATCGAGCTTGAACTCGTGCCGGGATTCGTCCGAGCGCAGCGTCACCCGCGCGAAGTCCGCACGCTCCGGCGCCTGCGCGACCTCGGTAACGCGGTAGTCACCGTGCGCGACGTCGTCGTCCGAGCTCGAGCTGTTGCTCGACGCGTGGAGGGAATCCGAGGCGCTGCCGACCGACGCGGAACCGGCTTCGGACGCGGAAGAGGCGAAGCTCGCCGCCCGCCCGGCGACGGGTACGACGAGCACTGCCAGCAGGCAGATCAGGCGAAGGCTGGGGAACACTCTCACGGGGACTCCTTGCTCGAAATGGAAGACTCGGCGGCGACATGCAACTGCGCCCGGAAGTCAGGATTCTGCACGACATCGGTGCTTGTCGCTTCGAGTGGCGCTTCGTCGAGCATCGCGATGCCGGCCCGCGTGGCGAGGCAGAGGCAGGAAGTCGGTCTGGCGAAGGCGATCCCGGCCGGCCATGGACAATGCATCGGGATCTCGAGCCCAGCCCGGCGGGTGCAGACTGACCGCGGTGTTGCTCGGGCCCCGGTGGTGACCGGACATGCCTGGTCAGGGCTGTTGGATGTCTCAGTCCGGCCAGTTGCTGCCGCCGAGGAATCGGAGAGACCGGGCACCGGAGCGGCTGCTCCAGTGCTGTCGGCGCCCACCGCAGCGCTCAGACTTTGGCGACCTTGCGCGACCGCTTCGGGTTGACCTTTGAGGCATCGACGGTACCTGGACCAATCTCTTTCGCTCGGGCCAAACCGATCCTTTGAAGGCCAATCGATACGCCAGGAACGCGACTATCCTTGTCCGGGCCTACGGGGCCAACGCCAATTTGCATGCTGAATGACACGTCATACATGCCTTCGTGCAGACCATGGTGCTTGACTAGAACCTCAGCCAACTCTTTTAGGGTAAGTGGTTCTGCAACGAGTTCGACCTCTTGCGGATTCTCAGTGCGTGGCATGTACTTTTCCCCACTTCGTCGGTCCGGATGCAGACAGCTCAAAAGTGCCGTCTGCTGCGATTGGCGCCTCGAAAGTGATCGAGTAGGTGTGATTCACGCTCGGCGATTCGCAGAGGTAGTATTCGAGGGCACGGCAAATAATTTCGTTAAGGGAAGCATCCTCGGCAGTGGCACGCAACGCGGCCTTGCGATGCAGGTCGGGCGGCACGCGTACCTGAAACTGGCCGCGGAAGGGCCTTTGTGGTTCTTTGCCGATTGCAGCGCAGGTTTCGATGTAGTCCTCAACGGCGGCCTCAAATTCCTTCTGGAGACCCGCGACCGTTTCCGACTGATACGTGACCAGATCGGTAATGAATAGAATCTTCCCGTGACAAACGCCTCGACTAACGCAAACTTCCGCTGTGCCTTCGTAGTCTCCGAATTTCAACACGTCCATGGTCAGTCCCCAATGAACCCGTTGTCTTTGAGATGCCTCACCACTTGTGCGATGCAACCTTTGTCCACCTCCGGTTGCGGGTGCGGTTCATGACAGATGATCAATGCTTTGGTCTTCCTATGTACGAACTTGCGGCGCGAGCCGGACCCCTTCAGTTCTTCGTACCCAAGGTGCTCAAGGACGCTTTTGAGTTCGGACCACTTGAAGTCTGATGGCGGGGGCTTTGCCGTGAGCCGATCAACGTTCTTCTTGATCTTAGACATTCCAACCTACGGTTGTTGCGCTGCGATTGTAACTAAAAAATAGTTGCATGGTTCGACTCTCCGGACAAGCGGCCCGTCGTTAACCACATTGCAGTCATGGAGTGCGGCGAGACGGAGGTCATTCATCTGCCTACCCCGAAACCTTCCCTGGTTACAAGCTGCGGGCTGCAACCCGTGTAGGGCGCAATAACCGGAGGGCATTGCGCCCTACCGTCTGACCAGCAGCGCGAGACGGCCGCCGGCAGCGCTTCCTACTCCCCGGCCATCGTCGAAATGTCGGCCATGAACCGCTTCATGTCCTCTTCGGTCTGCCTGCTCCACGCCTGCCATTGTTTCTTGTAGGGCGTCAGCGTGTCGTCGTGGATGGCGTCGAGGCGCTGGTTTGCATCCGCGACTGATCTGCCGCCGTCGGCGATGGACGCCACGGTGGGCTGCAACAGCGCCTCCCGCTGCTGATCCAGGTCGTCGGAAACTTCCCGCAGGATCTCCCGGTCATCGTCGGACAGGCTCTTTTCGTGCTCCCGAAGCGCGCGCCGGATCGAATCGGCCAGCTCCTCGAGCGTGCTGCGGAGCGCCTCGGCCTGCTGCTCGACGATCTCCGCCGCCTGGTCGCCGACGGACCGGGAGAGGTCGGCGAGTTCGCGTTGCATGCGCTCCATTTCCGCCGC
Source organism: Rhodocyclaceae bacterium (assembly GCA_050305135.1). GTDB lineage: Bacteria > Pseudomonadota > Gammaproteobacteria > Burkholderiales > Rhodocyclaceae > Cognatazoarcus. The sequence continues at coordinate 1,421 of JBNLET010000071.1, read as the reverse complement.
GAACTGCGCGGAGGCGTCGGAGAATTGCTCCGAGATGCTCTTGCCTAGGCGCTCCAACTGGTCGAACAGCCGGGCGTAGGGGGCGCTGCGGACCTCCTTGCCGGTCGCGGCGTAGTCGACCTTCCATTGGCCTTGCCGCTTGATCAGGATGGTGTCGAATTCGATGGTCTTGGCGCCGTCCCGGGTCGTCTTGCTGAGCGTCGTGGCGGTGCTCGCGTGCTCGCCTTCGACGCTGGTCTTTCCCCACGTGGGCTTGAAGCCAGTCCAGTTGTGCGAGAAGCCGTCGAAGTCTCGTGCGTCGCCCAGCGTGGAGGACTCGACGGCACCGTTCGCGTCGCTCGCGATGACGGCTCTCCAGAAGTCGCCGGCGACCTCCGGCGGCGTCTTCGGTGCGCACGCGGTGAGCGCGAGCAAGGCGCAGAGAAGGACGAACATGCGCATTGGAATCGACCTCACGAAGCTCGCCCGGTTGCGGGGGTTGTCTCGGGCCGCCAGCGTACGAGGGGTCGCGCGGAGGATGCACGACTGAGATGCCACGGACCGAGGCATCGACGTGCGTGGCGGCGGTCAGCCGTCAGTAGACCACATGTGGGCGCGAGGCGGTGCGGGCCGGGCGTGCGCCGGCCTTCCGACCGGCGGCTCGAGCAGCGCGGAAAGTCCGATGCGTCGCCGGAAATCAGCGGCCGAAGGTGGCGTCGACCACCTCGGCGAGCGCCTCGGCGACCTCCGGATCGTCGGTCAGGCTCTCGACGATGGCACTGCGGCAGGCGACTGCCGGCGCCATGCCGGTACCCACCAGGCGGGCCGCGTAGACCAGCAGGCGGGTCGATACGACCTCCTCGAGATCCACGTCCTTGAGCCGTCGCAGGCTGTTGGCGATCGACACCAGTTGCGTTGCCAGCATCGCCTCGCAGCCGGTCTCGCCGCGCAGGATGGCTTCCTCGCGCGCCGCCGACGGGAAGTCGAAGCGCAGGCTGACGAAGCGCTGCCGGGTCGAGGGCTTGAGGCCCTTGAGGAAGTTCTGGTAGCCGGGGTTGTAGCTCATCACCAGCATGAAGGACGGCGGCGCCTCGAGCAGCTCGCCGGTGCGGTCGATCGGCAGCAGGCGGCGGTCGTCGGCCAGCGGGTGGATCACGACGGTGGTGTCGCGGCGCGCCTCGACCACCTCGTCCAGGTAGCAGATGCCGCCCTCGCGCACCGCGCGGGTCAGCGGACCGTCGCACCAGCGCGTCTCGCCGTCGCCGATCAGGTGGCGGCCGACCAGGTCGGCGGCGGTCAGATCGTCGTGGCAGGCCACCGTGAACAGCGGCAGGTTCAGGCGGGCCGCCATGTGGGCGACGAAGCGGGTCTTGCCGACGCCGGTCGGCCCCTTGATCAGCAGCGGCAGGCGGTTCTGCCAGGCGTGCTCGAACAGCGCCACC
>JBNLET010000070.1:0-3813 GCA_050305135.1 Rhodocyclaceae bacterium | reverse complement strand
CGAGGGCGACTGGTGGTTCAGCGTGTGGGGGCCCGATTTCCTGTCCGAGGACGGGCTCGCCGAGCGGGACGACTGGATGCTGCGGGCCGGTGAGCGCTGGCACGGCTTCGGCAATCTGGCGCCGGGCTTCAACATGCTGGATCCGATCAAGGCCACGCTGATCACGCCGGGCCTCGACGTGGACGGCGACTTCGCCGAGTGGGGCATCCCGGCCGGCGTACTGACCAAGTATCTGGCCGAGCACGGCATCGTGGTGGAGAAGACCGGCCTGTATTCGTTCTTCATCATGTTCACGATCGGCATCACCAAGGGCCGCTGGAACACGATGGTGACCGAGCTGCAGCAGTTCAAGGACGACTTCGACCGCAACCAGCCGCTGTGGCGCGTGATGCCCGAATTCATCGCGCGGCATCCGCGCTACGAGAAGATCGGACTGAAGGATTTGTGCGAGCGCATCCACGAGTTCTACAAGTCCAACGACGTGGCGCGCCTGACCACCGAGATGTATCTCTCCGACATGGTGCCGGCGATGCGTCCCGCCGACGCCTTCGCCCGCATGGCCCACCGCGAGATCGAGCGCGTGCCGATCGACGAATTGCGGGATCGCGTCACCGCGATGCTGGTCACGCCGTACCCGCCGGGTATCCCGCTGTTGATCCCAGGCGAGCGCTTCAACCGGACGATCGTGCGCTATCTGCAGTTCGTGCGCGAGTTCAATCTCCAGTTTCCCGGCTTCGAGACCGACGTGCACGGCCTCGTCGCCGAGATGGAGGACGGCCAGTTGCGCTACTACGTGGACTGCGTCACGCAGGATTGATGCGGCGGTACTCGACGAAGTCGAACGGGTAGTCGTTGTCGGCGTCTGCCGCGTGGTGCTCGCGGCGGACCTCCTCGAAGTCTTTGGCGGACCAGTCCGGGAAGTGGGCATCCGCCGGCACCCGGACATCCACCTCGGTCAGCAGCAGCCGGTCGGCCAGCGGCAGCGCCAGCGCATAGATCTGCTCGCCGCCGATCACGAACGCGCTCGCCGCGCCGGCGGCGATCTGCAGCGCCTGCGGCAGCGAGGCCGCGACTTCGGCACCCGCCAGCCGCAACGCCGGATTGCGGCTGATCACGATGCTGCGGCGGCCGGGCAGCGGACGGCCGAGCGAATCCCAGGTCTTCCTGCCCATGATGATCGGGCTGCCCATGGTGATGGCCTTGAAGCGCAGCAGATCTGCGCGCAGGTGCCAGGGCAGGCGGTTTTCGATGCCGATGCCGCGGTCGCGCGCGACTGCGGCGATCACGACGAGCTCGGGCCGCCGGCTCATACCGCGACCGGTGCCGCGATGTGGGGGTGCGGCTGGTAGCCTTCGAGCGTGAAATCCTCGAAGCGAAAATCGAGCAGCTCGCGCACCGCCGGGTTCAGCCGCATCGTCGGCAGCGGGCGGCAGTCGCGCCGCAGCTGTTCGAGCGCCTGCTCGAGATGGTTCGAGTACAGATGACAGTCCCCGCCGGTCCACACGAAGTCGCCCGCATCGAGGCCGCACACCTGCGCCACCATCATCGTCAGCAGCGCGTACGAAGCGATGTTGAACGGTACGCCGAGGAAGATATCCGCGCTGCGCTGGTAGAGCTGGCACGACAGGCGCCCGCCGGCGACGTAGAACTGGAACAGCGCGTGGCAGGGCGGCAGCGCCATGCCGGAAATCTCGCCCGGATTCCAGGCCGAGACGATGTGGCGGCGGGAGTCCGGATTGCTGCGCAGGCCCTCGACGAGCCGTGCGATCTGGTCCACCTCGCTGCCGTCGGCGCACTGCCAGTGGCGCCACTGCTTGCCGTAGACGGGCCCCAACTCGCCCTGCTCGTCGGCCCACTCGTCCCAGATCGAGACCCCGTTCTCCTTCAGGTAGCGGATGTTCGTCTCGCCCTTCAGGAACCACAGCAGCTCGTGAATGATCGAGCGCGTGTGCAGCTTCTTGGTGGTCAGCAGCGGGAAACCGTCCGCCAGGTCGAAGCGCATCTGCCAGCCGAAGACCGACAGCGTGCCGGTGCCGGTACGGTCTTCCTTGTGGTGCCCTCGGTCGAGCACATGTTGCATCAGTTCGTGATACTGCCTCATCGGATCGCCTATCCGGGGTGTTCGAACCGTGATTGTAAGCGCGCCCGATCGGCAATGCCCGCCGCCGCCGTCCGGCTATCTGCATCGACGTGTGTCGGGGTGGATCGGGGGTGTGTTAGATTTTCGGTTCCGACCCGCTGGAGTATGCCGACAGGCTTCCGGAGACTCGCCGATGGGTGGCCATTGGAATGCATTCGACGCCTTGGTGCGCGCCATGCGCATGCCGACCCGGCACGCCGACAGCGTGGCGCTGATCGACACGGCGTCGACCGCGCTCGAGCGCTGCAGGGGCGAGGACGCGTTGCGCGGCCAGGCGTTGCTCGGCCGCGTCACGAATCTGGAGGAACTGGCGCACGCCCATCTGCGCAGCCTCACCGCCGACTATCTGCAGGGCGACGAGCGCTTCGGCTCCGAGCATGCCGGTTGGCGGGCCGGCTGCCGTTTCCTGCAGGAGTTGCTGTCTACCTACAGAGAGTCGCTCGAAACACTGGCGCCGGAGCAGTTGCAGCGCGGCCTGCGCCTCGAATTGATGGTTCGCCGCATGCGGGTATGCGGCAACGTCCTCAAGTGGAGAGCGCTCGTCTACTACAACACGCCCGATGCGGCGCTCTGGCAGGACGTGGTCGCCACCTACCAGCTCGCCTGCGCGGAAGGGCTGGCTGCGAGGCATGTCGTACTGCGGCAGGGGCGCGCCGCCCAGACCTCGGTCGAACGGGAGCTGTTGCGCACGTTCGCGCTGGGCTGCGCGGGCCTGGATCAGCTGCCTCCGGACGCCATCGACCTCAGCGATCGGATGATCCGCTATGCCGCGGCGGCGCTGCGCCTGAGCCGAAGCGCCGACGAGGGCGCACGATTCGTCCTGCCGCTGGCGCCGGCAGCTGCGCCCTACAGATTGCGTGACACCGAAGGCGGGCCGGCGCCCGGCATCTACTTGTGGCCGGGCGAGGCCGCCGCAGTACTCGAGGAACTGGCCGGCGTCGTCGCCAAGGGGCTCGTGCCGGCCGTCCTGGCGACCGGTCCGCGGGCAGGGGAAAGAGTGCTGGGGGTTGTCCACCACTTGCTGCGTCAATGGGGCGACATTCGTCGTACCCGACGCCAGCGCAGGCATCCGCTGCAGGGCAAGTTGAAGGCCTTGATGGGCTTCCGCCACCTGCACGCAGGTTTGCTCGAAGGCGGAGAAGTAGGCTCCCATGCCGACGGTTGGGGCATGCTGGACGTCAGCCGCAACGGCATCGGGATCCTGGTGCCGGCTGCCGACTGCGATCGCATCGTCGTCGGCGATCTGTTGGGCGTTCAGGCCGAAGGTGGCACGGGCTGGCACGTCGGCATCGTGCGCCGCATCGTCAGGTCCCTCGACGGCGCGGGCATTGTCGGCATCGAAACGATCGCCCATTCCGCCACCGCCGTCGCGGTAGACAACGGCCAGGCACTGTCCGATGCGCTGATCTGCGATCCGGTGCGGCGCGGCAGCGCAATCCGCGTCGTCCGTCCGAGCCATGGCCCGGACGCGTCCGACCACGTTTTCCTCAGCAAGGACGGGCGTGTCTGCAAGCTGCGCAGGCTGTCGACGCTGGTCCGCGGCTCCGGCTACGAACTGTCCAACTACCACGTCCTCTGAGCGTCGGCGGGATTCGCTTGCGTGGGCGCTAGTGGTGTGTATAATTCGCGGCTTCGCGCTTCCGGGGGTTGGGATTTCGGGGGTGTGGGAGGGG
>JBNLET010000069.1:0-16879 GCA_050305135.1 Rhodocyclaceae bacterium | reverse complement strand
CCCGCGTCGAGGACGGCTTCGAGACCTATCTGGCGGCGCGGCGGATCCCGGCCGAGATCCTCTGGCACGACATCGCCCGCGACCGTGCGCGTCTGCCTGCGGTGGTGGAGGAGATCCGGCGCCAGGCACCCGATCTGGTCTACACCTGGGGCACGACGGTCAGCCTCGGTGTGCTCGGTGCCTACGACGATGCCGACCCCGCCCGCCACATCACGACGATTCCGGCGGTATTCACGCTGGTGGCCGATCCGGTCGGGGCCCGCCTGGTGCCATCGATGGCATCCTCCGGCCGGCTGATCACCGGCGTCAGCCACATGGCGCCGGTCGATGCCCAGCTGCGGGCGATGCGCGGTTATCGCCCGTTCGAGGTGTTGGGCCTCATCTATTCGCCGAACGAGAAGAACTCGCGCCTGGTGGTAGATGGCGTGCGCGCGCTCGCCGAGCGGGACGGCTTCCGGGTGCTGGCGAAGGGTTTTCCGCTCGATGCGAACGGGTTGCCCGATGGCGCGCCGGCGGCGCGGATGCTGGCGGATCTGAAGCGAGAGGGCGCCCAGTGGCTGTACCTGCCGCCCGATTCCTACCTGACCACGATCGCAGGCCGCGTGCTCGAGGAGGCCGTGCAGCTGGCGCTGCCGAGCTTCGCCTCGACCGAGGCGTTGGTGAAGGCCGGCGCGCTGACCGGCGTGGTGTCGCGCTACGAAAGCGTCGGCCAGTTCACCGCCTACAAGGCCGAGCAGATCCTGCTCGGCCAGCGGGCGCCGGCCAGCATTCCGGTCGAGACGCTGTCGCGCTTCTCGCTGCAGGTCAACCTGCCGGTGGCCCGCCGCCTCGGCCTGCCGCCGCCGTTGGCGATGTTCGACTACGCGGAACTGATCGACGGCACGGAGGCCGCGCCATGAGCGGGCCGCGCAGCGAACTTCCGCCGGCGCCGGCGGCGGCCGATCCGGAAGCCACCCGCGTCATCGCGGCGCAGCCGGACGAGGAGGCCACCCGCGCGATGGCGCCGGACGACGATGCGACCCGCGTGATGGGAGCCGACGACGATGCGACGCGGGTGATGGCGCAGCCGCTCGACGGCGTCTCGATGGTGCTGCCGCGCCAGGACGCGGGCAGCTGCCCGGCGCCGGCCGCCGACGACCAGCGCACCGTCGTGCTGCCACTGCCCCAGACCAAGCCCAGCGCGGATTTCATCGTCGCCGAACCGCCCGCCAGCGCCACGCTGCCGCAGGGCTTCAGGCTGCACGAATACCGCATCGAACGAGTGCTCGGGCAGGGCGGCTTCGGCATCACCTATCTGGCTTCGGACATCCACCTGCACGCCAAGGTGGCGATCAAGGAATACCTGCCGGCCCAGATCGCCCTGCGGCTGCAGGACCAGCGCGTCAGCTCGCGCGGTGCGAGGCGTCTCGAGATGTACTTGCAGGGGCTCGAGAACTTCCTCGTCGAGGCGCGCACGCTGGCCACCTTCCGCCACCCGAACATCGTCCGGGTGGCGCGCTTCTTCGAGGCCAACAACACCGCCTACATGGTGCTCGAATACGAGCGCGGCAAGTCGCTGCGGCAGTGGTGGCCCGACCACCAGGGCATGACCGAACGCGATCTGCTCGACCTGCTGGTGCCGCTGCTGCACGGGCTGGAGACCGTGCACCGGGCCGGCTTCATGCATCGCGACATCAAGCCGGACAACATCTCGGTGCGCTCCGACGACGGCTCGCTGGTGCTGCTGGACTTCGGCTCGGCCGGGCCCACCGGCGGGCGCGAGGGCGAGGTGACGATGATCACGCCGGGCTACGGCCCGGTCGAGCAGTACGGCAGCGGCACCCAGGGGCCGTGGACCGACATCTACGCGCTCGGCGCGACGCTGTACTGGATGCTGTTCGGCGACAAGCCGCCCGAGGCGACGCTGCGCACTGCCGTGGCGGATCCGATGACGCCGGCGCGGGAGCGCGGCGCCGAGCGCTACAGCCGCGAGCTGCTGGCGGCCATCGACTGGGCGCTGGAGCCCCATGCGCCGGACCGGCCGCAGAGCGTGGCCGAGTTCCGCCAGGCGCTGTTCGCGGCCGACCCGGCGGCGATGGCACTGCCCGACGCGCTGGCCGCCGGCGACGCGGGCACGAGCGCGCCGCCGCGGCGCAGATCGTTCGGCAGCCGGCTGCAGGACGGGCTGCAGCGGCTGCTGCGGCCGGCGAGCTGGCCGCTGTCGGTCAAGATGACCGTCGCGATGGTGTTCGCCGCGCTGGCGCCGATGCTGATCACCGCCTACTACAACCTGACCGCCAGCACCGCCAGCGTCAGTGCCGGCGAACTGCGCAACCTGACCCAGCTCGCCGACAGCCTGGCGGCGCGGGTCGCCCAGATGCTGTCGGACAACCGCAAACTGTCCGGCTACCTGGCCTCGGACGAGGCACTGCTCGACTACCTGCTGCAGCCGCCCGAGCGGCGCGGCAGCGGCGGCCGCGCGCAGCGGCGGCTGGACGACCTGGTGCGGGCCAACCCGGACGTGCAGCTGGCGATGCTCTACGACCGGGTCGGCACGGTCCTGCTGTCCAGCGATGCGGCCGTCGTCGGCCGCAACTTCGCGTTCCGCGACTACTTCCAGCGGGCCATCGTCGGGCACTCCTACGTCAGCGGCGTGATCGTCGGCGCGGTGGCCGGCGAACCGGGCATCTTCTTCGCGGAGCCGGCGCGCATGGCGGCCGGCGAGGTGGTCGGCGTGATCGTGCTGCGGGTCAAGGGCGAAGTGGTGGACCAGATCCTGGCGCGCGGTCGCCAGCCCGGCGCGCGCGAGCCGTTCATGATCGACGGCGACGGCGTGCTGCTGCACCACCACGATCCGAAGCTGCTGTACGCCAGCCTGCGGGCGCTGGCGCCGGCCACGCTGAAGGACATCCTGGCCGACCGGCGCTTCCGCCGCGACCACATCGACGACCTCGGCATGCCGCAGCTGGCCGGCGCGATGATCGGCGCCCAGGCGCCGGGCAACGTCGCCTACCGCTCCACCGTCTCCGGCCAGGCCGAGATCGCCGGTTTCGCGCCGGTGGCCGGCCACGACTGGGTGGTCGGCGTGAGCGAGCCGCGCGCCTATTTCGAGTCGCCGCTGACCCGGCTGTTCGACAACGTGCTGGCCAGCGTCGCCGTGGTCGGCGCACTGTTCCTGCTGCTGGCGGTGTTCTTCGCCCGTTCGCTGCTGCGGCCGATCCTGGCGCTGACCGCGGCCGCCGATGCGCTGCGTGGCGGCGACTATTCGGCGGCCGGCGTCAAGGTCACCTCGCGCGACGAGCTGGGCCAGCTGGCGCGCACCTTCAACGTCATGGTCGACGTGCTGAGGCAGCGCGAGCGGGAGCGCGACAAGACGCGTGGAGGAGGCGATTGAGTTCGCACGCGCTGGACGCGGACCCGTCCATCCCGCTGCGCAGCTGGTTCGACTACCTGCGCCAGGCCGAAGCGACCGCGGCGCGCTTCGCCGGCCATTTCGTCGCGGCGCACTTCGAATACGAGCATCCGGCACGGCTGCAGCCCGGCACGGCGCGCCGCATGCGCCGGCCGTACCGCGTCCGTCTCGCCTACACCGCCTGGGGCGACCGCCGGGCGCCGCTGCTGGTGTGCTGCGGCGGCCTGACCAACAGCGCGATGCGCTTCGCCTTCCTGGCCGACGCCCTGCGCGGCCGCTACCGGGTGATCTGTCTCGACTGGGCCGGGCGCGGCGCCTCCGGCTGGCTGTGCGACGAACAGGACTATTCGCTCGAAAGCCACGTCGAGCAGTTGAGCCAGCTGATCGATCACCTCGGCGGCGGGCCGGTCACGCTGCTCGGCTCCTCGCTCGGCGGCAGCGTCGGCATCGAACTCGCCGCGCGCCGGCCGCGCTGCATCGAGCGCCTGATCCTCAACGACATCGGCCCGTTCATCCCGCGCGCGCGCCGACTGCGCCGCGCCCAGGCGCTGGCCCGCCACTACGTCTTCCGCAACCCGGCCGACCTGCTGCGCCGCATCGGCGCCGCGCAGCGCAACTTCGGACCGGCCGGCGACGAGGTGCGCTTCCACCTGAGCTACTACCAGACCCGCTGGTCCGAGCCCGACGGCGGCCGCATCTACCGCCACGACATCCGGGCCATGCAGGCCTACAAGCGGGACGCGCAGCACAGCCTCGACCAATGGGCGCGCTGGCGCGAGGTGCATTGCCCGGTGCTGCTGATCCACGGCCTGCAGTCGGACGCGCTGCTGCCGCCGACCATCGAACGCATGAAGAAGGGCCGCGAACTGCAACTGATGCACGTGCCGGACACCGGCCACACGCCGATCCTGTACGACGCCAACCAGATCCATTTCATCGAGCGCTGGCTGGCCGGCGACGAGCGGGAGGCGTGCGAATGGTGCGTGCTGCACGCGGCCGCGGTGCGGAACAAAGAAAACGGCCCGCGCTAGTGGCGCGGGCCGTTTCCCGGAGTCTGGTGGTGATGGGCGGAATCGAACCGCCGACCTATGGGTTATGAATCCATCGCTCTAACCGTCTGAGCTACATCACCACGAAGCCGGCGATAATAGCGTTGCGAAGACGATCTGGTCAAGACCATCCGCCGCGCCGCGTTCGAAACCGGCGACGTGGCCGTGGCAGTGGGGCTATCCTTAGCCATATCAGAAACTTGCATTGACTTGGAGGGCGCGTTGAACGAGTATTCGCGGCTTTTGCGCCGGAGCGGCATCGCTCGCTGGCGTTCGTGGGCGGCAGTGCTGTTGCTGGCCTGGGGCGTGTTGCCCGCGCCCTGCGCGGCTCGTCCGATCATTCCGGACGACGCCAAGCTGGTCTGGCTGACCTTTACCGGCCGCGGCGACGTGGTCATCGACGATGCCCGCTACCGGATCTCGCCGGCGGTGCGCATCGTCGGGCCAGGCAACCGGCTGGTGCTGCCCGCCAGCCTGCGCGGCCGCTATCCGGCGCGGGTGCTGATGAACGCCAACGGCGACCTGTGGCGGGCCTGGATCGGGCCGGCGCGGGCGGAGCGGGCGCAGCCGCATCAACCCTGAAGACGCTTGATGAAGAAACTCTACATACGCACCTTCGGCTGCCAGATGAACGAGTACGACTCGGACAAGATGGCGGACGTGCTGGGTGCGAGCGAAGGCCTCGAGACCACCGACAATCCGGACGAGGCCGACGTGATCCTGTTCAACACCTGCTCGGTGCGCGAAAAGGCGCAGGAAAAGGTGTTCCACGACCTGGGCCGGGTCAAGCACCTGAAGCAGCAGAAGCCGGAGCTGATCATCGGCGTCGGCGGCTGCGTCGCGAGCCAGGAGGGCGACGCGATCGTCGCCCGCGCACCCTACGTGGACCTGGTGTTCGGCCCGCAGACGCTGCACCGGTTGCCGCAGCTGATCGCCGAGCGGCGCCAGTCGGGCCATGCCCAGGTGGACGTGAGCTTCCCGGAGATCGAGAAGTTCGACAATCTGCCGCCGGCCCGGGTCGAGGGGGCCAGCGCCTTCGTCTCGATCATGGAAGGCTGCAGCAAGTACTGCACCTTCTGTATCGTGCCGTTCACCCGTGGCGACGAGATCTACCGCCCGCTCGAGGACGTGCTGGCCGAGGTGGCCGGCCTGACGGCGCAGGGCGTCAAGGAGATCACGCTGCTGGGGCAGAACGTCAATGCCTGGCGGGCGCCGATGGCGCCGGGCAGTGACGAGATGGCAGACTTCGCATTCCTGCTCGAGTGCGTGCACGACATTCCAGGCGTCGAGCGGCTGCGCTACACGACCTCGCACCCGCGCGAGATGACGGCCCGCGTGGTGGAGGCCTACACGCGGCTGCCGAAGCTGGTGTCGCACCTGCACCTGCCGGTGCAGGCCGGCTCGGACCGGGTGCTGGCGGCGATGAAGCGCGGCTACACGGCGCTCGAGTACAAGTCGCTGGTGCGCCGGCTGAAGGCCGCGCGGCCCGACCTGTCGCTGTCGTCGGACTTCATCGTCGGCTTCCCGGGCGAGACCGAGGCCGATTTCGAGGCGACGATGAAGCTGATCGACGAGGTGGGCTTCGACACCTCGTTCAGCTTCGTCTACAGCGCACGGCCGGGCACGCCGGCGGCCGACCTGGCCGACGACACGCCGCAGCCGCTCAAGCTGGCGCGGCTGGCGCGGCTGCAGAAGCGCATCGACGAGCAGGCGGCGGCGATTTCCGCCGCGATGGTCGGCAGCGTGCAGCGGGTGCTGGTGGAGGGCCCGTCGAAGAAGGATCCGAACGAACTGGCCGGGCGCACCGACAACAACCGGGTGGTGAATTTCCCCGGCCAGGCCCGGCTGGCGAACCAATTCGTCGATGTCACGATCACCGCCGCGCTGCCCCACAGCCTGCGCGGCGAGATCGTGCTGCGGGAGAGCTGATTGGCGAGAAGCATGGAAGTGGTGCTGGAGCCGCTGGACAACCAGCGCCTGGCCAACCTGTGTGGCGCACTGGACGAGAACCTGCGCCAGATCGAAACCGCCTACGACGTCGAGATCGCCCGCCGCGGAGAGCGCTTCACGGTACGCGGCAAGGCCGGCCAGGTGCAGCAGGCCGGCCGCGCGATCCAGCATTTCTACGACATCGCCAACGACGATTTCAGCATCGACGACATCCAGCTCGGCCTGGTCGAGCTGGCCAACCGCAGCCAGGCCAACCAGCCGGCGCCGGCGCTGCTGACCCGCAAGTCGGAGTTGCACGGCCGCACGCCGCGGCAGGTGGACTACCTGCGCAACATCCAGGAACACGACATCACGTTCGGCATCGGTCCGGCCGGCACCGGCAAGACCTACCTGGCGGTGGCCAGCGCGGTGGACGCCTTCGAGCGCGAGAACGTCGAGCGCATCATCCTGACCCGGCCGGCGGTCGAGGCCGGCGAGCGGCTCGGCTTCCTGCCCGGCGACCTGACGCAGAAGGTCGATCCCTACCTGCGCCCGCTCTACGATGCCCTCTACGACCTGATGGGCTTGGAGCGGGTCGGCAAGCTGTTCGAGCGCGGCGCGATCGAGATCGCGCCGCTGGCCTTCATGCGCGGCCGCACGCTGAACCATGCCTTCATCATCCTCGACGAGGCGCAGAACACCACCGCCGAGCAGATGAAGATGTTCCTGACCCGCATCGGCATCGGCGCCAAGGCGGTGGTGACCGGCGACCTGACCCAGGTGGACCTGCCGCGCGGCCAGGTGAGCGGCCTGCGCGAGGCGCGCGACATCCTGCATTCGGTGCGCGGCATCGCGGTGACCGAGTTCCTCAAGGAGGACGTCGTGCGCCATCCGCTGGTGGCGCGCATCGTTGCCGCCTACGAGCAGCGCATGGCGGCGCTGGAGGCGGCCGAGGCCGGCGAGGAGGACCGGGTACCGGAACGGGCCGGGCGAGGGCGCCGATGAGCGTTTCGATCCGGCTGTCGTTGCAGCGCGGCGCCGGCCTGCGCGGTCTGCCCGGCCTGCCGCGGCGGCCGGACTTCCTGCGCTGGACGCGCGCCGCGATGCGCCGCGATGCGGAGCTGACGATCCGGCTGGTGGGGGCGGAGGAAGGGCAGGTGCTGAACCGGCAATACCGCGGCCGCGACAATCCGACCAATGTGCTCAGCTTCGCCTATGACGAAGGCGAGGACATGCCGTTGCCGCCGGGCATGCCGCTGGTCGGCGATCTGGTGCTGTGCGCGCCGGTGGTGGCGGCCGAGGCCGAGGCCCAGCGCAAGCCGCTGCTGTCGCACTACGCCCACATGGTGGTGCATGGTATGCTGCATCTGCAGGGCTACGACCATCAGGACGAGGCCGAGGCGGCACGGATGGAAGGGCTCGAAAGGGAGATTCTCGCCGGATTGGGCATTGCCGATCCGTACGCGGGCGAATAATGGAGTTTGCGGTGCGTGAGTGATGCGCAATGGGCAATATGCTTGCCTGCCATTGCCCATCGCCCATTCCTCACCAACCCGAACAATGGACAGTTCCCCTAGTCGACCTAGTTTGCTCGACCGCCTGGGCTCCCTGCTGAGCAGGGAGCCCGAGAACCGCGAAGAACTCCTCGCACTGCTTCATTCCTCCTTCGACCGAAATCTGGTCGATGCCGATGCCCTTTCCATCATCGAAGGCGCGCTGCAGGTGTCCGAAATGCAGGTGCGCGACGTGATGGTGCCGCGCGCCCAGATGGACGTCGTGCACCTCGACGATCCGGTGAACGAGATCGCGGCCTTCGCGATCGAGACCGCCCACTCGCGCTTCCCGGTGGTCGGCGACGGCAAGGACGACGTCACCGGCATCCTGCTGGCCAAGGATCTGCTGCGCTTCTTCGCCGGGCGCGAGTTCAATCTGCGCGACATGCTGCGGCCGGCCGTCTTCGTGCCGGAGTCGAAGCGGCTCAACGTGCTGCTGCGCGAATTCCGCATCAGCCGCAACCACATGGCGCTGGTGGTGGACGAGTACGGCGGCGTGTGCGGCCTGGTGACGATCGAAGACGTGCTCGAGCAGATCGTCGGCGACATCGAGGACGAATACGACTTCGACGAGGCCGAGGACAACATCCGCCTCGACCAGATGGGGCGCTACCGGGTCAAGGCCACGACCGAGATCGAGGACTTCAATGCCGCCTTCGGCACCGCCTACCCGGACGACGACGTGGACACCGTCGGCGGCCTGGTGATCAAGCACCTGGGCCGGCTGCCGAAGCGCGGCGAGCTCGTCGCGATCGACGATCTGCGCATCCAGGTGCTGCGCGCCGACAGCCGGCGCGTCTACACGCTGCTGATCGAGAAGCTGCCGGAGACGGTTTCCAGCGCCGGATCCGATTGATGCGTCTTTCGCTTCCGTTGGCCGCCGCGGCGGGTTTCGTCGCGGTCGGCGGCTTCGCGCCGTATGGCCTGTTCCCGCTGCCGCTGCTGAGCGTCGCGCTGCTGTTCCGGCTGCTGCAGAATCAGCCCGGCGCCGGGCGGGGCTTCCTGACCGGCCTGGCCTGGGGGCTGGGCCTGTTCCTCGGCGGGGTGTCCTGGCTGTTCGTCGCGCTGAACCGCTACGGCGGCATGCCGGCGCCGCTGGCGGCAGTGGCGATCCTGCTCTTCTGCAGCTACCTGGCGCTCTATCCGGCGCTGGCCGGCGGCCTGTGGGTGGCACTGCAGCGGCGCCGGCCGCTGGCCGACGCGCTGCTGGCGGCCGGCCTGTGGACGCTGGCCGAATGGCTGCGCGGCACACTGCTGACCGGTTTCCCGTGGCTGGCGTTGGGCTATTCGCAGACGCCGCCCAGCCCGCTGGCCGGCTACGCGCCGGTGCTCGGCGTCTATGGCATCGGCTTCCTGCTGGCGCTGACGGCCGCCGCGCTGGCACTGGCACCGTGGCGGCGGCGGGCGCCGCTGCCGGCGCTGCTGCTGCTGGCGGCCGTCGCGGCCGGCGGGCTGTGGCTCAAGGAGCGCCGCTGGACCGAGCCGGCTGGCGCGCCGCTGACCGTGTCGCTGGTCCAGACCAATGTCGAGCAGTCGCTGAAGTGGCGGGCCGACCTGGTGCGCCAATGGTTGCAGGTCAATCTGCAGCTGGTGCGCGAGCATCCGGCGCGGCTGGTGGTGCTGCCGGAGACCGCGCTGCCGATGCTGGCCGACCAGTTGCCGCAGGGCTATCTGGCGATCCTGACCGATGCGGTGGCCGGCCACGGCGGCGACCTGGTGTTCGGCGTCTTCGAGCGCGAGGCCGCCGGCCCGATCCACAACGCCGCACTGAGCGTCGGTGCTTCGCCGCCGCAGCGCTACGCCAAGAATCACCTGGTGCCGTTCGGCGAATACTCGCCGCCGCTGTTCGGCTGGTTCTACGCCTGGGCCAATATCCCGATGTCCGACCAGACGCCGGGCGGCCGCCACCAGCCGCCGATGATTTTCGACGACCAGCGCATCGGCATCAACATTTGCTACGAGGACGTCTTCGGGGCCGAAATCGCCACCGCTGCCGCCGATGCGACGATCCTGCTGAACCTCTCCAACCTGGCCTGGTACGGCGATTCGCTGGCCCAGCCGCAGCACTTGCAGATGGCCCGCATCAGGGCGCTCGAGACCGGCCGGCCGATGCTGCGTTCGACCAATACCGGCATGACCGCAGCGGTGCTGCCCGACGGCCGGGTCGAGGCGGTGCTGCCGGCCTTCGAGCGTGCCGCGATCCGCGTCGAGGTGCAGGGACGGCGCGGCGAGACGCCCTACATGCGCTGGCGGGACCGGGCGCCGCTGACGCTCGCGGCGGCGGCCTGTGTACTGGCGCTGGCCGTCCGCCGCCGGGCCGGGCCCTGACGCGGCCGGGTTCGCCTGGCCGCCCGATCCGCGGCATCATTGCAGTCTGCAGGACACGGCGAGACAAAGAGCGGGAGATACCGGAATGCGCAGCTATCCGATCAACAGTCCGCAGGCGCTGGCGCGCTTGGTGGCGATGGCCGTCGTGGCGGACGGGGAACTCGACAATTGCGAGATCGACCGCCTGCGCGACCTGAACGTGTTTTCGATGCTCGGCATCGAGTCCGAGGGCTTCTACCAGGTGCTGCTGGAACTGTGCCGCGACTTGGCGATCGGCGGCAGCGGCGAGCACGTGGCACTGCTGTCGGGCGAGCGGCTGGCGCGGCTGGCCGGCGAGGTCAGCGATCCGAAGCTGCGCAAGCTGGTGCTGTCGGCGATGCTGGTCACCGCCAAGGCGGACGGCGTGCTCAGCGAAGGCGAGCAGACGCTGCTGCGCTACCTGATCGACAAATGGGAGATTCCGCTCGACAGCCTGCGCGAAGCCTGATCCTGCCGCTGCCGTCCGCCGGATGGAAGACGGGCGGCAAAAGACAGTAAAATCGCGGTCTTTATGTCCATCGGGCGGCCCGTTCCGGCCCGCGACCCATGACCGCAACGAAACCAAGCTTCCAGCAGATCATCCTGACGCTGCAGAATTTCTGGGGCGAGCAAGGCTGCGTCCTGCTGCAGCCCTACGACCTCGAAGTCGGCGCCGGCACTTCCCACACCGCCACCTTCCTGCGGGCCATCGGCCCGGAGCCCTGGAACGCGGCCTACGTGCAGCCCTCGCGCCGTCCCAAGGACGGCCGCTACGGCGACAATCCGAACCGGCTGCAGCACTACTACCAGTACCAGGTGGTGCTGAAGCCTTCGCCGCTCGACATCCAGGAGCGCTACCTGGACAGCCTGCGCGCGCTCGGCATCGACCCGGGCCAGCACGACATCCGCTTCGTCGAGGACGACTGGGAGAACCCGACGCTGGGCGCCTGGGGGCTGGGCTGGGAAGTCTGGCTGGACGGCATGGAGGTGACCCAGTTCACCTACTTCCAGCAGGTCGGCGGCCTCGACTGCAAGCCGGTGCTGGGCGAGATCACCTACGGCATCGAGCGGCTGGCGATGTATCTGCAGGGCGTCGAGAACGTCTATGACCTGGTCTGGGCGGTTTATCCGGACGGCACCCGGGTGAGCTACGGTGACGTCTTCCACCAGAACGAGGTGGAGCAATCCACCTACAACTTCGAGCAGGCCAACATCGACTTCCTGTTCCCGCTGTTCGGCAATTACGAAGCCGAGGCCAAGCGCCTGATCGAGGCCGGCCTGGCCTTGCCGGCCTACGAGATGGTGCTGAAGGCCGGCCATACCTTTAACCTGCTGGATGCCCGCGGTGCGATCTCGGTCACCGAGCGCGCGGCCTACATCGGTCGCATCCGCAACCTGTCGCGCTCGGTCGCCGCCGCCTACCACGCCTCGCGCGAGGCGCTGGGCTTCCCGATGCTGGCCAAGCCGGAGGTGGCGCGATGAGCCAGAAGACTTTGTTGGTCGAACTGCTGACCGAGGAGCTGCCGCCGAAGGCGCTGCCGCGGCTGGGTGAGAGTTTCGGCAGCGCGATCGCGGCCGGCCTGGTGACGGCGCAACTGGCCGACGCCGGCGCCGCGGTGCGCTGCTTCGCTTCGCCGCGCCGGCTGGCGGTGACGATCTCCGAGGTGCTGCCCGAGGCGCCGGCACGAACCGTGACCGAAAAGCTGATGCCGGTGGCGGTGGCGCTGGACGGCGACGGCAGGCCGACCGCGGCGCTGCAGAAGAAGATGGCCGCCAAGGGCATTCCGGACGAGGCCGTGGCCGGCTTCGAGCGCCGCATCGACGGCAAGGCCGAGGCCTTGTTCCACACCAGCACCGTGCCCGGCGCGAAGCTCGCCGAGGTGCTGGCCGACATCGTACAGGAAGCCGTCAAGGGCCTGCCGATCCCGAAGGTGATGCGCTGGGGCGATGGCGACGCGACCTTCGTGCGGCCGGTGCACAAGCTGATCATGCTGCACGGCGACCAGGTCGTCGCGGGCCGCGTGCTCGAGTTGGAGGCCGGACGAACGACGCGCGGCCACCGCTTCATGAGCCGCGGCGAGATCGACATCGCCACTGCCGATGCCTACGAGCCGACGCTGCTGGCCGAAGGCAAGGTGGTGCCGCAATTCAGCGAGCGTCGGGCGCGCATCGAGGCGCTGCTGAGGGCCGAGGCCGAACGGCAGCAGGCCAGCCTGGGCGACTACGCCGACCTGCTCGACGAGGTCGCCGCGCTGGTCGAGCACCCGAGCGTCTATGTCGGCGAGTTCGAACAGGAATTTCTCAGCGTGCCGCAGGAATGCCTGATCCTGACGATGCGCGCCAACCAGAAATACTTCCCGCTGTTCGACGGCGAGGGGCGGCTGCTGAATCGCTTCCTGATCGTCTCCAACATGGCGCTGGCCGATCCGTCCAACATCGTGCTGGGCAACCAGCGCGTCGTGCGGCCGCGGCTGTCGGACGCGCGCTTCTTCTTCCTGCAGGATCGCAAGCAGACGCTCGACAGCCGGCTCGACCGGCTGGCCAGCGTGGTCTATCACAACCGGCTCGGCTCCCAGCTCGAGCGGGTCGGCCGGCTGGAACGGCTGGCCGGAGCGATCGCCGCGCGGCTCGGTGCCGACGAGGTGCCGGCGAGGCGCGCGGCGCGGCTGGCGAAGGCCGATCTGGTGAGCGAGATGGTCGGCGAATTCCCCGAGCTGCAGGGCGTGATGGGGCGCTACTACGCCGAACACGACGGCGAGGACGGAAGGGTCGCAGCGGCGATCGCCGAGCACTATCTGCCGCGCTTCGCGGGTGATGCCCTGCCGGCAGGCAACGTGGCCTGCGCGGTGGCGCTGGCCGACAAGCTGGACGCGCTGGCCGGCTTCTTCGGCATCGGCATGCTGCCGACCGGCGACAAGGATCCGTTCGGCCTGCGCCGGGCGGCGCTGGGCGTGCTGCGCATCCTGATCGAGACGCCGTTGCCGCTCGACCTGGCGGAATTGATCGGCGATGCGGCCGGCGGATTCGAGCCTGCCGTGCTGGACCAGCAGGGTTTCGAGTCGCGGCTGTTCGAATTCATGCTGGAACGGCTGAAGAACCAGTTGCGCGATGCCGGCCACCCGGTGGCCGCGATCGACGCCGTGCTGGCGCTACAGCCGACCCGCGTCGACCTGGTGCCGGCGCGGCTGCAGGCGGTGCTGGCCTTCCAGCAACTGCCGCAGGCCGAGGCGCTGGCGGCCGCCAACAAGCGCATCGTCAATATCCTGAAGAAGAGCGACGAGCAGCTCGGCGAGCCGGACGTCGCGCTGCTGCAGGAAGAAGCCGAGAAGGCGCTGTTCCAGCGTATCGCCGAGGTCGCGCCGCTGGCCGGCTCGCACTTCGAGAACGGCGACTACACCGAATCGCTGAAGGTGTTGGCCGGCCTGCGCGACGAGGTCGACCGCTTCTTCGCCGAGGTGATGGTCAACGTCGAAGAACCGCTCACCAGGCGCAACCGGCTCGCCTTGCTGGCCCGGCTCGCGGCGCTGATGAACCGGGTGGCGGACTTGTCGAGGCTGTCGTGAGGCGGGACGGGCGGGTACGAGCCGGGGAGGGTAGATGAAGCTGATCATTCTCGATCGCGACGGCGTGATCAACCGCGACTCAGAGCAGTTCATCAAGTCGCCGAACGAGTGGCTGCCGATTCCGGGCTCGCTCGAAGCCATTGCCCGCCTGAACGAATGGGGCTGGCGGGTGGTGCTGGCCTCGAACCAGTCGGGTGTCGGCCGCGGCCTGTTCGACATGGATACGCTGAACAGCATCCACGAGAAGATGGTCAAGTGCGTGATGGCGGTCGGCGGGCGGATCGACGCGATCTTCTTCTGCCCGCACGCGGCCGATTCGACCTGTGCATGCCGCAAGCCCAAGCCGGGCATGCTGAAGCAGATCGCGGAGCGCTTCAACGTCAATCTCGAAGGCGTGCCGGTGGTCGGCGACAGCCTGCGCGACCTGCAGGCCGGCGTCGCGGTCGGCTGCAAGCCGTATCTGGTGCTGACCGGCAAGGGCGAAAATACGCGGGACGATCCGGATCTGCCGGACGGCGTCGAGATCTTCCCCGACCTGGCCGCGGTGGTCGATCACCTGACCAGCGAGAGCGGTGCATCGTGAATCTAGTCCGTTCGGTCCTGTTCGCGCTGGTGCTGGTCGTGGTGACGCCGCCGTTCGCGCTGTTCGCCTTCCTGACCTTTCCGTTCAAACCCCACACCCGTTATCGGCTGATCACGGTCTGGACCGACATCACGCTGTGGTTCGTGCGCCACCTGCTGGGCATCCGCTACCGGGTGGTCGGGCGCGAAAACCTGCCGCAACAAGCCTCGGTGATCCTGTGCAAGCACCAGTCGGCCTGGGAAACGATGGCCTTGCAGCACATCTTTCCGCCGCTGGCCTTCGTGCTGAAGCGCGAATTGCTGCGTGTGCCGTTCTTCGGCTGGGGGCTGGCCCAGATGCCGATCATCTCGATCGATCGAGGCGCCGGCAAGGACGCGCTGGTACAGGTCGAGGAGCAGGGGAGGGCGCTGTTGTCGCAGGGGTTCTGGATCGTGGTGTTCCCGGAGGGGACCCGCGTCGCGCCCGGCGCCAAGCGGCGCTACAAGGTCGGCGGCGCCTTCCTGGCGACCCGCACCGACGCGCCGGTGGTGCCGGTGGCCCACAACGCCGGCGAATTCTGGCGCCGCAATGCCTTCGTCAAGTGCCCCGGCGAGGTGGTGGTCAGCATCGGCCCGCCGATCGAGCCGCACGGCATGACGCCCGAGCAGGTGAACACCGCCGCGCAGCAGTGGATCGAGGCCGAGATGCACCGGCTCTTCCCGCACCACTACCCGACTGCCGCGTGACGCCCCTCGTCCTGTTGCCGGGCATGGACGGCACGGGACGATTGTTCGACGGCTTTCGTGCCGCGTTGCGCGGCGAGGCGACGCCGCAGGTCGTCGCATATTCGCGCGACGCCTCGCTCGGCTACGATGCGCTGACCGAATACGTGCTCGCGCGATTGCCGCGCAGTGGGCCCTTCTACCTGCTCGGCGAGTCTTTCTCCGGGCCGATCGCGGTCCGCGTCGCGGCCGAATGCCGGCAACGGGTGCGTGGCCTGATCCTGGCCTGCAGCTTCCTGCGCGCGCCGCGGCCGTGGCTGGCCGCGCTGGCGGCCCGCTCGCCGCTGCCGCCGACGCGGCTGCTGGCGGCGCTGTTGCTGGGCCGCGGCGGGACGCCGGCGCTCAGGACCCAGTTGAAAGAGGTGCTGGAAGAGGTCGGCGTAGAAGTATTGCGCGCCCGGCTGGCCGAGGTGGCTCGGGTGGACGTGGTGTCGCAGGCCGAGACGCTGCGCCTGCCACTGCTCTATCTGCAGGCCGAGCGTGACGGCCTGGTGCCCGCCGCCGCGGCGCGGCTGGTTGCCGCAGCAGCCCCCCGCACGCGCGTCGTCCGGCTGCCCGGCCCGCACTTCCTGCTGCAGACCCATCCGCTGCCGGCCGCCGCAGCCGTCGAGCGCTTCCTGGCCGAGGTCGACTCCGAAGCTTGAGGATGCGATCCGCGGCTATGCCGATGGGCCGCCGCGATCGGAAGGTGAACGAAGAAAGGCCCCGCAGCGCGGGGCCTCGTCCTCTCTCCCGCCAAGAAAGCTTAGGCAGCCTTCTTGGACTTCGGAGCGGCGGTGCTGACAGCCTTGACGGTCGCGTTGGTGGCGGCGGTCACGTTGGCTTCGGCGATCTCGGCGACCTGCTTGGCAGCCTTGGTCATGCTGTCGTAGGCCGAGTTGGCGGCGGCGATGGCGGACTTGACGGCGGCCACGGCCACGTCGGAACCGGCCGGCGCGGACTTGGCGGCCTTGTCCAGCACTTCGGCGACGCTCTTGTTGGCTTCGGTCAGCTGCGACTCGACCAGCTTGGACAGCTCTTCCTGGGTCTGGGTAGCGATTTCATAGACGTTGCGCGAGTAGGCGACGGCTTTCTCGACCATCGGCTGGGCCATCGCGGTCTGCAGCGAAACCAGCTCTTGCACGTCCTTGGCACCCATCAGGGCCTTGGCGTTGGCCACGCCGTCTTCCAGCACGGCACGGGCGGTGTTCAGGTTCAGGGCAGTCAGGCGTTCGGCGCTGGCGAATGCGGTGTTGGCGACGGACAGCAGGCTCTCGACGTTGGCCTTGCTGGTGGCGGCGAACTGCTCGGGGGTTGCGAACATTAGGGATCTCCTCGACGGGTTGATTCGGTGACTGACTTGTTGCCGGCACATGTTTGTGCGCTGCGACATAGAGTGGATTATAGACGGGCGGAGTTCGGTGTCAAGCGCTAATTGGCGCGTCGCACAAATTCGTTTCAAATTAGAAAAGTTGATATAAAACAACAAAATATAAAAAGTGTCAGGGTTTTTACGGAGATTTTATGTTGCGCGGCTTCTGGGCGCAAAAAGGGGCGCCGTAGCGCCCCTCGTGTCGAATGCCGCGGTGATGCGGCTACTCGTGCCTGAACTGCGGCGGGCGCTTCTCGACGAAGGCGGCCATGCCTTCCTTCTGGTCCTCCAGCGCGAAGGCCGCGTGGAAGCTGCGCCGCTCGAACAGCAGGCCTTCCTGCAGGCTCGATTCG